>DASXXR010000569.1:0-2687 GCA_036502945.1 Paraburkholderia sp. | reverse complement strand
CGAACGTTGCGACGCATTGACCGCATCATTCTGTTCGCGGGTCTGATCCTGAAGCAAACGCAGATCCGACAGATTGTCTTCGACTTCGCGGAACGCGACGAGCACCTGCTGACGATACTGCGCGACATCTTCGTCATACTTTGCACGCGCCTGATCAAGACCCGCGCGACGACGGCCGCCATCGAAGAGCGGCATGGTCAGCGCCGTACCCGCGAACGGGCCGAGCAGGAACGCGCGGCTCGACCACATGAACAGATCGCCGAGCGTCGCCGACTCATAACCAAACGCGCCAGTGATGTCGAGCTTCGGGAAAAACGCGGACTTCGCCAGACCGACGCGCGCATTCGCCGCGGCCATCGCACGCTCAGCCGCCGCAATATCCGGCCGGCGTTCGAGCAGCGCCGACGGCAGCCCCGCCGGCACACGCGCCGTGACGGGCACAAGCGGTGTCTCCGGGAACGAAAACTCGGCGGGAGCCTTGCCGAGCAGAATCGCAAGGCCATGTTCGGAAGCCGCGCGCTGACGCGCAACACCCACCGCATCCGCACGCGCCGTAGCCAATTCGTTCTTCGCCCGCGCCACATCCAGTTCGCTGATATCGCCCTCCGTGAAGCGGCGCTGAACCAGCTTCAGCGCGTCTTCGCGCAATACGACCGTGCGCCGGTACAAGGCCTGTTGCAGATCGAATTCGCGCAACTGGAAGTAGTTCTGCGCGACGTCTGCCTGCAATGCAAGCTGCACCGAGCGGAACAGCGCCTCGCTCTGCTGCGCGTCGGCACGTGCCGCATTCACATTCGAACTGACGCGTCCAAACAGATCTGCTTCATACGACACCGTGCCCTGCGCGCGCCATAGCGTCTGCGTCGGCACATTCGTGTCTTGCGGCTCGAACTGCGATGCAGGCGACAAACGCTGGCGCGTCGGCCCAAAGCCCGCGTCGATCGACGGGTACCACGCGGCACGCGCCGACTGCACGAACGCCCGCGATTGCTGCACGCGCGCAGCGGCCGCCTTCAAGTCCTGGTTCGCCGTCGCGGCCTGCTGCTCAAGGTCGTCAAGCGTCGCATCGCCGAAGATCGTCCACCATTCGCCGCGATGCGTGTCATCTGCAGGCTGCGCCGGTTTCCACGTGCCCGCTTCTTTCGCGTCGAGCGCCGATGCTTCCTTGAACGCGGCGGGCGTCGCTGCATCCGGCCGCTTGTACGTCGGCTCAACCGAGCACGCCGCCAGCAGCATCAACAGCAGCGCGCTAGCCGCTGCGCGGCCCCACCCGCGCATCGATTCGATTTTTTTCATGTTTTCTCCCTTAGGCATCCGTCGCTTGCGCGATCAGATGCGGCGAATCTTTCTGTGCGACGTGGATCTTGCCGCCTGCGAGCAGACGCAGCACGACATAGAACACCGGCGTCAGCAACAATCCGAACAGCGTGACGCCAAGCATCCCGAAGAACACCGCAATCCCCATTGCGTGACGCATCTCCGAACCGGCCCCACTCGACAGCACAAGCGGCACGACACCCATGATGAATGCAATCGACGTCATCAGAATCGGGCGCAGCCGCATCCGGCTCGCTTCGATCGCTGCCGCCAGCGGCGAGCGTCCGTCATGTTCGAGTTCGCGTGCGAACTCGACGATCAGAATCGCGTTCTTCGACGCAAGCCCCACCAGCACCATCAAACCGATCTGCGTGAAGATGTTGTTGTCGCCCTGCGTGAGCCACACGCCGGTCAGCGCGGACAGCACGCTCATCGGTACGATCAGGATCACCGCGAGCGGCAGCGTCAAGCTTTCATACAACGCAGCCAGCACGAGGAACACGAGCAGCACGCTGATCGGGAACACCCACAGCCCCGCATTGCCGGCGAGAATCTGCTGGTACGTGAGGTCGGTCCATTCGAGCTTCACGCCACGCGGCAACGTCTGCGCAGCAACGCGTTCGGCCGCGGCCTGCGCTTCGCCCGATGAATAGCCAGGAGCCGGTCCACCGTTGACATCCGCCGCCGTGTAGCCGTTGTAGCGCACCACCATTTCCGGTCCGTACGTCGGCGTGACCTTGACGAGCGACGACAACGGCACCATGTCGCCATTCCTGTTGCGCGTCTTCAACTGCAGAATATCGTCGGCGTGCTGGCGGAACGGTGCATCAGCTTGCACGCGCACCTGATAAACGCGGCCGAACCGGTTGAAGTCGTTCACATACAGCGAACCGAGATAGATCTGCATGGTGTTGAACACATCCGTTACGGGCACGCCGAGCTGTTTCGCCTTCACGCGGTCGAGATCCACGTTCAATTGCGGCACGTTGATCTGATAGCTGGAGAACGTAGGCCCCAGCTCAGGCGTTTGCGCAGCCTTCTTCACGAACGCCTGCGTTGCATCGTTCAACGCTTCATAGCCGACCGCGCCGTGATCCTCAATCTGCATCTTGAATCCGCCGAGCGTACCGAGGCCCAGCACCGGCGGCGGCGGAAACACAGCGACAAACGAGTCCTTGATCGCGCCGTACTGCTGGTTCAGCGCGCCCGCAATCGCGCCGGCGGAAAGCGCCTTGCCTGGGCGGTCGTGGAAAGGCTTCAGTTTGACAAACACGATGCCCGCGCTCGAACTGTTCGTAAAGCCGTTCACCGACAGCCCCGGGAACGCGACCGAGCTCTCCACGCCCGGCTGCTTCAGCGCAATCGCGCTC
>DASXXR010000568.1:0-6721 GCA_036502945.1 Paraburkholderia sp. | reverse complement strand
GTGATCGTCAGGATGCGCGGTTTCAGGCTCGGATTCTTCGCGAGCGCTTCACGCGCAAACGGATTCGCTTCGATCTTCCTGCGGATGTTCTCCGGTTTGAACTCGTCGCGCGGAATCGGGCCGATGATGCCGAAATGGTTGCGCGTCGGCGTCAGGAACACCGGAATCGCGCCGGTCATTGTGATGGCGTGCAGGATCGACTTGTGGCAATTGCGGTCCACCAGCACGATATCGCCGGGCGCCACCGTTGCATGCCAGACGATCTTGTTCGACGTCGACGTGCCGTTCGTCACGAAGAACAGATGGTCCGCGCTGAAGATGCGCGCCGCGTTGCGCTCCGACGCCGCCACCGGGCCGGTATGGTCGAGCAGCTGGCCGAGTTCGTCGACCGCATTGCACACGTCCGCGCGCAGCATGTTCTCGCCGAAGAACTGATGGAACATCTGCCCAAGCGGGTTCTTCAGAAACGCGACGCCGCCCGAATGCCCCGGGCAATGCCACGAATACGAACCTTCTTCCGCGTACTGCACGAGTTCCTTGAAAAACGGCGGCGCGAGCGAGTCGAGATACACCTTCGCTTCGCGGATGATATGGCGCGCGACGAACTCCGGCGTGTCCTCGAACATATGGATGAAGCCGTGCAGCTCGCGCAGGATGTCGTTCGGCAAATGCCGCGACGTGCGCGTCTCGCCGTACAGGAAGATCGGAATGTCCGCGTTGCGGCGCCGTACCGCGACCACGAATGCGCGCAGATCGAGGATCGCGGGCGCAAGTTCCGGCGCGTCGCTGTCGGTCGTCTTGCCGATGTACGGCAGCAGTTCGTCGTCGTCGATCGACAGGATGAAGCACGACGCACGGCTCGACTGCTGCGCGAACGAAGTCAGATCGCCATAGCTCGTCAGCCCGAGGACTTCCGCGCCCTCTTTCTCGATCGCTTCGGCGAGCGCCCGAATGCCGGAACCCGAGATGTTCTCGGAGCGGAAATCTTCGTCGATGATGACGACGGGGAAACGAAACTTCATGGGGCGATTCTCCAAAAAGAACGACCGCTGCTTCTCATGCGCAGCGGTCACCCGTATAGCCGGTGAGTCAATGCGCGCGCTGCGTCACGTTTTCGGCAACGTCACGCCGTGCTGACCTTGATATTTGCCGCCGCGATCCGCGTACGACACTTCGCAAATCTCGTCGCTTTCAAAGAATAAAACCTGGGCGACGCCTTCGTTCGCGTAAATTTTGGCAGGCAAAGGTGTCGTATTCGAGAATTCGAGCGTCACGTGCCCTTCCCACTCCGGCTCGAACGGCGTCACGTTGACGATGATCCCGCAGCGCGCATACGTGGACTTGCCGAGGCACACCGTCAGCACGCTGCGCGGAATGCGGAAATACTCGACCGTGCGCGCCAGCGCGAACGAATTCGGCGGAATGATGCAGACGTCACCCTTGAAATCGACAAACGACTTCTCGTCGAAGTTCTTCGGGTCGACGATGGTCGAGTTGATGTTCGTGAAGATCTTGAATTCGTCGGCGCAGCGGATATCGTAGCCGTAGCTCGACGTGCCGTAGCTGACGATCTTTCGCCCGTCTTCGGTCACGCGAACCTGCGAAGGCTCAAACGGCTCGATCATCTTGTGCGCGGCGGCCATGCGCCGGATCCACTTGTCGGATTTGATGGTCATAGGTGAACGCTGCTGACGGTGCAATCGGGTGGAAGCCCGGCCGGAGCCCACGCGGGACGGTATGGCCGGACGAAAGGCGCTTATTTTACGCGAAGGGAGCCGGCGCGTTCCTAACGGTGAAAACGCGGAGAAAACCCGGAGAAAATCGCGGCGATTGAAGCGCGGGAAAAGCTTGCAAATGGGAAGACGGGCGGAACGGGCAGGCGCTGCGTCTGCCTACTGCTGGCGAATCAGCCCGCAAGCGATCGCAGGGCCGGGACCATGCTGCGGATACGCATAGGGATCGGTCGCATCGTGATGCAGCAGCACCGAGCGCTGCAGCACCGAACGCACGCCATCCAGCGATACATCCGGCGCGACAATGAATCCGGCCGCCACGCCCGCTGCATCGGCGCGGATGTTGCCCAGATCGCCCTCCACCCGCGCACCGTTCTTCAGGCGGTCGGCGGCGGGCGAAAACACTTGGCCGGCGCTGGAGCCGTCGGCGGCGTTGCAGTCGCCGCGCTCGTGCACCTGCAGCGCGTGGTCGCTATTCGGCGGCAGCCCTGTCAGGTTGTAAGTGACCTGCACGCCGTCGGAACGTTCGATGAACGTCACCGTGCCGCGCGCCTGGTTGCCCAACGTCGGCAGCAACTGCGCATCCGCGCGTTTTTCCTGGGGCCTGAGGAAGGACGTGCAGCCGCCCAACAGCACACCGCAGGCAGCCAGGACAATGAACGCTTTGAAGGTTTGCATCGCCCGGCCGTCGATTCGTTTTCTCATGCGATCCTCTTGTCGAGCGCCGGCCGCCCCTGCGGCCGCCTTGCCGGACCTGATGAAGTCGACATGATACCGCGAGCGGACACGCAAATTGACGCCTTGCGCCCTTACCCCGGGCGGCGCGAATGGCGAGGATGGCGCGCCCACCGCGCGCGGGATGCGGCTCAGGTGTTCTGCACGACGATAGTGGGAAACTTCGACGACATGTCGCGCGCACGTTCGGCGATGTGGATCGCCACCTTGCGCGCGATGTCCCGGTAAATCTCCGCGACCCGGCCGTCCGGATCCGCGACGACGGTCGGCCGGCCCGAATCGGCCTGCTCGCGGATCGCGATGTCGAGCGGCAGGCTGCCGAGCACCTCGATGCCGTATTCTTTCGCCATCCTGTCGCCGCCGCCCGCGCCGAAGATGTGCTCTTCGTGGCCGCAGTTCGAGCAGATGTGAACGGCCATGTTTTCGACGATGCCGAGAATCGGAATGCCGACCTTCTCGAACATCTTGAGTCCCTTCTTCGCGTCGAGCAGCGCGATGTCCTGCGGGGTCGTCACGATCACGGCGCCCGTCACCGGCACGCGCTGCGACAGCGTCAACTGAATATCGCCGGTGCCGGGCGGCATATCGACGATCAGGTAATCGAGATCGCGCCAGTTCGTCTGCCGCAGCAGCTGTTCGAGCGCCGACGTCGCCATCGGGCCGCGCCACACCATCGGGTTGTCCTGCTCGACCAGAAAGCCGATCGAGTTGGCCTGCATGCCGTGGCCCGTCATCGGGTTCATCGACTGGCCGTCCGGCGATTCGGGGCGGCCTTCGATGCCGAGCATCATCGGCAGCGACGGCCCGTAGATATCCGCATCGAGCACGCCGACCGACGCGCCCTCGCTAGCCAGCGCCAGTGCGAGGTTGACCGCCGTCGTGCTCTTGCCGACACCGCCCTTGCCCGACGCAACCGCGACGATGTTCTTCACGTTCGGCAGCAGCTTCACGCCGCGCTGCACCGTATGCGCGGCGATGTCCTGCGAGACCCGCACCTGCGCATCGGCGACGCCGGGCACGGCGCGCAACGCATCGGCGACCCGCGCGCGCAGCATCTCGAATTGACGTTTGGCCGGATAGCCGAGTATCAGGTCCACGCTCACCGTGGCACCATCGACTTTGAGGTTCCTGAAGTTCTTCGCGGCGGCGAACGGCTGGCCGGTGTGGGGGTCGGTCACGGCCGCGAGGGCGGCGTCTACCTGGGGCCGATCGATAGTCATTGAAACTCCGTGAGAACGCTTGCGGCGCGGTGGAATCGAAGCTCCGCCAGCGGCCGGAAATTGAAAGAAATTGTTATGCAGCATTGCGCAAAACCGGCCTCGCAGGCACGCTTGCCGCGCGCCCAGCAATGGGGCCGAATCGCTGGTGCCTCAATCGCCATTGTAGTGGCTGGTGCCGGAGGCACGCCTGAAGACCCTTTTTAGGTATCAGTCCGCGTCATCAAGGCGCGGCATGGAACCGCAGATTGCACTGAATCGCCGGCGTGCGCCAGTTCGTCACACGCCGGCTTGTTTGACTTAGGAAAGGACCTGAAAATGAATGCAAAAATCATGACCCGTCTCTGGGTATTCGCCGTTGCCGGCGCCCTGCTCGCCGGTTGCGCAACCCAACAAGGCACCGACACGGCCGTCGGTACTGGCGTGGGCGCGGGCGTCGGCGCCGGCCTCGGCGCAATCTTCGGCGGCGGCAAGGGCGCGGCGATCGGCGCGGGCGTCGGCGCGGCGGTCGGCGGCGTCACCGGCTACAACTGGCAGTCGATCCACAACAAGCTGTCGGGCGCGACGAAGGGCACCGGCACGCAGATCACCGAGCAGCCGGACGGTTCGCTGAAGCTCAACATCCCGAGCTCGGTCACGTTCGATACGAACAGCTACGCAATCAAGCCGTCGTTCCAGCCGGTTCTCGCGCAGGTCGCGCAGACGCTGAACCAGAACCCCGAGGTCAACGCGCAAGTGGTAGGCCATACGGATAGCACCGGCCAGCCGGCGTACAACCAGACGCTGTCGGTCAATCGCGCGGAAAGCGTGACGAACTACCTCGCGCAGCAGGGCGTCGCGCCGCAGCGCCTGTCGGCAACCGGCATGGGCCAGAGCCAGCCGATCGCGGACAACAGCACGGAAGCGGGCCGCGCGCAGAATCGCCGCGTCGAAATCTACCTGCGCGCGATGGCGCAGCACGCGCAGTAACGCACGGCAAGCGCGGCGAAGGAAATGGATCGGGCCCCGCAGGCGCTTCCGCCTGACTGCGTGAAGCGCGCTGAAGGGTTCGTCGAAGGCGAACGAAAAATTTTCGAACTCTTCCTATTTTCTGCGGTCTGTCTTTACGGTACGTGGGCGGCTTCGCCGCCTCGTCACCATTCTCCTCTTGTCGTTGTTGCTCCGGGGCCCATAGCCCCGGTTTTTTTTGGCGTGTCAACTCCGGCCAAATGACCGCCAGACAAGGCTTCGAGCGTAATCAGCACAAACGGAACTCACTTGCGCGCCAGCCTCCGAAGGCTCGCGCGAGCGCGCGCCTGACTTAGCCGTTTGAACACGCTGTTCTCATGCGGATCGCCGAAGTGAAAGAGCGCGGTGCTGCGAACGCTGGTCGGCAGACAAGCCTGATTCGCATGCAGCGAGCGCATTCCCCAGAAGAAATAGATATTGCCCGGTTCGAGCGGAACGGCCCGCGCGCCGAGCCAGCGCTGCGCGGTGGGCGAGCGCCACAAACGGCACGCAGTAGCGCTTTCGACAATCACCTTCTCGATAATATTGACGATCGCCGAGCCGCGCACATGGCGCATGTTCGGGAACATCACGAGATGCCCGGGGAGTTCGTCGGGGCGGTGCGGAATCAGGATCGGAACCAGTGCGGTCACCACGTATGAATCGTAGTGGAAGCGGTTCGCGTGGCGCAGCCCGTGCGTGCCGGCCAGCACGCGCAGCACCGGCAGGATCCGCTCGCTCGGCGCGCGGCTCTTCATCGCCCGCTGGTAGAGCCCATCGAGGGCAAGACGGAATCCGCGGGCCTGGAAAATCGCATTGAGCGGGCTGCCGCCGATCCAGTCCGGGCCGCCCAGCCCGAAGTACTGGCCGTCGCGTTTCTCGAGCTCGCTGCCGATATAGTCGCGCATCGGCGCAAGCACGGACTCCGGAACAACGCCGTGCAAGACGCCAAAGCCCGTATGATTCATGGCCGTGAACAGATTCTCCACGTCCGACATGTCGACTGACTGCAGTAGCTCTTGCTCGAGCGTGTCGTTTGCCAGCATTCTTCACTCCTTATTCCAGTCATCGCGACGGGGCGAGCGGTTCCGTTCGGGTCGCTTCGCACTTCGTGCGCGGCCATCGGGGCACTGCGTAGGGGACAGTAAGGTGCCGCGCCGCTGCCCTTCTGTGCGCTGCCTAACGAAGTCGCGGGAACGAGCGGACGCCTCATGGAATAAAGCGGTCTGCCGCACGTTGCACGCGGCGGCTGTCCGATCAGGACAGCCGGGCGGTCCTCCATTCAAGGACACGCTGGTAAAATCGTCTGAATCAAGCCGGTTCTGTCTTGCACAG
Source organism: Paraburkholderia sp. (assembly GCA_036502945.1). GTDB lineage: Bacteria > Pseudomonadota > Gammaproteobacteria > Burkholderiales > Burkholderiaceae > Paraburkholderia. The sequence continues at coordinate 714 of DASXXR010000568.1, read as the reverse complement.
AACCTTGTTCGTAGACTCGAGCGGCACGCGGGCAGGCCCGTGCGCAGTTCGCGGGTCCGCCCGAGACGCCACGAAAGTGCGCGAACGAGCGACCCTCCTCCCTCCGCAGGCTCAGAAGAACCCCTATGTCAGCACCCGCTACCGACCTCTCCACCGCCGGCGCGCCGCCGGGCCGCCGCCAGATTCTCGTGACGTCCGCCCTGCCGTACGCGAACGGGCAAATCCACATCGGTCATCTGGTCGAATACATCCAGACGGACATCTGGGTCCGCGCGCTGCGCATGCATGGTCACGAGGTGTACTACGTCGGCGCCGACGACACGCACGGCACGCCCATCATGCTGAAGGCGGAACAGGAAGGGATCACGCCGAAGCAGTTGATCGAGCGCGTATGGCGGGAGCACAAGCGCGATTTCGACCACTTCGATATCTCGTTCGACAACTACTACACGACCGATTCAGAAGAGAACCGCGTGCTGTCGGAGTCGATCTACGGCGCGCTGAAGGAAGCCGGGCTGATCGAAGCGCGCGATATCGAGCAGGCCTACGACCCGGTCAAGGAAATGTTCCTGCCGGACCGCTTCATCAAGGGCGAGTGCCCGAAGTGCGGCGCGAAAGACCAATACGGCGACAGTTGCGAGGTCTGCGGCTCGACGTACCAGCCGACCGACCTGATCAACCCGTACTCGGTCGTCTCGGGCGCGACGCCGATCC
>DASXXR010000567.1:0-7089 GCA_036502945.1 Paraburkholderia sp. | reverse complement strand
GAAAGCGCCCATGCGAGCACGCCGGTTGTCGGCATGCCGTTCTGGCATCAGGATGGGAGCGCCGCCGCATGACGCAGACGCTGAAGGTGGCGGGGCGCGACCTGTTCTGGCCGCCCGCCGACGAACTCACCGAAGCCGCCGAGCGCATTCGCGCGCGGCTTGGCGACTGGCCGCCGCTGCATGCGCCGTGGCGCATCTGCCTGACCCCGCCCGAGGACCCGAACGGCGGCGATCTGATCATCGTCGCCGACGCGCAGCATCACGGCGAAAACGTCGCGCGCTGGCTGGTGCGGGGCGCTGGCGTGATCGAAGCCGCTGCGGGCCGCGCGACGCTGCATCTCGGCGGCGAACGCTACCGGCTGGAAGGCCAGTTGCCGGAAGACTGGACTGCGGCGCTGGCGGCGTTCCTCGATTGCGGCTTCGCCCCGCATGACGCGCTGGTGCTCGCGCTTGCGTGGCGCGACGGCGACGAAAAAACTACCGGCGCAAACTGCACTGACAACATCGACGACTCCGATGACATCGGCGCATGGCCGACCGATCTCTCCCGTTTTCCGCGCGTAGCGGGTTTGCCGGACGCGCCGTCGAAACCATTCGCCGCTTGTCCGCGCCACCTCGGCCTGTACCCGGTGCTGCCGAGCGCCGAATGGGTCGAGCGGATAGTGGGTTTTGGCGTGAAGACGGTCCAGTTGCGCCGCAAGACGGCGGAGCCGGCCGAACTGGCGCGTGAAATCGCGCGCTCAGTCGCGGCGGGCCGCGCGCATCACGCGCAGGTGTTCATCAACGACCACTGGCAGGCCGCCATCGATGCCGGCGCGTACGGCGTCCATCTCGGCCAGGAAGACGTGCACACGGCCGACCTGCACGCGATCGCCGCGGCAGGCCTGCGGCTCGGGCTGTCGACGCACGGCTACTACGAAATGCTGACCGCGCTGCACTTCCGGCCGAGCTACATTGCGCTCGGCGCTGTTTTTCCGACCACGACCAAGATGATGCCGACCGCCCCGCAAGGCCTCGCGCGGCTCGCGCGCTATGTGCGGCTGCTCGACGGCGTGGTGCCGCTCGTCGCGATCGGCGGAATCAGCGGCGACGTGCTGTCGCAAGTGCTCGAGACCGGCGTGCACAGCGCCGCGCTGGTGCGCGCCGTGACCGAAGCCGCCGACCCGGCAGCGGCAGTCGCCCGGTTGCAGCGGGCGTTTGGGCGTCGAACGTCAGATTAGGTAAAGGGTACGAGCAGACCACGGCAGCATTTCCACGATGGCCCTATAATTCGCCTTCCGTGTAAAAGGACTGTCAGCGTCGTGCCTTCCTCTTCCGAGACCTTACTCGAGCTACGTGACGTCGACTTCGGTTATGGCGACCGGCTCGTGCTGTCGAACCTGAACCTGCGTTTTGCACGCGGCCAAGTGGTCGCGGTCATGGGCGGTTCGGGCGGCGGCAAGACCACGGTGCTGCGGCTGATCGGCGGCCTCGTGCGCGCGCAGCGCGGCCAGGTGCTGTTTCACGGCCAGGACGTCGGCGCCCAAACGCGTGACGGTTTGTACGCGCTGCGCCGCCGGATGGGCATGCTGTTCCAGTTCGGCGCGCTGTTTACCGATATGTCGGTGTTCGAAAACGTCGCCTTCGCGCTGCGCGAACACACCGATCTCCCTGAAGAACTGATCCGCGACCTCGTGCTGATGAAGCTCAACGCGGTCGGCCTGCGCGGCGCGCGCGACCTCGCGCCGTCCGAGATTTCGGGCGGCATGGCGCGCCGTGTGGCGCTCGCGCGCGCCATCGCGCTGGATCCCGAATTAATGATGTACGACGAGCCCTTCGCCGGCCTCGACCCGATTTCGCTCGGCATCACCGCCAATCTGATCCGCACGCTGAATCGGGCGCTCGGCGCGACGTCGATTCTGGTCACGCACGACGTGCCGGAATCGTTCGCGATTGCCGATTACGTTTACTTCCTCGCCAACGGCCGCGTGCATGCGGAAGGCACACCGGAGCAACTACGCGCGTCGACGGACCCGACCGTGCGCCAGTTCATCGACGGCGCCCCCGACGGTCCGTTCAAGTTTCACTATCCGGGCAGCGCGCCGCTTGCCGCCGACTTCGGCCTCGGCGGAGGCAACGCATGATCGCCGCGATCGGACGTTCCGTCATTTGCGGGCTCGGCCAGGCAGGCTACGCCACGCGGCTCTTCGTGCGGCTCGTGCTCGAATTGTTCCCGCTGCTGCGCCGTCCTCGTCTTGTCACAAAGCAGATTCATTTTGTCGGTAACTATTCGCTGGTCATCATCGCGGTGTCGGGGTTGTTCGTCGGCTTCGTGCTGGGGCTGCAGGGTTACTACACGCTCAATCGCTATGGGTCCGAGCAGGCGCTTGGCTTGCTGGTCGCGCTGTCGCTCGTGCGCGAACTCGGGCCGGTGGTCACCGCGCTGCTCTTCGCCGGACGCGCCGGCACGTCGCTCACCGCCGAAATCGGGCTGATGAAAGCCGGCGAGCAACTCACCGCGATGGAAATGATGGCGGTTGATCCGGTGAAGGTGGTGATCGCGCCGCGCATGTGGGCGGGCATCATCGCGATGCCGATACTGGCCGCGATCTTCAGCGCGGTCGGCATTTTCGGCGGCTACGTGGTGGGTGTGCTGATGATCGGCGTCGATGCGGGCGCGTTCTGGTCGCAGATGCAAGGCGGAGTCGACGTTTGGCGCGACGTCGGCAACGGTGTGATCAAGAGTATCGTGTTCGGTTTTGCGGTGACGTTCATCGCGCTCTACCAGGGCTACGAAGCGAAGGCGACACCCGAAGGCGTGTCGCGCGCAACGACGAAGACGGTCGTCTATGCATCGCTTGCGGTACTCGGCCTGGATTTCCTGCTGACCGCACTGATGTTCAGCTAAGCCCCGCACGGCTGCGTCCGGAAGCGGCGCGCGCCGATGCGCGCTGCTTCGGTGGCGCGCCGGCGCGGCAAGATTCTTTTGGGATGACGATGAAAAAGACTGCTCTCGACTTCTGGGTCGGCCTGTTCGTGGTGCTTGGCTTCATTGCGCTGCTGTTTCTCGCGTTGAAGGCCGGCAACATGAGTTCGCTGTCGTTCCAGGCAACCTATCCGGTCAAGCTCAAGTTCGACAATATCGGCGGGCTCAAGCCGCGCGCGCCTGTTAAGAGTGCGGGCGTGACGGTCGGCCGCGTTGCGTCGATCGATTTCGACAGCAATTCCTATCAGGCGCTTGTCACGATCGATATCGACAAGCAATACCCGTTTCCGAAAGACAGCTCAGCGAAGATCCTGACGTCGGGTCTGCTGGGCGAGCAATACATCGGGCTCGAGCCGGGTGGTGACACCGAGATGCTGAAGGCCGGCGACACGATCGCCATGACGCAATCGGCGATCGTCCTCGAGAACCTGATCGGACAGTTTCTATATAGCAAGGCCGCCGATTCGGGCGCCGCGAAACCCGCTACGGCCCCGGCCGCGGCGACGACGCCGCCCGCCGCGCCGGCCCCGGCTGCCGCCGCGCCCGCGTTGCCCGCTTCGGGCGCGGCTCAATAAGGAGAACATTAGTGCAGAACCAACCCTTGCGCGCTGCGACCCTTGCGCTTGCTGTGGCGGCGCTCGCCGGCTGTTCCACGGTCCAGACGCCGTCGAAGGAAGATCCGATCGAAGGTTTCAACCGGACGGTCTTCACGTTCAACGACAAGGTCGATCAATACGCGTTGAAGCCCGTCGCGAAGGGCTACGTGACGATCACGCCGCAGCCGGTGCGCGACAGCGTCACGAACTTCTTCTCGAACATCGGCGACGTGTATATCGCCGCGAACAACTTGCTGCAGCTGAAGATCGCCGACGGCGTCGGCGACATCATGCGGATCGTGATCAATACGGTATTCGGCGTCGGCGGCCTGTTCGACGTCGCGACGCTCGCGAAGCTGCCAAAGCACGACAACGATTTCGGGTTGACGCTTGGCCACTACGGCGTGCCGTCCGGTCCATATCTGGTGCTGCCGCTGTTCGGGCCGAGCACGGCGCGTGACGCAGTCGGTTATGTCGGCAACTACTTCGTGAATCCGCTCACGTACGTGAATCCGGACTCGGTCACCTGGGGGCTGTACGGCCTGAACCTGATCAACACGCGCGCGAATCTGCTAAGCGCCAGCGACGTGCTGGAAGGCGCCGCGCTCGACAAGTACTCGTTCGTGCGCAACGCTTACCTGCAGCGCCGCAGGTATCTGCTGTCGAGCGGGTCGTCGTCCGCCGCGCTGCCGGATTACGGCGATGGCGCGCCGCTGCCGAAGTATGAGGATGTGGAAGGCGGTGCGGCCACGCCCGCGGCGGCGGGCGCGTTGCCTGCTGCAACGGCACCGGCGCCGGCGTCCGCGCCGTCGGCAACCGCAGCACCCGCAGCACCCACGGCGCCCGAAGGCGCATCGGGCACGACTGCGATCGGCGCGTCGCCGGGCGTGGACACGCAAATGACGCCGCCTGTCGATTCGACCGGCATTCCGTCGCCGACCACGGTCCCGGGCGGTCAGATCGTGCCGCCCGCGATCTTCGGCTACCCGTCGTTCAAGCTGCGTTGACCGGGAGGCCGTAACACCCGGATACGACTGTCGCAGGGTTTGGATGGATTACGATCGAACTTGCGTGATATTGTCGGCTCGAAGTTAGCGTTCTTTTTTTGCAGGGCTGGAAATGAAAAAATTCTTCTTTATCCCGTTTTTCGCTGTACTCTTTTCGTTTGGTGGCGCTGCACTCGCACAAACCGTCGACACCAACTCGCCGGACGGCATGGTCAAGACCGTCACGCAGCAAGTGATCGACGCGGTCCGCGCGGACAAATCCATCCAGCAGGGCGACATCAATCGCATTACGCAGCTCGTCAACGAAAAGATCCTGCCGTACATCGATTTCCAGCGCACCACGCAACTCGCGATGGGCCGCAGCTGGCGCACGGCGACGCCGCAGCAGCAACAGCAGGTCGTCGAGCAGTTCAAGATGCTGCTGATCCGCACTTATGCTGGCGCGCTCGCGCAGGTCAAGAACCAGGAGATCCAGTACAAGCCGTTCCGCGCGAGCCCGGAAGATACGGACGTCGTCGTGCGCTCGGTGGTGATGAGCAACGGCTCGCCGGTCGAACTCGACTACCGCCTGTACAAGACGCCGCAAGGCTGGCGCGTGTATGACATCAACGTGCTCGGCGCGTGGCTCATCCAGGCCTACCAGCAGCAGTTCAACGAGCAGATCCAGCAGCACGGGGTCGACGGTCTGATCCAGTTCCTCACGCAGCGCAATCAGCAACTGGCCTCGGGCAAGCAGTCGTGAGCGAAACGCTGAACCAGAGTGGTTTCAAAACCGGAACCACACTGACCCACGCAAGCGCGCGAGCCGCACTTGCGGCGGGGCTCGAGCGCATTGCGAGCGGTGCGAACGTCGCCGATTGCGCGGCGCTTACGCAGTTCGATTCGTCCGCGCTTGCGGTGCTGCTCGCCTGGCAGCGTGCAGTCCACGCGCGCGGCGCCACGCTCGGCATCGTGAACCTGCCCGTCGGACTTGCCAGCCTCGCGCAAGCCTATGGCGTCGATACGCTGCTGTCGGCGCGACATTCACGCTCGATCGATACCGGGCACTCGCCGTCCTGATCTTCGCGGGATGTCGGCGCCTCCAGGTTGCCCCGGCGTTGCCCGTCGACTTTGTCCTATAATCAAACGTTTTTTGGGGCATCTAACCGGCCCCAATTTCCGTTCCCCCGTGCTTCATATGCCCTGTGCATTGCGCACCTTTCAGGCGCCGTCATTCCAGGCGGCGCACAGTCATGCCAGCCATAGAAATCCGTAACGTCAAGAAGCGCTACAAGAGTCTGCAAGCGCTCAAAGGCGTCAGCCTGACGGTCGAAGAAGGTGAATTTTTCGGACTCCTCGGTCCGAACGGCGCGGGCAAGACGACGCTCATCAGCATTCTTGCCGGCCTCGCGCGTGCCGACGAAGGCAGTGTCGCGGTGCTCGGCCACGACGTCGTCGACGATTTCCGTCTCGCGCGCCGCGCGCTCGGAGTCGTGCCGCAGGAACTGGTGTTCGATCCGTTTTTCACCGTTCGCGAGACGCTGCGTCTGCAATCCGGTTACTTCGGCTTGCGCAATAACGACGCGTGGATCGACGAGGTGATGGCCAATCTCGATCTCACCGACAAAGCCGATTCGAACATGCGCGCGCTGTCGGGCGGGATGAAGCGCCGCGTGCTGGTGGCGCAGGCGCTCGTGCACCGGCCGCCCGTCATCGTGCTCGATGAGCCGACGGCCGGTGTCGATGTCGAGTTGCGCCAGACGCTGTGGAAGTTCATTTCGCGGCTCAATCGCGAAGGCCACACCATCGTGCTCACCACCCACTACCTGGAAGAAGCCGAGTCGCTGTGCGACCGCATCGCGATGCTGAGGCGCGGCGAGGTGGTCGCGCTCGAACGCACGAGCGAGCTGCTGCAGCGCTTCGCGGGCATGCAGTTGCTCGTCCGTTTCGCGCAGGGCGTGTTGCCGGCGGAGTTGCGCTCGCTTGAAGTCGACCCTGCCGCCGCGGTGAACGGCCGCCAGCATCTGCTGCGTCTCGCGAACTACGACGACGTCGAGCGGATTCTCGCGCAGTGCCGCGCAGCGGGTTGTACATTCGACGAAATCGAGGTGCGTAAAGCGGATCTCGAAGACGTCTTCGTTCAGGTGATGAACGGTCCGGAAGTGGTCGAGGGGCTTGCATGAGCGGTTTTCGCACGCTGTTTTACAAGGAGCTTCTGCGTTTCTGGAAGGTGTCGTTCCAGACCGTGCTGGCGCCGATCGTCACTGCGCTGCTGTATCTGGCGATCTTCGGCCATGCGCTGCGCGGTCACGTTGAGGTGTATCCAGGCGTCGAGTACACGAGCTTCCTGATTCCCGGCCTTGTGATGATGAGCGTGTTGCAGAACGCGTTTGCGAATAGCTCGTCGTCGCTGATCCAGTCGAAAATCACCGGTAACCTGGTGTTCGTGCTGCTGCCGCCGCTGTCACACTGGGAGATGTTCGGCGCCTATGTGCTGGCTTCCGCGACGCGCGGCCTCGCCGTGGGCTTTGGTGTGTTCATC
>DASXXR010000566.1:0-3734 GCA_036502945.1 Paraburkholderia sp. | reverse complement strand
CGGCGAGCATCATGGCGTTTTCGCCGGCCTTGTCGAGAATTTCGATGTTGGTCTTCGGATTTTCGACCAGCGCTGCGGCTACCTTGTCAGACTTTTCGCGTGCGGCGATCACGAGGAGCGGTATGCCTTCGCTGTCGGTCAAATTCGGGTCCATTCCGTTCGCGAGCTGCTTCTTCACTTCCTTCACATCGTCGAATTTGACTGCCTTGATCATCGTGTCGGCGGGCGTCGCCTCTGCCGGCAGTGCGATGAGCGCGGCATACGCGAGGCCGCCGGCGAGCGCGAAACGCGCAACGCGGCGCCGCAGTCCGGAGGTTCGGGTATTAGCGAGATAAATTTGCATGTTTGACTTTAATAATGTTGTCTATCTTATTGATAGTATTAAATTTACCAAAATTCAAACGCCTGTCGGCGCTGGAATGGCGAACAGCCGGAAGAAGTTCTGCGTCGTCGCCGCGGCAAGCTCCGCTTCCGGCATCTCGCGCTCGCGCGCGATAAAGCGTCCGACATAACTTACGTACGCAGGTTCATTGGGCTTGCCGCGATACGGCACTGGCGCGAGGTACGGCGAGTCGGTTTCGATCAGCAGACGCTCAAGCGGCACGCGGCGGGCAACGTCCTGCACGTCGGTCGCGCTTTTGAACGTAACGATACCCGACAGCGAAATGTAAAAATTCTGCGCCAGCGCCTGCTCGGCAATCGCCCACGGTTCGGTAAAACAGTGCATCACGCCGCCCGGCTCGCTGGCGCGTTCTTCCGCCATGATCCGCAGCGTGTCTTCAGACGCCGCCCGCGTATGGACGATGAGCGGCTTGCGCGTCGCGTGAGCCGCGCGGATGTGCGTGCGAAAGCGTTCGCGCTGCCATTCCATGTCCGCGATCGAACGGCCTTCGAGCCGGTAGTAGTCGAGCCCCGTTTCACCGATTGCGACGACTTTCGGATGCGCGGCCAGTTCGACCAGTTCAGCGACGCTCGGCTCGCGTGCGTGCTCGTGATCCGGGTGGACGCCGACCGACGCGTAGACATTGTCGTGCGCGGCTGCGATGTCCAGCACGGCCGGCAGCGTTTCGAAATCGACCGACACGCACAGCGCGTGCGTGACCGCGTGCGCGCGCATATTGTCGAGCACCTGCGGCAGGCGCTCGGCGAGTCCTTCGAAGTTGATATGGCAGTGCGAATCGACAAACATGGTGAATCCTGATGTGAGGCCGTTGGTGTTGTGCTGGGGTTCCGCCGCTGTTTCGCTGCTGTTTCGCTGCGGTTTCGTTGTAGTACCGAGGTAACGCCGGCGTGCGCAAGTCAGCCCGCGTCGACGCGGCGCCCGACGATGACGAGGTCGCGCTCGACGCCATCCAGCACTGCGACGCGCGGCAGCACGCCCCAATTGGTGAAACCGAAACCGTGGAAGAGCCGCAAGCTGGCTTCATTGTGGCCGAAGACAAAGCCGAGCACCGTATCGATTCCGAGCCCCGGAGCGACTTTCAGCGATTGCGCCAGCAACGCCTTGCCCAGCCCCTTGCCGCGCGCGCTTTCGTCTAGGTAGAGGCTGACTTCGGCAGTACGCCCGTACGCCGGACGGCCGTAGAAATCGGAAAAACTGAGCCACGCGACCACGCGGCCGCCTTCTTCGACCACCCATAGCGGGCGCCGCTGCGGCCCGTGCGACGCGAACCACGCGTGACGGCTCTCGATGCTCACCGGCTCCAGATCGGCGGTGACCTGGCGCGACGGGACGGTCGAGTTGTAGATGGCGACGATCGCGGGCAGATCGTCGGTCGTCGCGTCGCGGTAGGAAAGCGTCATCTTGAAACGGAGGATCGATAGGGTAAAAGCGCAGCGCCGGCGCTAGGCAAACAGATCGCGGTAGCCGAGAAACAGTTCTTCGAAGACGAGCCGCGCGTTCAGCGGATGATTTTCGACCGCGCGCTGACGCGTGACGTTCTTCATGAAACGGGCGAACGCACCGGCGTCGGCCTGCGCGGCGCAGCGCGCAAGCGCCGCGGATGCGTTCGGAAAATAACGCGGCGCGCCCGCCGCGCGTTGCGCGAGCAGGTCATACAGCCAGCGCTGCAGCCAGCCCAGCACCAGCGGCACCGGCAGCTTCTGCAGCGTCTCGCCGCACGCAAACGCATCGCAATCGCCGCCGGCTGCCAGTTGCTGCAGCGTCCAGTCGCGCAACGCGCGGTTCTCGTCGCGCGCCAGCGCGAACGCCGCGAGCGGCGCGCCGCCCGCTTCGGCGAGCAACCCGGCGGCGTCGTCGACGCCTTGTGCGGTAAGCCACGCCGCCGCGGCGTCGGGCGCCGGGGTCGGCATCGGCCACTGGCGGCAGCGGCTGACGATGGTCGGCAGCAGGCGGTCGATGCGCGCCGATACCATCACGAACACCACGCCCGCCGGCGGCTCTTCGAGCGTCTTCAACAGCGCGTTGGCGGCCGCGACATTCAGCGCCTCGGCGGGATACAGCACGACGACGCGCACTCCGCCGCGATGCGAGCCGACGCCGCAGAAGTCCAGCAGCGCGCGCACCTGCTCGATTTTGATCTCCTTGCTCGGTGCGCGGGTTTTCTTGCCGTCTTCCGCATCGGCCTTCTCGGGTTTTTCGTCCGGCGCGGCGGCGAACCCCGCTTCGGCGGCCAGGGCTTCCGGCAGCACGATCCGGTAATCCGGGTGATTGCCCTGCACGAACCAGTGGCAGGCCGCACAGGCGCCGCACGGTTGACCGCCTTGCAGCGGCGCCTCGCACAGCAGCCCTTGCGCGAGGTGCTGGGCAAAGCGGAGCTTGCCGATTCCCCCTTGACCGTGCAGCAGCAGCGCGTGCGGCCACGCGCTGCGCAACTGCTGCAGGCGGGTCCAGTCGTCGGTTTGCCACGGATAAATCATCGTTTCTCTTTTAAATCAATTTATTACAGCTATCTGTTCGCGTATTGGCTGAGCTGGATGCGGCTTATTATGAAAATTTATATTTGTGAAAATTCAGATACTTGCGATCAATTCTTCAAGTTTTCTCTGAATGTGGGCGATGCTCAACGTCGAATCGATGATCGCAAACCGGTACGGTGCTTCCTCCGCGCGCCGCAGGTACTCTGCGCGCGTGCGCGCAAAAAACGCGTCCGATTCGCCTTCGAAACGGTCCGGCGCCCGCGCCGCGCCGCGCCGCGCACTGGCGGTGTCGGGCGGCACGTCGAACAGCACCGTCAAGTCCGGCTGGAAGCCGCCCTGCACCCAGCGCTCGAGCGCTTCCAGTTTGTCGCGCGGCAGCCCGCGGCCGCCGCCCTGATAGGCGAACGTCGCATCGGTGAACCGGTCCGACAGCACCCAGTCGCCGCGCGCGAGCGCCGGCTCGATCACCTGAGCCATGTGTTCGCGGCGCGCCGCGAACATCAGCAAGGCTTCGGTTTCGAGATCCATGCCCTGATGCAGCAGGATCTCGCGCAGCGCTTCGCCGAGCTTGGTGCCGCCCGGCTCGCGCGTAACGACGACCGAACGGGCCGTCGGCACAAGCTTTTCGGCGAGCCGTTCACGAAACCACGCGAGATGCGTCGTCTTGCCCGCCCCGTCGATGCCTTCGAATGTGATGAATTTCCCGCGCGCCATTATTGCCCTCGAATATATTTGTCGACGGCCTTGTTATGCTCGCCGAGCGTGTCTGAAAAAATACTGCTGCCGTCGCCGCGAGACACGAAGTAGAGCGCGCTCGTCTGCGCCGGATTGAGCGCGGCCTGCAACGATGCGAC
>DASXXR010000565.1:0-11522 GCA_036502945.1 Paraburkholderia sp. | reverse complement strand
GCCGAGCACGCCGAGTTCCGCTTCGACCGTCACGCCGATCGAATGCGCCGCGTCGACCACCTTGCGCGACACGTCGACGTTGTACTCATACGATGCCACCGTCTTGCCGTCCGCCTGCAGCGAGCCGTCCATCATCACGCTGGTAAAGCCGCTGCGGATCGCCGCCATGCACACTGCCGGCGACTGCCCGTGATCCTGATGCATCACGACCGGAATGTGCGGATACGATTCGACCGCTGCTTCGATCAGATGACGCAGGAACGCTTCACCGGCGTACTTCCGCGCACCCGCCGAAGCCTGCATGATCACCGGCGCGCCGACCTGATCGGCCGCGGCCATGATCGCCTGCACCTGCTCCAGGTTGTTCACGTTGAAAGCCGGAAGCCCGTAGCTGTTTTCCGCCGCGTGGTCCAGCAATTGACGCATTGATACGAGAGGCATTTGATACTCCTTAGATTGAAACGAATCCTTTGCCCGCGGCATCATTGGTGCAATTTTATCGTGAAGCAAACCGTCGTCCCTTGCGCACCTTCGTTAATCGGTACGCCGCCTCTCCCGGGAGCAACGGCTTGCCTTGCTGCGCCGCTTCGGGCGCATCTGCCGCGTCAGGCGTGTCAGTACGGTTCCCCGACCCGCACGATCTTCAGCGTGTTCGTTCCGCCGGCTTGCCCCATCGGCTCGCCGACCGTCAGCACGACCATATCGCCGCGCGCCGCATAGCCCTTGCCGACCACCACTTCAAGCGCCTGCTGCAGCGCGATGTCGCGGTCGGTGCTGCTATCCAGATGCAGCGGGTTTACGTTGCGGTAGATCTGCATCGCGCGCTCGCTGCCGGTGCGCGGCGTGAGCGCGAAGATCGGCACGTGCGTCCAGTGACGCGACATCCACAGCGCCGTCGAGCCCGATTCGGTCAGCGCGACGATCGCCTTCGCGCCGAGGTGGTACGCGGTGAAGAGCGCGCCCATCGCGATCGACTGATCGATCCGCGTAAAGGTCCGGTCGAGGAAATCGCGGTCGAGCTCGACATGCTCCGACTTCTCCGCTTCGACGCAGATTGCGGCCATCGTTTCGATGGTCTGCACCGGATACTTGCCCGCCGCCGATTCCGCCGACAGCATCACCGCATCGGTGCCGTCGAGCACCGCATTCGCGACGTCGGACACTTCCGCGCGGGTCGGCACCGGCGCGAGAATCATCGACTCCATCATCTGCGTTGCGGTAATCACGAACTTGTTCGCGTCGCGCGCCATCTTGATCATGCGCTTTTGCAGTGCCGGCACCGCCGCGTTGCCGACTTCGACCGCGAGGTCGCCGCGCGCCACCATGATGCCGTCCGACGCATCGAGAATGCCCTGCAGCGCCGGAATCGCTTCCGCGCGCTCGATCTTCGCGATCATCTTCGGCTTGATGCCGTACGGCGCGCCCGCAATGTTCGCGAGCTGGCGCGCCATTTCCATGTCGGTGGCGTTCTTCGGGAACGACACGGCTACGTAATCCGCGCCGAGCGACATCGCAGTGCGGATGTCTTCCATGTCCTTCGCGGTCAGCGCCGGCGCGGTCAGGCCGCCGCCCTGGCGGTTGATGCCCTTGTTGTTCGACAGATCGCCGCCGATCTTCACGACCGTGTGGATCTCGGTGCCGATCACGCGCGTCACGTTCAGCACGATCAGGCCGTCGTTCAACAGCAGCACGTCACCGGGCTTCAGGTCGCGCGGCAGGTCTTTGTAATCGAGACCGACGCGATCGTCGTTGCCGAGCTCGCATTCGGAGTCGAGGATGAACGGGTTGCCGGCGACCAGCGTCGTCTTGCCGTTCTCGAACCTGCCGACGCGAATCTTCGGACCTTGCAGGTCGGCCATCAGGCCGACTTCACGGCCGACCTGCCGGGCCGCCTCGCGCACAAACTCGGCGCGTTGACGGTGATCGTCGGCCGTGCCGTGCGAAAAGTTGAGCCGCACCACATCGAGGCCCGCCTCGATCATTTGTTTCAGGATTTCCTGGGTGCTGGAAGCTGGGCCGATGGTAGCGACAATCTTGGTGGCGCGATGCATGAGTCTCCTCGTGTGGGTTGGATCGCTGGGAAGTGCGCTCTGAGTCTGGTGCGGAGTCTGCCGGTGCGCCGTTCGTGCTGCTTGCCCTACCGCTTCCTTGCTTCCTTGTAGGGCCGGCGTCGAGTTGTGAGCAGCTGCCGCTGTATTCTGGACCGGCGTATGTTGCGCCGGTGTGGCGGTCGTGCCGGACTGCGGATGGAACGCAGAGCCGGCGGCGGCCACCGTCGATTCGATCATCATGGCAACGGCCGGTTGGCCGGTCGCTGCGTCAAGTGCCTGCGCGGCACGCTCTCCTGCCGACGCCGCGCACGACGCGACGCGCGTCGTACGAGGCTTGACCATCGGGGAGCGCTGCGCCACGTTCAGGCCCGCGATTCGAGTACTTCGACCGCCGGCAGCTTCTTGCCTTCGAGGAATTCGAGGAAAGCGCCGCCGCCGGTCGAGATATAGCTGACTTTGTCGTGAATGCCGTACTTGGCGATGGCCGCGAGCGTGTCGCCGCCGCCGGCAATCGAGAACGCCGACGATTTCGCGATGGCCTCGGCGAGCGTCTTCGTGCCGTTGCCGAACTGGTCGAACTCGAACACGCCGACCGGGCCGTTCCAGACGATCGTGCCGGCCTTTTCGAGCTGTGCGGCCAACGCCTTGGCCGTTTCCGGGCCGATATCGAGAATCAGGTCGTCGTCTTGCACGTCGGCGACCTTCTTGATTTCGGCTTTTGCAGTAGGCGCGAACTCCTTTGCCGTGACGACGTCCGTCGGGATCGGCACCGATGCGCCGCGCGCCTTCGCCTGCTCGATGATCGCCCGGGCGTCGCCGACCAGATCCGCTTCGGCAAGCGACTTGCCGATCTTGAGACCCGCGGCCAGCATGAACGTATTCGCAATGCCGCCGCCGACGATCAGTTGATCCACCTTCTCGGCAAGCGACTTCAGAATGGTGAGCTTGGTCGACACCTTCGAGCCCGCGACAATCGCCACCAGCGGACGCTTCGGCGCGCCGAGCGCGTTGCCGAGCGCATCGAGTTCGGCGGCGAGCAACGGGCCCGCGCAGGCGATGGGCGCGTACTTCGCGATGCCATGCGTCGTGGCTTCCGCGCGGTGCGCGGTGCCGAACGCGTCGTTCACGTAGATGTCGCAGAGCTTCGCCATTTTCTGCGCGAGCTCGTCCGAATCCTTCTTTTCACCCTTGTTGACGCGGCAGTTTTCGAGCAGCACGACCTGACCGGGCGCGACATTCACGCCGTTTTCGACCCACTGCGACACGAGCGGCACGTCGCGGCCGAGCAGCTCCGCCAGCCGCTTCGCGACCGGCGCGAGCGAATCTTCCGGCTTGAATTGCCCTTCGGTCGGGCGGCCGAGGTGCGACGCGACCATCACGGCGGCGCCCGCTGCGAGCGCCGCCTTGATGGCGGGCACCGACGCGCGGATGCGGGTGTCTTCGGTGATGTTGCCGGCGTCGTCCTGCGGGACGTTGAGATCGGCGCGGATGAAAACGCGCTTGCCGGACAACTTGCCTTCGGCGATCAGATCGGAAAGACGCAATACGTGGTTCATGGGCGTTTGTATGCGAGTTGATTGGAAGGCGATGACGGACGGCTGCGCAGGCGGTCTGGGTGGGGCGTCGACCTGGGTTATGACCCGGGCTGTTGATCCAGGCTATCACCCAAAGTGTGACCGGCGGCTTCGCGCAGGCTCCCGAGAGGCTGCCATTTTAACCGATCCCCTTCGCGTTCTGATCTTCCCCCGGACGAATCTCAAAATTGAGGCGCGCTGGT
This sequence comes from Paraburkholderia sp., assembly GCA_036502945.1. Taxonomy (GTDB): domain Bacteria; phylum Pseudomonadota; class Gammaproteobacteria; order Burkholderiales; family Burkholderiaceae; genus Paraburkholderia. The sequence goes on along the minus strand of DASXXR010000565.1, from coordinate 7,694 downwards.
CGCACAGGGCAGATGCTCGACGAATGTGCGGCGCCCGCCGCTTTGCAACAAGGTACGCCAGAAGCCTTACAGGAAAAGCCGCAACGCTGTAAACACGAGCATGCCGACGATAATCGTCTCAACCATGCTGCGACGCAACAAATACCAGCCGAGGCCGGCAAGCGTCGCGTAAAAGTCATGGTTCTTCAGCGCGAACGACAGGCCGTCGTCCGTCACCAGCACATCCGGCAGCACGACCGCGATCAGCGCGGCAGCCGGCGCATAGCGCAGCATCCGCTGCACGCGCTCCGGCAGCACCGTGCGCTCGCCGCCGATCAGAAACAGCGCGCGGGTGACCGCCGTCACGACTGTCATGCCGAGAATCGCGAGCCAGATTTGCGTGGCGCTCATCGGGAGTCTCCGGCGCGATTGCGGATGCGCCGCAAATCGGCCCGTTCGACCAGCAGGTCGGCTGCGCTGCCGGCGGCGATCGCCGCGATCACCGCGAGCGGCAGCGCGAGCCGGTACGGCAGATCGAAAGCGAGCAGCGAGACGATGCCCGCGACCGCGACGGCCGCGAGCGTCGAGCGTGTCGCGATCGCCGACACCATGATCGGAATCAGCGCGAGCGTGCCCGCGAGGCTCAACCCCCAGTTATCGGGAAAGAGGCTGGCGAGCAGAATGCCGATGATCGACGACACTTGCCACGACAGCCAGCTCGCGACCGCCATGCCCCAGAAGTAAGCTTCCTTGCCCGGCACGTAGCCGGTTGCGAAGCCTTTCTTCTGGAACAGCAGGTAAATGATGTCGCCGTTGAAGTAGCCGACCAGCAGCCGGCGCCGCAGCGGCAGATACGCGAAGTGCGGCGCAAGCCCGGCGCTGAAGATCACGAAGCGCGTGTTGACCATGGCGGCAGTAAGCAGCACGGTCCAGATCGGCAGTTTGGCCGCGAGGAGCGGCAGCACCGCGAGCTGCGACGAGCCGGCATAAACCAGCAGCGACATGCCGAGCGACTGCGGCATCGTCATGACCGATTTGCTCATCGCGATGCCGGTTACGAGCCCCCAGGAGAAGATTGCCATCAAGGTGGGCGAGTAGGCACGCAGGCCTTCGTGGAAGGCACGGCGGTCGAGATCGGACAAACGAGCGGGCATGAGGCGGAATACGTCGGCGCGGAAACGGCCGCGACGGCAAAAGTCAGCGCCAGTTCGTGAAGCACCGATGGCGCATGCGGATGCATGTTATGCGTGCGCCGAATTATAGCGTCCAGCGTGTTCTGTAATGTCCGGTCATTGCGCAAAAGACGGTAAAATATCAGCCTTCGCCGCCTGCAGGCGCTCGGTTACGGCCGTCCGCGCAGCGCATTCCGACCTCTTGCGGACTCGCGCGCCACCCGCCCGGCCGTCGCAGCGGCGCTCTGTAACCTGCAATTTGCAACACTCATAACAGCACAGCCCTGGAGAATCGTATGTCAATGGCCGACCGCGACGGCAAGATCTGGATGGATGGCAAGCTCATCGACTGGCGCGACGCCAAGATTCACGTGCTCACCCATACGCTGCACTACGGGATGGGCGTCTTCGAAGGCGTGCGCGCCTACAAGACGGCCGACGGCGGCACGTCGATCTTCCGTCTGAAGGAACACACCAAGCGCCTCTTCAACTCGGCGAAGATCTTCCAGATGGACGTGCCGTTCGATCACGAAACGCTGGCTGCGGCGCAACGCGAAGTGGTCCGCGAAAACAAGCTGGAGTCGTGCTACCTGCGCCCGATCATCTGGATCGGCTCGGAAAAGCTCGGCGTGTCGGCGAAAGGCAACACGATCCACGTCGCCATCGCCGCGTGGCCGTGGGGCGCGTATCTCGGCGAAGACGGCCTCAGAAAGGGCATCCGCGTGAAGACGTCGTCGTTCACGCGTCACCACGTCAACATCTCGATGGTGCGCGCGAAGGCGTCGGGCTGGTATGTGAACTCGATCCTCGCCAACCAGGAAGCCACCGCCGACGGCTACGACGAAGCGCTGCTGCTCGACGTCGACGGCTATGTGTCGGAAGGCTCGGGCGAAAACTTCTTCCTCGTCAACAACGGCAAGCTGTACACGCCCGACCTGTCGTCGTGCCTCGACGGCATCACGCGCGACACCGTCATCACGCTCGCCAAAGACGCCGGTATCGAAGTGATCGAAAAACGCATCACGCGCGACGAGGTCTATACCGCGGACGAAGCGTTCTTCACCGGTACCGCCGCCGAAGTCACCCCGATCCGCGAACTCGACAACCGTACAATCGGCTCGGGCACGCGCGGCCCGATCACCGAGAAGCTGCAGTCGGGCTTCTTCGACATCGTGAACGGCAAGAGCGCCAAGTACGCACACTGGCTGACGAAGATCTAACTCGAGCAACTCACGCGGGCGTCGCGCTGGCCGTGCGTCCACACCCTGCCTACACGAGAAAGCCCTCATGAGCGAAATCAAGGAAATGCCGCTGGTCGAACTGTCGGCAAAAGATCTGCCCGCGTATTGTCCGAACCCGGCGATGCCGCGCTGGAGCATGCACCCGCGCGTTTTCATCGACGTAACGCACGGCGAAGCGCGCTGCCCGTATTGCGGCACGCGCTACAAGCTGCGCGACGGCGAAGTGGTCAAGGGCCACTGAGCACGTCCGTCGCCCGGTTGCGGCAGCCGGCCGCGCGAAGCGCCTGCGATGGGCTTCGCAGAGCCGCGCGCCGCGTCTCTCGCCGGGCGTCTTTCAGTCCTGTAACCTGAACGCCGTGCGCTCGTGCGCGCGGCGATTCTTTTCGACATCGGAAACTCACCCTGATGCGTCGCGCGTTGGTTATCGCACCGAACTGGATCGGTGACGCATTGATGGCGCAGCCGCTCTTTGCGCGCCTCGTGAAACTTCATCCGCGCATCGTGATCGATGCGGTCGCGCCGGCCTGGGTCGCGCCCGTGCTCGAACGCATGCCCGAGATCCGCGATGTCTATGCGACCGACCTCGCGCACGGCAAGCTGCACCTGCTGCGGCGCTGGCAGCTCGCGAGCGATCTGCGCGATGTCGGCTACGACGCCGCCTATGTGCTGCCGAATTCGCTGAAGTCGGCGCTCGTGCCGTGGCTGGCCGGCGTGCCGCTGCGCATCGGCTACACCGGCGAGAGCCGCTACGGCCTCTTGAACGTGCGCCACGCGAATCCGCGCAAGGACGAACGTCCGCCGATGACCCGCCATTACGCTGCGCTCGCCTATGCGCCTGGCGCGAAAGTGCCCGACGATCTGCCCGTGCCGCGGCTCGACGCCGATCTGAACGAAGCGTCGCGAGTGTCGGCGCGCTTCAACCTGGATGCACGCGTGCCGTTGCTGGCGTTCTGTCCCGGCGCCGAGTACGGCCCCGCGAAACGCTGGCCACCCGAGCATTTCGCCGCGCTCGCACGGATGGTGGGCCAGTCGTTCCCGTACACGCAGATCGTTGCGCTCGGCTCGCCGAAAGACGCGCCGCTCGCGCAGGCCATCGCCGACCGCGCGCCGAATGTGCGCAACCTGTGCGGCCAGACGGCGCTCGGCGAAGCGTGTGCGCTGATTTCGCGCGCCAACGCGGTCGTCACGAACGATTCGGGGCTGATGCATGTGGCGGCGGCGCTGCGCAGGCCGCTCGTGGCGGTGTTCGGATCGACTGATCCGCGCCACACCCCGCCCTTGTCGGACCTCGCAAAGGTACAATGGCTGCATCTTGAATGCAGTCCCTGCTTCGAACGCGAGTGTCCGCTCGGCCATCTGAACTGTCTGCGGCAACTCGGCGCCGAACAGGTTTTTGAGGACCTGCGCGGTATGTTGCTCGCGCAACGGTGATCCCGCCGGGCCCTGCAGCACGCCGCCGAACGCTGACCTGCAACCGCGCACGCCGCGCCCAAGAGACTGACGAGCCATGCCACGTTTTGCCCACATCTTCGAAGCCGCCGCGGATACCCTCAACGCCTATTACGAGGCTGTCGCGGAGGTCAACATCGATAATCTGATGGGCTTGTGGATCGATGAAGAATTCGTTAGCTGCATCTGCGCGGAGGGGGCTCATCTGCATGGGCTCGACAGCATCCGCGCGGGGCTGACCGTTCAGCTGGAAGCCAAGCCCGTGTCGATCGAGCCGCTCGACATCCGCGTGTACGACAGCCTCGGCACCGTCGTGTATGCGATTGCCGAAGCGCATCGTCCGGCGGACCCGGCGGCGTCGCCGGCCATGATTTTCACGACCTATGTGATGGTTCACGAACGCGGCGAATGGCGCATCGCGCATATCCACGCTAGTGCGATGCCGAACGAAACGGCCAGTCAGTTTGCTGCCAAAATGAGGCATGGCCAAGGGCCGCTGCATTGAACGGCCTGCCGCTTTGTCTGATTCCGTACCGGTATTGGCATGAGCACGACGCACGACAATAACGCTTCCTCCACATCGGCCCGCGGCGCGGCGGCTGTCGGGGCGACTGTCGATATGTTTTACCGCGCGCCGCTCTGGCTTCCCAACAGCCACATCCAGACCATCGTTCCGGCGCTGTTCGCGCGCCTGCCCACGGTGAACTACCGGCGCGAGCGCTGGAATACGCCCGACGGCGACTTCATCGAACTCGACTGGGTTCTCCACGATCAGCCCGGCGCGCACACCGCCCCACCCGCCGATGCCCCGCTTTTCGTGCTGTTTCACGGCCTTGAAGGCAGTTCCATGTCGCACTACGCGCTCTCGTTGATGGCCGCTGCGCGCGGTCTCGGCTGGCACGGCGTCGTGCCGCACTTTCGCAGTTGCAGCGGGCCGCTCAATCTGTTGCCGCGCTTCTATCATCTCGCGGACAGCAACGAAGTCGACTGGGTGCTGCGGCGGCTGCGCCGCGTGCATGCTGGGCCGATCGTTGCGGCGGGTGTGTCGCTGGGTGGCAATGTGCTGTTGCGCTGGCTCGGCGAGCGGCGCGAAGACGCCGCGTTCGTCGCGGCCGCCGCGGCCATTTCCGCGCCGCTCGATGTGCACGCGGGCGGCCGCGCGCTGTCGCAAGGTTTCGGGATGATTTACACGCGCAGCTTCCTGAAAACGCTGAAGCTGAAGGCCCAGCAGAAACTGGCGCAATACCCGGGGCTTTTCGATGCCGACGCGATGCTCGCAAGCCGCACGATGTACGAGTTCGACAATGCGGTGACGGCGCCGCTGCACGGCTTTCGCAACACCGACGACTACTGGACGCGCGCCACCACGCGCCCGTTGTGGCCGGACATCATTGTTCCAACGCTTGTGCTCAATGCGCGCAACGATCCGTTCCTGCCCGGCGCCGTGCTGCCGTCGCCGGATGAAGTATCGTCGGCGGTCGAACTGGATCAGCCGGCGCACGGCGGGCACGTCGGGTTTATGACGGGGCCGTTTCCAGGCCGCATCGACTGGCTTTCGCAGCGGATTTTCGGCTACCTTGCGCCGTACACGCAGCATGGATGAGATCGTCAGGCAGGCGCTCGCCAAATGGCCGAACGTGCCGCATTGCACCGGCTGGCTGCTGCTCGACCGGCGCGGCAACTGGCGGATGCGCGATGAAGCCGCGCAGGCGCGCGGCGCGGCCGGTGAACTGATCCGGCACGCGGCGCTGATTGGCTTCATCAACCGCAATTACGAGTGCGACGCGCTGGGCCAGTGGTTCTTCCAGAACGGGCCGCAGCGGGTGTATGTCGAACTTCTCTATACGCCGTGGGTCGTGCGGCTCGCCGTGGATAGCGCAAGCGGCGCGCTGACGCTCACCGATCAGGCAGATAACGCGTTCGAACCGGCCGCTGCTTTTATCGACGACGAAGGCGGCATTCTGTTCACGGATGTGTCTTCGCCGGTGCGCGTGGCCGCGCTGCACGATCACGATCTCGATCTGTTCTCCGAACATGCCGAGCTTTCCGCCGACAGCGTCTCTGGCCGGTTTCGCTGGCGCGCCGACGCGATATTGCCGCTGCAGCCGGTGCGGTGTGCGGACGTTGCGGCGCGCTTTGGTTTTGTCGCGAGTCCCGCGGCGCAAGAGGCTGCGGCTGCGGCTGCGGCTGCGGCTGCAGCGGCTACCGCTGCGGATCGGCCCGCGCAGTAAGGGTAAGGCCCGACGGCCGCCATCAACCGCTGTTCCTGTCTTCCTCGCGCTCTTCCTTATAGCGCGTTTCGAATTCGTGCAGACGCGCATCGATCGTCGACAGGTCGTAGTAGCCGACCGTCTTGATGTCGCGCGCTTCCTTCAACTGCCGGATCGCCGACGGCCATGCGCCATCGAGTGCAAACTGCTCCGCCAGCGCGCGATGCTGCATTAACGCGTCGCCACTGCCGGCGCTCGCCTGCGCCAGATAGCGCCACCATGCAGGCTGCTGCGGCTCCGCGCTGGTTTCGCGTTGTGCCACGGCCTGCGCCTCGCCGAAGCGGCGCGCGGTGAGCAGCGTGCGCAAACGCATGTCGATTGCAGCATGCGACTGCGGCCAGCGCGTCTGTGCGATTTGTGCGAGCCGCAACGCGTCGTCGGTGCGGCCGGCGCGGCGCGCAATGTCGGCGGCGAGCACATCGAGGCTCGGCGAAGTGCGTGTCGTATCGCCTTCGCTGCGCGCCGCCGCACCGAACGCGTGACGCGCGTTCGCGAGCGAAGCGGACGCGTCGTCGTAACGTTCCTGCAGCATCTGCGCATACGCGATGCCGTACCAGTTGCCCGCCACATTCAGCGCGGTCTTGTCTTCGATTTCGGAACGCATCCGCGAGATGTCGTCCGCATATTCGCTGCGCGAACGGTCTTGCAGCACCCGCGCGCGCGCACGCACGAAACCGTATTCCGACGCCTGGCGCGGCTGACGGTAAGGCGCGCGGCGCGCGCGGTCCGACATGTCGGCGATGCGCTCGCCCGTCAGCGGGTGCGTGCGCGCATACGCGGGTACTCCCGCATCGCTCATCGCCGCACGGTCGAGCCGCTCGAAGAACGCGACCATGCCGTACGGGTCAAAGCCCGCGCCGGCCATCAGCTGGAATCCGACGCGGTCCGCTTCGTGTTCGGCCGATCGCGAAAAGCGCAGTTGGTTGTCGACAGCATAGGCCTGGCCGCCCAGCGCGATCGCGCTGCCGAGGTCGCCGCTGTGCGCGAGCACACCCGCCAGCACGCCGAACAGCGCACTGGCGAGCGCCGTGTACATGCCGTGCTCGCTGGCTGTGATCATCCGCGCGATGTGCCGTTGCAGCACGTGCCCCATCTCGTGCCCGATGACCGACGCCAGTTCGGATTCGGTTTGCGTCGCGACGATCAACCCCGTGTTGACTCCGATGAAACCACCCGGCAGCGAAAATGCGTTGATTTGCGGATCGCGTATTGCGAACAGATCGAAATCCGGTCGGTAGCCGCCGATGTACTGCGCGCTCGCGGCCGCAGCGAGTTTCGCCGAGACCGAGTTCAGGTAGTCGCGTATGAGCCAGTCGTCGATGTAGTCGGGGTCGCGGCGCAGTTCGCGCATCACGCGTTCGCCGAGTTTGCGCTCCGCCTGCGGCGTCAGCGTTCCGCCGGAGCCGTCGCCGAGATCGGGCAGTTGCTGGGTCGAAACGGGTGCGCGCAGACTGGCGTTGCCGCCGGCGTTCCCCGACAGGCGCGCCTGCGCGCCGCCATAGGTGCCGAACACGCCCTCGGCGATGTTGGGCGGCAGTTCAGGCGTTGCGTACTGTTCCAGCGGGCCGGATTCGAGCGGCAAT
>DASXXR010000564.1:0-3198 GCA_036502945.1 Paraburkholderia sp. | reverse complement strand
CCTGTGCGATCGGACGCAACGCGAGCAGCGTTTTTTCCAGCGCATCGGGCGTGTGCGCGTAGTCGATCACGACCAGCGGCTCGTCGTTCTGCAAGCGGCCGCCCAGACGCTGCATCCGGCCGTTCACCGATTCGAGCTTCGCCAGTTCGGCGAGCGCGGCGTCGAACGGGACGTCGGCGGCCAGCAACGCGCCCAGCACGCCGAGCAGGTTGCTGACGTTGAATGCGCCGAGCGTGGCGACTTCGACGTCGGCTTCGCCCCAATCCGAACTCAGATGAAACGCTGTGCCGGTGGTCGTCGCGCGCACGCTGGTCGCGATCAGCGCGGCGTCGGCCAGCGGCGCATCGGCATCGGCTCGCGCTTCGAGCGTATACGCGACGGTGCGCACGCGCCCTTTGGCGCTCGCGAGCAGGCGGCGGCCCGCTTCGTCATCGGCGTTGATCACTGCGCAACGCAGTTCCGGCCACGCGAAAAGGCGCGCCTTCGCGGCTTCGTACGCGGCGAACGTGCCGTGGTAGTCCAGATGATCCTGCGTCAGGTTCGTAAATACCGCGATATCGAACGCGGTGCCGTTCACACGCCCTTGATGCAGCGCGTGCGACGACACTTCGATCGCCACCGCCTGTGCGCCCGCGCGATGCAACTGCGCGAGACTGCGCTGCAATTGCGGCGCGTCGGGCGTCGTGAAGCCCGTATGGACGAGATGCCCCGGCATCCCGCTGCCGAGCGTGCCGATTACCGCGCAAGGCGTGCCGAGCGAAGACAGTGCAGCGGCGATCCACTGCGTGCACGACGTCTTGCCGTTCGTCCCCGTCACGCCGATTACGCGGATCGCGTCGCTCGGATCGCCGTACCACGCGCTCGCGATCGTGCCGGCCAGTTCGTTGAGCGCGGGCACTGCGCGCGTCAGCGCGGGATCCGGCTGACCGGTGAAGCCTTCCGGCTGATACAGCACGGCTGCCGCGCCACGCTCGATCGCGTTGCCGACAAACGGCCGATTGTCCGCGCCTTCGACCGCGTACGCGAGAAACGCATCGCCCGCGGCCAGCGAGCGCGTGTCTGCATGCAGATGCGCGCCCGACTGCACGCGGGTACGCAGCCACGCGAGCGCGTCGGCGATCTGCTGGTGCGCCGGATGGGAAGTGCGCAGCGCGCTCATCGCACGACTCCCGCGTGGTTCTTCGTATTGCTCGAAATGATCATTTTCTTCGCGGCGCCGCTCGTCGCGAGTTTTTTCGCGCCGGTTGCGCCGGTTGCCCCGGTCTTGCCGTTCGCGTTATTCGCGCCGTTCACCCCGTTCGCGGCAGGCGCATCCGGCGCGGCCGGATCCGTGTCGTCGGACACGACCATCTGTTTCACCGGCATATCAGGCGGCACGTTCAGCGAGCGCAGCGTATCGCCCGCGATCGACGAGAACACCGGCCCCGACACCTGGCCGCCGAAGTGGCTGCCGGCCGTCGGTTCGTCGACCGACACCGCGACGACGATGCGCGGATTCGGCATCGGCGCCATGCCGACAAACGATGCGCGGTATTTCGATTTGTCGTAGCCGTGGCCCGACTGCTTGTACGCGGTGCCGCTCTTGCCGCCGACGCGATACCCCGGCACTGCCGCGTCAGGCGACGTGCCGCCCTGCGCGGTCACGGTTTCGAGCATGGCGCGCACTTCGCGCGCGGTGGTCGGCGCGAACACCTGCGGGCCCGTCACCGGCTGGTCGCCCGGCGTGCGGAAGATCGAGATCGGCAGAATCTGGCCGTCGTGCGCAATCGCGGTGTACGCACGCGCCAGCTGGAATAGCGAGGCCGACAGGCCGTAACCGTACGACATCGTCGCCTGCTCGATGCGCCGCCAGCTTTTCCACGGCCGCAGACGGCCCGCCACCGCGCCGGGAAATCCGACCTTCGGCGCCTGACCGAGACCGATGCTGGTGTACATGTTCCACATCTCTTCGGGCTTCAACTGCATCGCGATCTTCGTCGCACCGATGTTGCTCGACTTCTGGATCACGCCGCCCACCGTCAGCACGCCGAACGCGCTGTCGTCGGTGATCTGCGCGCCGTCGAGGACGAAGCGCCCCGGCCCCGTGTCTACCAGTGTAGTCGGCGACACGCGGTGCAGATCCAGCGCCAGCGACACGGTAAACGGCTTCATGATCGAGCCCGGCTCGAAGACGTCGGTGAGAATCCGGTTGCGCAACTGGTCGCCGGTCAGGCGCGTGCGGTCGTTCGGGTTGTACGTCGGGTAATTGACGAGCGCGAGCACTTCGCCCGTGCGCACGTCGACCACGATCGCCGCGCCCGCCTTCGCCTTGAACTTCTGCACCGCCGCTTTAAGGTTCGTGTAAGCGATGTACTGGATCTTGCTGTCGATCGACAGATCGACATCCTGACCATTGTGCGGCACGACCTGTTCGTCGACGTCCTCGACGATGTGGCCGAGCCGGTCCTTGATCACGCGGCGACTGCCGGGCATGCCGGCGAGCAGCTTCTGGTCGCCGAGTTCGACGCCCTCCTGGCCTTCGTCCTCGACGTTCGTGAAGCCGATCAGATGCGCGGTGATCTCGCCTTCCGGGTAGAAGCGTTTGTATTCAGCGCGCTGGTAGACGCCGGGAATATCGAGTTCCGCCACTTTCGCCGCAGTGTCGACCGGCACCTGGCGCTTCACGTAGACGAACGACTTGTCTTCGGAAAGCTTCGCGCGCAGTTCCTTTTGCGTCATATCGAGCAGCTTGCCGAGCTGCTGCAGCTTGTCCGCGCCGAGATCGTCCGGCACCGCTTCGGGAATCGCCCAGATGGCGCGCACCGGCAGGCTCGTCGCCAGCACGAGGCCGTTGCGGTCGAGGATCTTGCCGCGCGTCGCCGGCAGTTCGAGCGTGCGCTGGTAGCGGCTTTCGCCCTGCTTCTGATAGAACCCGTTGCCCGGGCCCTGAATCCAGAACGCGCGCGCAGTCAGCGCGACGAACGCCATGAAGAGCATGAACACGACGAGCTTCGAACGCCACATCGGCAGCCGCACCGACAGAATCGGATTCGACGAGAACGCGACGCTCTTGCGATTCGGCGGCTTCTTCATCGCGTGCCTCCGCGAGCGTTCGCGGCAGGCGCCGACACCGGCGCCGAAGTCGGGATCGCCGCGTCTTCCGCGCTCGCCGCGCCGGCATCGAGCGTCACGTATTGCGTGCGGCCGGTGTTCGCCGAT
>DASXXR010000563.1:0-2080 GCA_036502945.1 Paraburkholderia sp. | reverse complement strand
GCGATGTATTGCGGGCTGATCATGTCGAGGTATTCGGTGCCGGCCGGCAGGCCGAGTTCGTTGATGCGCAACAGCAGCTCGCGCGCGGTGCGCAGGCCTTCGTTGATCTTGAAGCTGTTGTCCATGTGCGGGTCGTTGATGAGACCCTTCCAGCCCACCGTCGTGCGCGGCTTTTCGAAGTACACGCGCATCACGATTTCGAGTTCGCCGGCGAAGCGCTTGCGCTGCTCGATCAGGCGTCCGGCGTATTCCATCGCCGCCTTGGTGTCGTGAATCGAGCACGGCCCGATGATGACGATCAGACGGTCTTCCATGCCGTGCAGAATGCGATGCATCGCGTTGCGCGAGTTGTAGATCACGTCGGACACCGTTTCGTCGCAGGCGAATTCGCGGATCAGGTGAGCGGGCGGCGTGAGTTCTTTCAATTCGCGAATGCGGACATCGTCGGTATTGTGCGGGGGCATGTTGTTCTCCTGAATCGGTTCGTAGCGTGTTCGCGCGGGCAACGAAGGCTGTGATGAGGCAGCGATGCCAGAGCGGACGACAGTCAAAAAGTTTTCAACGACAAAAGTTTCAAATGCGGTTTCAAAAGCGTGAGGCGAAAAAAAACCGCCAGGCTAGCTGGCGGTTTTTCGGGAATTCTTGGTGTCCTGCGTGCACTAACACCCCTCTCGATCCGCCAGCGGTCTGAGATACCAAAAAAAGTAAAAATAAAATTTGGCGGACATGGCGAAATGAGGTCGCTGGTCAAAAAGGGTGAGTGACTTTATAACCCGCGCAGGCTCGGTTGACAAGCCGCGGGGTGCAAAAATGCGGAAAATCCGCATACTTCGCGCACTGTATGCACGAAGTATGCGTTTTCTTCAAAATCAGGCAGTGCCGCCCACCGTCATCCGGTCGATCCGCAGCGTCGGCTGGCCGACGCCCACCGGCACGCTCTGGCCTTCCTTGCCGCACACGCCGACACCCGAATCGAGCTTCATGTCGTTGCCGATCATGCTGACGTACTTGAGCGATTCCGGGCCGCTGCCGATCAGCGTCGCGCCCTTGACCGGGTACGTGATCTTGCCGTTTTCGATCATGTACGCCTCGGAGGCCGAGAACACGAACTTGCCGTTCGTGATGTCGACCTGGCCGCCGCCGAAGTTCACCGCGTACAAGCCGTTCTTCACGGACGCGAGGATTTCCTGCGGGTCCTTGTCGCCGTTGAGCATGTACGTGTTGGTCATGCGCGGCATCGGCAGCGCCGCGTACGACTCGCGGCGCGCGTTGCCGGTAACCGGCATCTTCATCAGACGCGCGTTCAGCGTGTCCTGGATGTAGCCCTTCAGAATGCCGTCCTCGATCAGCGTCGTGCACTGGGTCGGATTGCCTTCGTCGTCGATATTGAGCGAGCCGCGGCGGTTCGGCAGCGTGCCGTCGTCGACCACCGTGACGCCCTTGGCGGCGACCCGCTCGCCGATCCGGCCCGCGAAGGCCGACGAACCCTTGCGGTTGAAGTCGCCTTCGAGGCCGTGGCCGATCGCTTCGTGCAGCAGCACGCCGGGCCAGCCCGGTCCGAGCACGACGGTCATCGCGCCGGCCGGCGCCGGACGGGCATCGAGGTTCACCAGCGCCGCATGCACGGCGTCGTCGACATAACGCGACAGCACTTCGTCGGTGAAATAGCCGTAATCGAAGCGGCCGCCGCCGCCGCCGCTGCCGATTTCGCGGCGGCCGTTCTGCTCGGCGATCACCGTGACCGACACGCGCACCAGCGGCCGGATGTCGGCGGCGAAGCCACCGTCGCTGCGCGCCACCAGCACCACATCGTATTCGCCGGCGAGGCCCGCCATCACTTGCTGGATGCGCGGGTCGCGGCCGCGCGCCATCTGTTCGATGCGCTCGAGCAGCTTGACATTGGCGGTCGCGTCGAGCGAATGCAGCGGATCGGCCGGCAGATAGAGATCGCGTCCGGCAATGCCGGTCAGCGACGACGCCACCTTGATCTTCTGCTTGCCGCCGCCTGCCTTGGCGATGGCGCGGGTGGCGATGGCCGCCTGGCGGATCGCTTCGGGCGACAGGTCGTCCGAGTACGCGA
>DASXXR010000562.1:0-3464 GCA_036502945.1 Paraburkholderia sp. | reverse complement strand
CCGACGCCCGCGTATTCGCCTTCCGAGTTCTCGCGGACGATCACCCAGTCGAGGTCGGCCGGCTTGCAGCGTTTGAGCGGTGCGTCGATGCCGGGCAGGATGCGGGTCGGCCGGACGTTCGCGTACTGGTCGAAGCCCTGGCAGATTTTGAGGCGCAGGCCCCACAGCGTGATGTGATCGGGAATGTGCGGGTCGCCGGCCGAGCCGAACAGGATCGCATCCTTGTCGCGCAGTGCGTCGAGGCCGTCGGCCGGCATCATCACGCCGTATTTGCGGTAGTAGTCGCCGCCCCAGTCGAAATCTTCGAACTCGAACGCGAATTTGTCATTGCGCGCAGCCAGGGCTTCCAGCACCTTCCTGCCCGCGGGCACGACTTCCTTGCCGATGCCGTCGCCGGGAATGGTCGCGATGCGATAGGTCTTCATGGTGATGCGTCTCCGAAATAGTTGGGTGTTCGGCACATGTTAGTGAATCGACGCTGCACGCATGCGCTGCTAGACTTAAACCACCTTTAACGTGTGGTTAACAATCCAGCAAAGATATGAGTGGATCAGTACAACCGGAAGACCTCGCATTCTTCTCCGTGCTCGCGGGCCGCGGCAGTCTGACCGCGACGGCGCGCGAGTTGGGCATTTCGACGGCGGCCGTCAGCAAGCATCTCGCGCAAATGGAAGCACGCGCAGGCGTCGCACTCGTGAACCGGACGACGCGCCGCATGAGTCTTACCGGCGAAGGGGAAATCTACCTCGCGCACGCGCGCCGGATTCTGGGCGAAATGGACGAACTCGCGCAGTTGCTGGGCGGTGCGCGCGCAGCACCGAAGGGTTTGCTGCGCGTGAACGCGACGCTCGGCTTCGGGCGCAGCCACGTCGCGCCGATCATCTCGCGGTTCGTGCAGCGCTTTCCGGAAGTCGACGTGCAATTGCAATTGTCGGTCGATCCGCCGCCGATCAGCAGCGACGCGTACGACGTCTGCATCCGCTTCGGCGAGCCGCCGGATGCACGCGTGATCGCGCGCCGCATCGCGCCGAACCGGCGCCTGCTGTGCGCGGCGCCGGCATATCTGGCGCAGCACCGGACGCCGAAGACGCCGGCTGATCTGGCCACGCACAATTGCATCGGCATCCGCCAGGGCGACGACGGCTACGGCATCTGGCGTCTGACGAGCGGCCGCGGCGCGGCGCAAAAAACGGCGACGGTGCGGGTGCGCGGCAATCTGACGACCAACGACGGCGAGATCGCCGTGAAGTGGGCGCTCGACGGCCACGGCATCCTGATGCGCGCGGAGTGGGACATTACCGACTATCTGCAAAACGGCACGCTTGTGCATGTGCTGCCGGAGTACCGCACGCCGGATGCGGACATCTTCGCGGTTTATTCGCCGCGGCATCAGATGTCGGCGAGAGTGCGCGTGTTTATCGATTTTCTGACGGCTTCGCTCGGCGAATAGCGCGGCGCATGGGCACGGGCGCGGTGTTCACCCTTCGATTCGTTCGCGCGTAACACCCAGCAGCGCGGCCATCGCCGCGCGAGCGCGCGGCGCGTTGCGCGCGCGGATCGCTTCGAATACCGCCGTGTGCTCGCCGAGCGATGCATTGAATACGTCGGCGCGCTTCGCATTGAGCCGCAGTTGAGCCTCAAGCGTGCGCTCGATCAATGTACCCAGCGGGATCAATAACTCGTTGCTGCACGCCGCCAGCACGCTCAGATGAAACTCGAGATCGGCGCGCACCCATTCATCGACGTTGCGCGCGGCCACCATCGCTGCATGGGCGGTGTCGAGCGCATCGAAGGTTGCGTCGCCGTGCGACGCCGCCGCGAGACCCGCCGCATACGGCTCGATCATTTCGCGCATTTCCTGCAGCTTGAGCGCGAAATCCATCTGCGGTGCGACCCGCGAGTACCAGTCGAGCACATCCGCATCGAGCAGATTCCACGCATGCTTCGGACGCACCCGCGTGCCCACGCGCGGACGCGATTCGGTCAGCCCCTTCGACGTCAACGTGCGCAGCGCCTCACGCAACACGGTGCGACTCACGCCGAAGGTTTCCATCAGCTCCGCTTCGCGCGGCAGGATCGATTCGGGCGCGAAGTCGCCGCGCAGGATGGCGGTCGCCAGCAGATGGGTGACGCGCCCGTGCAGATCTCGCTGAATAGTTGTTCTCCGACGCCCTTTGGGCGCTTCGCGGTGGTGGTGGCCCGATGGTGGGTGATCCCAAACGGCGACGGCGATTATCGGGCATTCCGCCGCCTTGGCCATCTGCCCTGATGCGCGTCGTTCGATCGCCCCACAAATAATACTATTAATAGTATTTAATGAGGGTTTTGTTGTAGCATGTGGCTCCTCGGACTTCGTCCTTTATTTACGTACGGCTCGAGCCTCGGCCTCACATCATCTGCAAAGGAGACACGCCATGAAAATCACCCGCATCGAAACCTTCATCGTTCCGCCACGCTGGTGCTTCGTGAAGATCGAAACCGACGAAGGCATCGTCGGTTGGTGTGAGCCGGTGGTCGAGGGGCGCGCGCATACGGTGGCGGCAGCCGTCGACGAGTTGTCGGATTACCTGATCGGCAAAGATCCGCGGCTGGTCGAAGATCACTGGCAGGTGATGTACCGCGCAGGCTTCTATCGGGGCGGCCCGATTTCGATGAGCGCGATCGCGGGCGTGGATCAGGCGCTGTGGGACATCTTGGGCAAATTCCACGGCGTGCCGGTGCATGCGCTGCTGGGCGGCCAGGTGCGCGACCGCATCAAGGTGTATTCGTGGATCGGCGGCGACCGTCCGAGCGACGTCGCGAACAACGCACGCGCGGTTGTCGAACGCGGCTTCAAGGCGGTGAAGATGAACGGCTCGGAAGAGTTGCAGATCATCGACACCTTCGACAAGGTTCAAGGCGTAATCAACAACGTCGCCGCCGTGCGCGAAGCGGTCGGGCCGAACATCGGCATCGGCGTCGATTTCCACGGTCGCGTGCATAAGCCGATGGCTAAAGTGCTCGCAAAAGAGCTCGATCCGTACAAGCTGCTGTTCATCGAAGAGCCGGTGCTATCGGAGAACGTCGAGGCGCTGCGCGACATCGTCAATCAGACCAGCACGCCGATCGCGCTCGGCGAGCGTCTTTATTCGCGCTGGGACTTCAAGCACATTCTCGCGGGCGGTTACGTCGATATCATTCAGCCCGACGCGTCGCATGCGGGGGGTATCACCGAATGCCGCAAGATCGCGTCGATGGCTGAAGCGTACGACGTCGCGCTTGCGCTGCACTGCCCGCTCGGCCCGATCGCGCTGGCAACGTGTCTGCAGATCGACGCGGTCAGCTACAACGCGTTCATCCAGGAGCAGAGTCTCGGCATCCATTACAACCAGGGCAACGACCTGCTCGATTACATCAAGAACCCGGAAGTCTTCAAATACGAAGACGGCTTTGTATCGATTCCGCAAGGTCCAGGCCTCGGCATC
>DASXXR010000561.1:0-2848 GCA_036502945.1 Paraburkholderia sp. | reverse complement strand
TCGGCTGGCGCACGCTGTTCTTCCGTGAAGGCGAGTTCAAGCCGGATCCGACCAAGTCGGTCGAATGGAACCGTGGCGCGTACCTGATCGAAGGCCTCGGCCATTGCGGCATGTGCCACACGTCGATCAACGCGATGGGCGCCCCGGTCAATTCGGCGGCGTTCGCCGGCGGCCTGATTCCGCTGCAGAACTGGTACGCACCGTCGTTGACGTCGAACCGCGAAGCCGGTCTCGGCGACTGGGACCTCAAGGACATCGCCGATCTGCTGAAGACCGGCGTGTCGAACCGCGGCGCGGTGTTTGGTCCGATGGCTGAAGTGGTTCACAACAGCCTGCAGTACATGTCGGACGAAGACATCAACGCGATGGCCACGTACCTGAAGACGATTCCGCAAAAGAGCGAGGCGCCTGAGTCGCTGCAGCTCGAAACATCGGAAAAGTTCGGCGGCGAACTGTTGAAGCAAGGTCAGAAGATCTACGCTGACAACTGCGCGAAGTGCCACGCGGAAAATGGCCTCGGCCAGCCGCCGGCTTTCCCGCCGCTCGCGAACAACCCGTCGATCCAGATGCCGTCGGCGGTCAACCCGATCCGCATGGTGCTGAACGGCGGTTACCCGCCGAGCACGGAAGCCAACCCGCATCCGTACGGCATGCCGCCGTTCGCGCAGGCGCTGTCGAACACGGAAGTCGCAGCGGTCGTGACGTACATCCGTATGTCCTGGGGCAACCACGGTACGGCCGTGTCGCCGCAGCAAGTGTCCGATCTGCGTTCGGCGCCGCTCGACTAAGCAGCGTTCGATGCACCCAGGGCGCGGCCTGCGAAATTCGCGGCCGCGCCCTTCGTTTTTTCAGGACCGGTATCATATGGGCACTTTTGTCCTTATGAAACCGCGCAGGAGGAAAGAGCTGTGCATGTCGGTGAGCGTTTCAACAGCATTACCCACCTCGTCGGCGCCGTGCTGTCGGTGGTGGGGCTTGCTACGCTCGTCACGATGGGCGCGCTCGACGGCGACGCGTACAAGGTGGTCAGCTTCAGTGTGTACGGTGCGATGCTGTTCGTGCTGTATGCTATCTCGACGCTCTACCACAGCGTGCGTAGCCCGCGCGTAAAAGCGGTTCTGCAGAAGTGCGACCATTTGGCGATCTACCTGCTGATCGCCGGCAGCTATACTCCGTTCACACTTGTCACGTTGCGCGGACCGTGGGGCTGGTCGTTATTCGGCGTAAGCTGGGGGCTTGCCGCTCTCGGCATCGTGCAGGAATTGACGCTCGGGCGACGCACCCGCAGCGTTTCGATGGTGCTGTATGTCTTGATGGGATGGCTCGCGCTCGTTGCCGTCCGCCCGCTGGTGCAAGCATTACCAGCAGCGGGTACCGCCTGGCTCGTGGCCGGCGGAGTCATCTACAGCGCCGGCATCTACTTCTTCATCAACGACGAGCGCATCCGGCACGGACATGGTATCTGGCACCTGTTCGTACTGGCGGGCAGTCTGTGTCAATTCGTCAGTGTTGCGCGCTATGTCGCATGACACCCCACGGCGACGAAATGCAACTTAAGGCCAGTCAACGTGTCTGCATAGCGCGTTGAAGCATTCGGCACGTGTTTGAGCGTGCCGCCGATTTCTCTGCGACCGGAACTGGGCTTGGGCCTCGAACGCGCCATGCGGGCGTGTTCATGCCGCATTGATGCCCGCCTGGGCCCATTTGTGCCGTTCGCGAAACTGCATTGCAAAGAGCTTTTATGTCTTTTGATTCCCTCGGCTTGTCCGAACCGCTGGTCCGCGCTGTCAACGAACTCGGCTACACCACTCCGACTCCAATCCAGACGCAAGCCATCCCCGCCGTGCTCAACGGCGGCGACCTGCTGGCCGGCGCACAGACCGGCACCGGCAAGACCGCCGGCTTCACGCTGCCGATCCTGCAGCGTCTCAATTCGATGCCCGCCGTCGCCACGGCCTCGGGCAAGCGCGCGGTGCGCGCACTGATCCTCACGCCCACGCGTGAGCTGGCCGCCCAGGTCGAAGAAAGCGTGCGCGCCTACGGCAAGTATCTGAAACTGAAGTCGACCGTGATGTTCGGCGGCGTCGGCATCAATCCGCAGATCGGCGCGCTGCGCAGCGGCGTGGACATCGTCGTCGCGACGCCGGGCCGTTTGCTCGACCACATGCAGCAGAAGACCATCGACCTGTCGCGTCTCGAGATTCTCGTGCTCGACGAAGCCGACCGCATGCTCGACATGGGCTTCATTCACGACATCAAGCGCGTGCTCGCGAAGCTGCCGCCGAAGCGTCAGAACCTGCTGTTCTCGGCCACCTTCTCCGATGAGATCAAGACGCTCGCCGACAACCTGCTCAACTCGCCCGCGCTGATCGAAGTCGCGCGCCGCAATACGACGGCGGAGACGGTCGCGCAGAAGATTCACCCGGTGGATCGCGACAAGAAGCGCGAACTGCTCACGCATCTGATCAAGCAACACAACTGGTTTCAGGTGCTGGTGTTCACGCGCACCAAGCACGGCGCGAACCGGCTGGCCGAGCAACTCGAGAAAGACGGCATCAGCGCGCTCGCCATTCATGGCAACAAGAGCCAGTCGGCCCGCACGCGCGCGCTGTCCGAGTTCAAGGACGCCACGCTGCAAGTGCTGGTCGCCACCGACATCGCCGCGCGCGGCATCGATATCGATCAGTTGCCGCACGTCGTCAACTTCGATCTGCCGAATGTGCCGGAAGACTACGTGCACCGGATCGGCCGTACGGGCCGGGCGGGTGCGACGGGCGAAGCGGTGTCGCTGGTGTGCGTCGACGAATTGCAACTACTGAAGGACATCGAGAAGCTGATCAAGCGACCG
>DASXXR010000560.1:0-2995 GCA_036502945.1 Paraburkholderia sp. | reverse complement strand
GTGGCAGGCGCAGACGCCGCAGATGTTTCGCGTCGGCATGCTGCGCGAAGCGATTCTGCGCGCGCAGCAGGACGGCCACGATCTGACCGACGAGGCGAGCGCGATCGAATGGCTCGGGCATGCGCCGCGTCTGGTGCAGGGTAGTCTGCGTAATTTCAAGGTCACCTATCCGGAAGACTTTGATCTGGCCGACGCGATTCTGAGCCGGCCGCCGGCGGCTTCGTGAAGGTGGCAAGCGGTGGCAGGCGGTGGCAGGCGCGCGGGCCGCGCGGCATCACGGCGGCGCATGACACCCAGTGCTCGCCGATAACGCTTCTATAAAACCACGGACCTCATCAATATGGACTTCAGGATCGGACAAGGCTACGACGTGCACGCACTGGTGCCGGGCCGGCCGCTCATCATCGGCGGCGTGACCGTGCCGTACGAGCGCGGGCTGCTCGGGCACTCGGACGCGGACGTGCTGCTGCATGCGATTACCGACGCGCTGTTCGGCGCCGCCGCGCTCGGCGACATCGGCCGGCACTTTCCGGACACGGACAAGCAATTCGCGGGCGCCAATAGCCGCGTGCTGCTGCGCGAATGCGCGGCGCGCATCGCGCGGGCGGGCTTCGCGATTGCGAATGTCGACAGCACGGTGATCGCGCAGGCGCCGAAGCTTGCGCCGCATATCGATGCAATGCGCGCGAATATCGCCGAAGATTTGCAACTGCCGCTCGAGCGGGTCAACGTGAAGGCGAAGACCAACGAGAAGCTCGGCTATCTCGGGCGAGGCGAGGGCATCGAAGCGCAGGCGGCGGTTTTGCTGATGCGTTCGTAGTGGATGCGCCGCCGTCGGGCGAGGGTCTCTCGTGGCGCGCGCGTTAAGCGACGCCTGACGCATGACGCCTGACGCGGCGGCCGCTGTAAAACGCAAAACGCCACGCAATGAATGCGTGGCGTTTTGCGTTGGAAAAAGCACTGTCGCTGCCCGCTCCGGTCATTGCCGGTGCCGGCAACGAGCCGGCGACCGCTTACTTGCCTTCGGCAGCGATCACGAGCGCGGCGGCGTTGATCACCGACGCGATGCGGCCGACATCGCGCAATTGCGTCGAGCTCATGCCTTCGTTGACCAGCGTGTCGAAGTGCGACTTCACGCAGAAATGGCACTTGCCGATGATCGAAGCGGCGAGCGCATACATCTCGAAGCGGCGCTTGTCGACGCCGCCGTGCGAAGCATAGGCGTTCATCCGCAGGCCGGCCGGCTGCGATTTCAGATCCGCGTTGTCCGTCATCTCGACATACGGATACCAGACATTGTTCATGCCCATCAGCGCGGCGGCCGTCAGCGCGCCGTTGGTCTCTTCGGGCGACAGCACGCCAGCGTTGCGGATGGCGGCGACGAGCGCCGGGCTCTTCGCGGCAAACGCGGCGGCGAGCGCGACGCCGACGGCATCCGTGCCTTCCAGCGACGAGCGCGCAATCGTGCCGTCCAGATTCAGGCGGATGTCTTTTGCGTAATCGGGAACAAGTTCTTTAATCGCGGATAAGAATTCCATTGATATCTCCTATCGGGTTGCCGTTAAAAAAGCCCGCCGGCTCTTTCAAGCTTAGCGGGCTTCCGACTGCAATGGCTTACAGCGTCGTGCCGCCGACTGCGCGGTTGCACGGGCACAGTTCGTCCGTTTGCAGACCGTCCAGAATACGCAGCACTTCTTCCGGGTTACGGCCGACGTTCAGGTTGTTCACCGAAACGTGCTGGATCGTGTTGTCCGGATCGACGATGAACGTCGCGCGCAGCGCCACGCCCGCTTCCTTGTCGCGCACGCCGAGCTGGTCGATCAGCTCGCCCTTCACGTCGCCGAACGCGTAGTGGTTCAGCTTGCTCAGGTCCTTGTGCTCACGGCGCCATGCGAGCTTGACGAATTCGTTGTCGACGCTGCCGCCGAGCAGAACGGCGTCACGCTCGTCGAAGTCCTTGACCAGCTTGGCGAATTCGACGATTTCCGTCGGGCAAACGAACGTGAAGTCTTTCGGGTAGAAATAGATGATTTTCCACTTGCCCGGGAACGACTGTTCGGTGATTTCTTCGAACGCCGACACGCCGTTCTCTTCATGGTGGTTAAAGCCCGGCTTCGCAGCGGTGACGGTGAAAGCTTCGAGTTTATCGCCGACGGTCTTCATGCAGATGCTCCTAGGTGAGATTGGCAAATACGTGTCAAACGCGGTGTCAAACGAGGTTCGCGCGAGTGACGGAAACGAATCATGGAAACCAGGGTTCAAGCTACGTGCTCGCTGTAACGTATGCGTTACATGAATTGAACTATAACTCTATTGCAATTTTTGAGCAATAGTTTTTCACTAATGAAGCAGATAGTTTTTCTTCAAGTCGCCGATAGATTGTTGCTGCTGCATTGTTTCGATTTCCCCTTGAGGCAATCTTGCCCCAAAGAAGGGCGGCGGGCCGGCTCAGCTGCTTTTTGCCAGCGGAAACTCGATGGTCACTTCGAGCCCAGGCCCTGGCGACCGGTTGCGCAGCCGCAGCGCGCCGCGGTAGCGTCCGACGAGCCGCTGCACGATCGCCATGCCGAGGCCGGTGCCGTTCGCCTGCGTGCGCGCCGAGTTCACACGATAGAACGGCCGTGTGACAAGCAATAGCTGGTCTTCCGGAATGCCCGGTCCCTCGTCGACCACCGACAGCTCTACCCGCGAATGCGATACCCGCGTCTCCAGAATCACATGCGGAATGCCGTCGGTTTCGCTCAAGCCGTACTTGCGCGCGTTCTCGATCAGATTGCCGACCACGCGCCGGATATCGGTCTCATCCGCTTCGATCACTGCGGACGGCGCCAGCCGCGTGATGAGGCGCATCCCGTCTTCGGTCGACATCCGCGCCGCGAGTTCGCCCGCGATCACCGACAGATCCACCGGCTCCGGCATCCGCTGCACCGGACGCGCGTAATCGAGGAAGCGGCCGATGATCATGTCCATTTGCTCGATGTCGTCGATCATCGCG
>DASXXR010000559.1:0-10164 GCA_036502945.1 Paraburkholderia sp. | reverse complement strand
CCGAACAGCGACAGGTACGGTGCGGTGAATGACATCGCCACTCCCAGCATCAGGGTTGCGGCTGCCAGCGGGACGAAGGACGGAATGCGGGTGAGTTCGGCGAGTCGGGAGTTCATCGATACCCAAGGTTAAAGTGCTGCGCCGGCGCGGCGCGCCGGTTGTTATGCCCGATGACTCTTGTGACAGCCGTGGCAGGCTCGTAGGCCATCTGAAGGCTGACCGTTCGATCCACCCCCTCGTCTGCCGGACCGGCATCGCGACTGCGCAGCACCAAACGCGCATTGTCCGGCGCGGGCAGGCGCCGCGCAACCTCGCCGGGAATCGACGCAGAATGTAGGATGCGCGGCTGCAAAAGCCAGCCGCCTGTGGGCCTGCATCGATATGCCGGTCAAGCCCTGAGCGTCAGGCGCGCAGCGACGAGGTGACCGCGCAGTTGGCCCGAGATGCCGCGGCGGGAGTGTAAGTGCCGGGTTCTATCGATTCAATGAATACACGTGATATGCCTGGACGGCTTCATGTCCGTAGTCGTTAATCGATAGGGTTCCGAATCGATCAGATACTCGCCGAACTCGTGCAAGCTCAGCGGGATGGTCAGTTGACGTATCTGGTCCGGACGTTGTACGCCCATCATTGATAGATGTAGCGAGTCGTGCGGTGGCCGTGCGGCCACCCACGCGGATGCTTTCTCTGGAGATGGCACCGACTATGCTGCAAACTTTCTTCGTGAATATGTACGACCGTTGTTGCGACCGCGTCAAATAGAATCGCTGCACGATTCCAGTAAGGAGTGTGTGCATGCAGATTCCCTCGAACGATTCGTATGCCAAAGTCATCGACGTTGCGGGCAACAGTCGTGAGGAGAGCGCGTACCCGGCGAGCAATTCGGTGTCTTCGCAAGGCACGGGCGGCGTATCTGGCATTCCGCGAACAGCAGGGCGGAACGCGAGCGGCCAGGGAAGCGATATCAGCGGCCCAAAGAGGGTTGTTGTTCCCACCAGCATAAAGGAGCACGGGCACTGGCTAGGCATTAGCGCGCTAACCCTTCCGTCGAGTATTTCTGACGCGCAAACATACGGTACTCCGGAGACTGTTTCGAATGCCATTTCAAGTTCAATGGCGACAGCGGGGGAATTAGCTGGCGTAGTCAACACCAGTGGAAGCAAGCTGCTCGGAACCGCAACAAAGGTGCTATTGCCCGGCTCGGCCCTGATCGGCGTGGGGCTCTCGATCAATCAACTGATATCAGACGCAACCTATCTGGCAGCCCATCCGGATGATCGTGACGCTCAATGGGCGGGGGCGAACAGCGCCTTCCAGACGGGGGGCACGCTGGTTGCGATGGCGGCGTCATTCGCATTCCCGCCGGCCGCTCTGGCACCGCTGCTGTTTCCCGACGTTGCGAGCGTCGGCCAGGCTGAGACACTGCGGGAGCAGGAAAATGCGCTACACGCGCAGGGTTCCAACGTAGAAGCTGATGCGGTGCACAGTCAGTACGTGAAGGCTGCGCTTGACGCGACGCCATTCGTCGACTGGTTTTCCTCCTTCTATAGCCCTGGCATGAAGCCGGCTATAGAGAGCTTCGAAGCATCGCAAGGGAACGTAACCGGTGCGCCCCCAGCAGGCGAGTTGCCGTCTGACGTTCGTGGCGATCGGAGGGTAGTCGACTACTACGGGCAGGCTATGCAAGAACGCTTGCATGCGCTCGAGTCAAACGCGAAAGCGTATCTGACGGGGATCGCGCAACGGGAGGGCCAAGATTCCGTAACGGTGATTTCGCGGTCGCCTCAGACGTTCGGCTGGCCCTCGAGTGGCCAACCGATGCGCGTGTTCGATCGGGCAGTGGCGTTGACCTATTCTCGTGACACCGATTCTGTCACCGGCACCTTCTTTGGAAAGGACGCGGACGGGACATTCCGGCTTCCAGTGCTGAATGAAGGCATATCGCTCAAAGCCGGCAAGAAGAACAAATTGATGGTGTCGGATATGTTCGATTTCGAAAAGCGACCCGTCAAATTTGATCTGGTCGCGTACCGGGCCGGGCCGCCCGGCAGCGTGTCTTTCAATGATCCGAAGAGTTACACGTTTTAGCGAATCACCCATGTCGAACATGCCGGACAACGAAAAGCGGCCCGCTCGGTTCGATCTTGCAGCTTGCAAGGCCGACGCAACGGGCCGCATCTATGTCATCGAGAGGAGGGGTACGCCGTTTGGCAGAAGTCCCGGCGTGCCTTTTGGCTGGTGCTAGGCGGCGTTGCGATGCACGCCGACGAAACGTGCGCGTGCGGGTTTCAGCACTAGCAACGCAAGCACGGCCGTCACAATGTCGAGCGTGATCGCACAGCCGAACACGGGCACCCAGCTACCGGTGTGCTGATGCAGCAAGGCGGCAAGCGGACCGCCGAAGATCGAGCCGACCCCGAACGAGATATAGAGCCAGCCATAGTTTGCCGTCGCAAAGCGGGTGCCGAACGTATCGGTCAGCGTCGACGGAAACAGCGAGAAGATTTCGCCCCAGCCGAAGAACACCACGCCCGATAGCAGCACGAACAGCACGGCGTTGTCGCGCGTCAACAGCCACAGCGTCATCGCCACGGCTTCCAGCGCGAACGCAAAGCACATCGTGTTTTCGCGCCCGAGACGGTCCGAGATCCAGCCGAACAGCGGGCGGGTCAGGCCGTTCGTGAAGCGGTCGATCGTCAACGCGAGCGGCAAGGCAGCCAGGCCGAACACAAGCACCTTGCTGACGCCGAAGTCCGCGGCGAAGCTTGCCATTTGCGACGTGACCATCAAGCCGGACGTCGACATCATCGTCATCATCGCGAACATCAGCCAGAAGATCGGCGTCTTCAGCATTTCAGACGGGCGGAATTCGCGGATGCTGCTCGCTGTGCGCGACGCCGCGGCGCTGATGGCGGCGGCCGCCGGCGGCACGCGCAGGCCCTGCGAAGCGATGAAACCGATCGCGGCAAAGATAATGCCGTACAGCCACAGTGTCGACTCGAGGCCGTGGGTCGCGAGCGATGCGGAGATCGGGAACGTCGTGACGATTGCGCCCATGCCGTAGCCGGCCGCTACCGCGCCGGCAGCAAAACCGCGCCGGTCGGGAAACCAGCGGACCATGAGCCCGACTACGCCGACGTAGACGATACCGGTGCCAAGACCGCCCAGGCAGCCATAGGTGAGGTACAGCATCGTCGTGCTTTGCGCATACGACGCGAGCACCCAGCTGATGCCTGCGAGCAGCGTGCCGATCGAAATCAGCATGCGCGGCCCGAAGCGATCGATCAGCGCTCCTTGAAACGGCGAGAAAAACGCTTGCAACAGCACCAGCAGAGAGAAGGTCACCTGGACTTCGGGCAGTGCGATGCCGAGCTTAGCCATCAGCGGCTTGGTCATCAGCGTCCAGACGTACTGCGGACTCGAAATGGTCATCATGCAAACCAGACAGAGGCCAAGCTGCACCCAGCGGGTGTGGGCCGCTGTTTGCACGCCGGACGCGGCAGCGGTTTGATCGAACGACCGTACAGGAGTGTTCATTGCGTGTTCTCCGTTTCAGGATTGCGTATTGCGTGTGGTTCGTGAGCGAGCTGCCTGCAACGCGTGCTGACCGCCGGCGCAGGGCTCGCATGTTTTCGTTTGCTTTTGTGCTTACCAGCCGGCTGCGGCTCCGTCGCTGCGCGGGTCATAACCGGCTTCAAGGCATCCGTTGCCGTACCGGACAATTGCGCCGGCATGGCCCATCGTTTCGTCGTAGGGCTGCATCCGCTCGACGTCGTGCCCCATGCGGCGCAGCTCAGCGAACGTTTCTTCGGGAAAGCGCGCTTCGAGCTTTAGCGATTCGTTTGCTTGTCCCCATGTACGTCCTAGCAGCCAGCGCGGCGCGTCGATGGCGGCCTGCGGATTCCAGCCGAAATACGCGACGCGCGAGAACACCGCGCTTTGCGATTGCGGTTGCCCGTCGCCGCCCATGTTTCCGTAGACCATCGTGCGACCGTCGGCGAAGCGTGCGAGCGCGGGATTCAACGTATGAAAAGGGCGCCGGCCGGGCATTAGCGGATTGCGTGCATAGGGGTCGAGCGAAAAACTGCAGCCGCGGTTTTGCCAGGTGATACCGGAGCGCGGCAAGACGATACCGCTGCCGAATTCGTGATAAGTGCTTTGAATGAAGCTGACCGCCACGCCGTTGCCGTCGATGACGCCTAGCCACACCGTGTCGGCCGGCCCGAGCCCACGGCCCCACGGCGCGGCTTTCGACATCGACACGCGCGCGGCCATGCCGTCGAGTTCATGTCGAGCAAGCAGCGCTTGCGGATCGACGTCCATGTGGACGGGGTCGGTGATATGTTTGTCGCGGATCGCAAAGGCGAGCTTGGTGGCTTCCACGCATGCGTGCACGTATTCCGGGCCCAACGGATCCATGTCGTCGGTAAGCAGACGATCAAGCAGGCCGACGATCAACAGCGATACGAGTCCTTGCGTCGGCGGTGGCATGTTGTAGACCGTACCGGCCGAGTGCTCGAGCGCAAGCGGTGTGCACAGACGCGCGCGATGCTGCTGCAGATCGTCGAGCGACAGCGGCGTCTCCAGCGCGCGCAGGTCGGCGGCGATCGAACGCGCAAGGTCGCCACGATAGAAGTCGTCGAATCCCGCACGAGCGAGCTGCTCTAGCGTTGCGGCAAGACGGGGTTGCGCGAAGCGGTCGCCGGCGGCGGGCACTTCGCGCGTGTTCGGTGTGAGAAACGTGTCGGCGAAGCCGGCGATGGGCTCGAGTTCGCGCCGCTTGTCGGCGATGCAGCGTGACTGGCTGCGTGTAACTGGAATGCCCGCGCTCGCGTAGGCGATCGCATCTTCCAGCAAACGCGCAAGCGGCAGTTTTCCGCCTAGCGTGTCTTTCGACCAGCGGTGAGCCGCATCCCATCCCGAAACGGTGCCGGCCACCGTATTGGCGGCAAGCGGGCCGCGCGTAGGAACCGCTTTGAGTCCGAGTTCGGTATAAGCGCCGATTGACGCGGCCGCCGCTGCTGCCCCGCATGCTTCGATACCGAACGGTTCGGCGCCGGGTTGGGAAATCAGCCAGAAGCCGTCGCCGCCGATACTGTTCATGTGCGGATAGACGACCGCAATGGTTGCCGCGGCCGCGATCATTGCTTCTACTGCATTGCCACCGTCACGAAGGACGGCTAGCGCGCTTTGCGACGCTAGCGCGTGTGGCGCGACCGCCATTCCGCGAATGCCGCGGCAAGGATTTGGAAAGGCTGACGACATGTTTCCCCGATGAGTCGTATACAAGCTTGTCGACAAGAGCGAGAAACATGCCAAAGCTATCGCGATGCGTTGCGCGTGCCGGCTAAGTCATTGACTGCGTAGGGGAATACAGCGCGTTTGCGGGCGGGATGGCACGCGAGGGCGTTAAGCGTCGTCCGGCTTAAGGAATGGGCGCAAGCGGTGCCTTAGCTCTTTGATGGTGCGCGAAAACCCGTATTGCGTTCTTCGTTGGTGCGTGCGTTGTAAAGTCGATGCAAGGTTAGCTTTTGAACTTCGTCCTGGCTGCCGCGAATGTGCTGCGTGAGGCAGTCGAGCGCCTCATCGTGGTTCGCGGTGCGTATCGCGCTAAGGATCGTCGCGTGTTCGGCGTAGGTCGCGCCGATGCAATCGCCATAGACGAAATCGAGGCGCCGCACGATCCGTATGCGGTCGGTGACGCGTTGCAGCGCTGCGGAGAGTTCATCGTTGTCCGCCGCGGCGATCAACGTCTGATGAAATGCTTCGTCGAGCGCGGCCACTTCGCGTCCGTCGCGAAGACGTGCATCCACAGGCACTTGCCAGATCGCATCGAGCCCGTCCAGCATCCGAAGCACGTCGGGGCCAGGCGGCGCCGCACGCCGGCACAGCTTGCGAATCGCGAACGTTTCGATCAGCTCGCGCATTTCGTAAAGGTCGTCGAAACGCTTGAAGTCGATCGGTGTGACTTCCCAGCCGCCGCGCACGTAGCCTTGCATGAGTCCATCGCCTTGCAGGCGTTGCAATGCTTCGCGCGCGGGTGTGCGCGATACGTTAAAACGCTCGGCGATGGTGCCTTCGGTCAAGCGGTCGCCGGGGAGCATCCGTAGTTCGAAGATATCGTCTCGAAGTCGGTTATAGACGTAGTGGGCACGCGAAACGGCGCTTGCCGCGGAAGACTCGCGCGCTGCGGCAGGCGACACAAGAGCGGTGGCCGCTTCGGTCAGCGATGGAACTGAGAGGTCGTTCATGAAAGCAGAGAATATCAACAATCGGCTTGCGCAGGCGCGAAGTGTCTTTTTCTTTAATGACTGGCGTTTTAGGCGCTAAAGAGACGTCGCGAACCCACATGAAGGCGATCGTCGTCGATTCGCGCAGCGGCGCCGTACGTCCACGAAAGGTTCCTGGTGCCGTGTCCGATCGCCAGACCAGCGAAAATCGGCACGTCGAATGGCTTGAGCAGATCGACCAGCATGTCATGCAACGTAAAGTCCGCGTCGGCGGGTAGCGGGCATCGAACGAACTCGCCTAGAACGAATGCCGCCGCACCATCGAACGAGCCGCTCTGCTTAAGCAAGGTAACGCTTCGATCGATTCGGTAAGCCAGTTCGGTTATATCTTCGAGAAGCACAATCGCGCCATGGCAATCCGCTTGCCACTTTGTTCCGGCGATGCTTGCCAGGACGGTGATGTTGCCGCCGTTGAGCGGGCCGCTTACGGGCGTTTGCGGCCCATGCAAGCGCTGCAATGAAATCGCTTCGGATTGGCGGTCCAGCAAGGACGCCAGAATGCTGTGCCGCGATTCGTCGTCCACTTTCGTCGCGAGGCCGTGCATGGTCGGCCCGTGAATCAGGCGCACGTCGGGCATTTTGCCCAGCGCGCTAAACAGCGCGGTGGCGTCTGAATAGCCGACGACCGTCTTGTGGCACGGCACCTTTGACGGAAGGGTCGGCAGGCAATGCACGCAGCCGTAACCGCCTCTTGCGATCCACACTATATCGATTGCGGGATCCGTGAGCGCCCATGCAAGATCTGCCGCGCGGTTCTCATGCGTTCCCGCGAAATATCTGAACCTGTCGGTAACGTGTGGGCCGACGCGCACATCGAGTCCCCAGCTTTCAAGTAGCGCGATGCTGCGCTCGACGCTCGTCATGTCGGGAATGCCGGCGGGCGCGACAACGCCGACGGTGCGTCCTTTAAAGTGCATGCGCGTCTCCCGCGTGGCCATTGCTGATCTGGCGAAGGTCGCTATTGTGCCGGATAGGGAGAGGAAGGGGGCGATGAAAGCGAACGCACGGCGCCGTCGACGCGCTGTTCCAATATCGGTTGGATGAGCCGCGCTGCGTCGCGCGGACACAGGCGGCTAAACAGCAGTCTGGCGCCAGGCAGGCGAGAGTTGACTGGAAGGGCAAGACGGCGCCGGACCGGCCGGCCGCACTTAATCTCGCGCGATCAGATCGCCGACCTGCGCACGTCCGGTCACGAAGCAGTTCGACTTGAACGCCTCGCCTTGATTGCTGGCCGCGGGATCCGCAAATCCTTTGCTTAGCGCGTTCAGCCTGACGAGTTCCGCGCCTGCAGTGCAGGTGATCGATCCTTTTTCTTGGGCTTGCGCGTGCAGCATCGCGCGATCGGCAATCAAATAGCCGAGCAGCACGACGATCGCAATGTTGAAAGCTCGTCTCATGGGTTGGTCTCCTCCCTTGCTAGAGCCTAACGCGATCCATTGGCGCCACGTGCCAGGGATTTCCCCGGCATCGCATGCTTTTTCATCGAGAACTGCTTTGCCTGCGTCGTAGTTCAACGACACGGGCATGCGGCAAAAAGTCTCCGCGGCCGACGAAAAAACCATATTCCGCACCGGTGAAATCGGGCGCGAACGTTGGCCCGTTGTGCGAGGAACAAACTCACCAAATCTGACAAGTGGCGTTACAGCAATGATTCATTGCGCGGCACGCTATTTTTTTGTGCGGTGCAAAATGTTCAAAGAACGGTTATCCTCGTTAACCCTGAAGGGTTGCTTTTCTGTTGCGCCCCTCGGCTCTCGTGCTTTTCGCTTATTCCTGAAATGAATTTGTAATAAATCAGCTTTCGGTTTCGACAGTAAGCCTGTCGATATGTGCTCAAAAGTTTAGACAATCCAATGCAACTCCCTCCGCTCTTGAGCCTGCTAATCGGAATTCCGATTGTGGCCGGCCTCGTCGTGCTTCGCGCCGGTTCAGACCGCGCCCTAAACCGCACACGCTGGATCGCGCTCTTCGGCGCACTGGCCGGCCTCGTGCCGGCCATCCCGCTGGTTGCCGGTTTCCACAACGGCGACGTCGCGATGCAGTTTGTCGAAAACGCACCGTGGCTTCCGTCGTTCGGCGTGGCATGGCACCTGGGCGTCGACGGAATCTCATTGTGGTTCACCGTATTGACCGCGTTGACCACGGTGATCATCGTGATCGCATCGTGGGAGTCGATCACGGTGCGCACCGCGCAGTATTTCGGCTCGTTCCTGCTGCTGTCGGGCTTCATGCAAGGGGTGTTCACGTCGCTCGACGGCATGTTGTTCTTCGTTTTCTTCGAGGCAACGCTGATTCCGCTTTACCTGCTGATCGGCACGTGGGGGCAAACGAATCGCGCGCACGCGGCGCTGCGGTTCTTTCTTTTTTCGCTGACCGGTTCGCTCGCGATGCTGGCGGCCATGCTGTATCTCTACTCGCAATCGCATAGCTTCGATATTGCACAGTGGCGCTCGCTGCAACTCGATTTCATGCCGCAGGTGCTGATCTTCCTGTGCTTTTTCGCGGCCTTCGCAGTCAAGGTGCCGATGTGGCCGGTCCATACGTGGCTGCCCGACGTTCACCTCGAGGGGCCCACGGCCGCGGCCGTGCTGATCGGCATGCTGAAGATAGGCGGCTATGGGCTGTTGCGCTTTGCTTTGCCGATCGTCCCGCAGGCAAGCCATTTCTTTGCACCGGCGGTGATCACGCTTTCGCTGGTAGCAGTCGTCTACGCAAGCCTCGTGGCGCTCGTGCAAACGGATATCCGCAAATTGCTCGCCTATTCGGCGGTTGCGCATATGGGGCTTGTCACGCTCGGCCTCTTCGTATTTACGCGGATCTCGATGGCAGGCGCTGTCGTGCAGATGCTGTCGTATGGCATCGTGTCCGGCGCGATGCTGTTGTGTTCGGGCATGCTGTATGACCGTACGCAAAGCGGTTCGATCGATGCGTACGGCGGCGTCGTCAACACCATGCCGAAGTTTGCGGTCTTCGCGATGCTGTTTTCAATGGCTAACGTCGGTTTGCCGGGCACGTCAGGTTTCGTCGGCGAATTCATGGTGCTGATGGGTGCGATTCAGTTCAACTTCTGGATCGGCTCGATTGCAGCGCTGACGCTAATCCTTAGCGCGGCCTACACGCTATGGATGTACAAGCGCGTGATCTTCGGCGCTGTCGCGAATGCGCGCGTTGCGAAGCTGGCCGATGTCAGCAAACGCGAATTCGCGCTGCTGGGCGTGATGGCGGTGCTTGTGCTCGCGATCGGTATTGACCCCAAGCCGTTCACCGACGCAATCGATGCGACCGCCGGCGAAGTGCTCGCTCAAACCGAAGGTTCCGCCGCAACCGGCAATGCAAGCGTGGCGGACACGAACCGGGCGCCGGTCCCGACGGCCCGAATCGCTGCGGACCCGCGACCGCCCGCGCGTTTGACGGGCGGCTAGTGCTCGCGCCTCCCATCAAATGACTTGCCACTTTGCGGCGGTGGTGCCACAGTCCTAACGTGCTCCCACGCCGTCGCCGGTGCGCATTCGCGCATGGTATGTCCGGCTTCAGCGAACTGCATCGCAGCGCATCGCGGCCATCCGGCCGCGGCGGACCGCCTTCCGCATTCGTCCAAGCAAATCATGATTCCCGCCCTAGCAGACCATGACCCGGGCAGGCAGTTACTGCCGTTTCGCGAATCGCTGCTGGCCATGTTCGGCATCGCGCTGGTTGCGATGCTCGTCGCGCTCGATCAAACCATCGTCGGCACTGCGCTGCCGAGAATCGTCGCGGATCTTAAGGGCTTTGATCTTTACGCGTGGGTTGCCACGTCTTACATGCTGGCTTCGGTGATCACGATCCCGATCTTCGGCCGGCTCGGCGATCTGTTCGGCCGCAAGCCCTTCCTGAT
>DASXXR010000558.1:0-5318 GCA_036502945.1 Paraburkholderia sp. | reverse complement strand
GCTTTCATCATGGGCGTGATGAACAACGGCATGTCGATCATGGGCATTGGCATTGATTACCAGCAAGTGATCAAGGGGATGGTCTTGTTGGCGGCGGTGTTTCTTGATGTCTACAACCGTAACCGCGCCTGACGGGACACGACGACTCTCTGGCGTATTCCTCCGATTTATCCAGGCACACCCGATGCTCATTTACAGGAGCCTTTCAATTCGGGGGCTGTAATGAAGATCCGCCTGCCACTTGATCATTCGAGCTCCGGCTCAACCCCGCGCGGCGCGTTTCGCTGCGTTGCCGCTTGTGCGCTAGGCTGCGCGCTGGTTGCGGCGTCAACTTATGGCGTCGCGCAGATCACGAGCCCCAGTGGTCCGCAAAGCCCCGATAACAACACGTCGGCCATGGGAACCCGGCCGGATCCGGCGACCTCGGCTATTCACGAGTCGCATGTACCACAAGCCAAAGATGCAAAGGGTTCCGCAAAAGGGGCAACCGCTGGAAAGAACAGCAAGCCTGAAGGTGCTGGCGGTTTCGGCAACGGGCTATACGGAACCGGCGCGGGCAGCAACAAGTAGTGTTGCGAACTGCGCTTGACGCGCTCGCTCCTTCATTACATTTTCGTATCAGGCAGAGCGGCGCTCGCTGGTCAACCGAAAAGAATCGGCCAGGCGCCGTGCGGCGCCATGACGCCGCTGATGAAATCTCCATGAAGATTTCCTTAAAAACGCGACTGCCCTCTCCTTTCAATTCTCCATCACCCTTAAGGGAAGTCCCTCATTTTCTTTTTTGACCAGCTTGCTTGCTTATTTTGAGCCGTGCATTGTGCATTGTGCATTGCGTCACCCGACAAACACGGATTACGCAGTGGCTGCAACCGCGAGGCACCTTGCATTGCCTGTGCGGAATCGTTGAACGTTCATTCACGAAGATGCCGATGAATTCATCCGCCCTACCCGTGCCGGATCCACGCCGAGTGACTTCTTTCGATGCTGCATCGAAGGCGGCGCGTCTCGTCGTATCCGAGCTCACTCATACGTTCGAGTCTGACGACGGCACCGCCGTGCCGATCTTCGCAGGTCTCGAGTTCAGTATCGGCTGCAGCGAGATCGTCTCGATCGTCGGGCGCAGCGGCGCTGGTAAGAGCACGCTTTTCAATCTGATCTCCGGGCTGCTGCCGCCGCAGTCGGGCCGCATCGCGGTCGGCCCGCGCGAGGACGGCACGCCCGGACGCATCGCCTACATGCTGCAGAAAGATCTGCTGCTGCCGTGGCGCTCGGTCATCGAGAACGCGGTGCTCGGTATCGAGTTGTTCCGCAAGGTCACGCGGCACGACCTCGAGCGCGCGCGGCAGATGCTGTCGCGCTACGGGCTCGGCGCCGTAGCCGACGCCTATCCGCATGCGTTGTCGGGCGGCATGCGGCAACGTGTCGCGCTTACCCGCACGCTGCTCGTCGAGCCGACGCTCGTGCTGCTCGATGAGCCGTTCTCGGCACTCGACTACGAAACGCGCCTCGCGCTCGAAGACGACGTCATGGCGCTGCGGCAGAACAACGGCACAAGTGTCGTGCTCGTCACGCACGACATCGAAGAAGCGATCGCGATGAGCGACCGCGTGATCATTCTTGGCGGCCGGCCCGCGCGCATCGAACAGGCGATCGACATCAAGCTGACCGTCGAAGGCGCGCGCACCGCGATAACGGCCCGCGAAGCACCTGAATTCCGCAAGTGGCACGCGCAGATCTGGGGCGCGCTGCGCGGACACACCGCTCAACTTGGAGGACTTGCGGCATGAGCGACGCCCTGCTTTCCACGACACCCATCCCTGCGCGCGCCAAGCGGCGCGCTAAACGCGACTTCACCAGCATCGGAGCGGTCGCCGCGATCATGGTCGTGCTGGTCGCGATCTGGCAAGCCGCGGCAATGCACGGCTGGATCAACGGCCAGCTGTTCGGCTCGCCTTCAGGCATCTACAGGACAGCGCAGATCGGCCTCGCGCAGGGCACGCTGATTCCCGATACGTTGACCACGCTTTACGAAACCGTCGTCGGGCTGGTGATCGGCAGCGGCCTCGGCATCGCGTGCGGTCTGCTGCTGTGGTTCGTGCCACGCGTGTCCGGCGTCGCCGAAGGGTTCTCGGTGTTGCTCAACAGCATTCCGAAGATCGCGCTCGGACCGTTGATCATCATCTGGTTCGGTTCCGACATGACGTCGAAGATCTGGCTCGCCGGCATTTCGACGTTTGCCGTTGCGATGATTTCGTCGTGCGCAGCGGCGCGCGAAGTGGACCGCGATCTGCTCAACCTGTTCCGCTCGTTCAACGCCAGGCCGTCGATGATCTTTCGCAAGCTGATCGTGCCTGGCGCGCTGCCGTGGATCTTCTCGACGCTGCGCGTGAACATCGGCTTCGCGCTGATCGGCGCGGTGGTGGGCGAATACATCGCTTCGCAAGCCGGTCTCGGTCACGAGGTATTCGTTGCCGGTTCGCTGTTCGATCTCAATACCGTCTGGCTCGGCATCATCGTGCTCACGCTGATGGCAACACTTCTCACCTGGGTTGTTCAATACGCGGAAAAGAGGATCATTTCATGGAAAACAAAACGATGAAGCTGCTTCGCACAGGGTTCGCAGTCGCGCTTTCAACGGGGCTCGGGCTGCACGGCGCACTGGCGGCGTCACCGGAAAAGGTAGTGGTCTATCAGGCATTCCAGTCGATCCAGTATTTGCCGCTTTACGTCGGCATCGATAAAGGTATCTTTGCCAAGCATGGTCTGGACGTACAGAAGGTGACCGCCGGCGGCGGCGCGGCTGGGGTCGCGGCAGTGATCGGCGGGCATGCCGACTTCTCGCTGCAGGACCCGATGACTGCCGCGCTCGCGAACCTGAAAGGCGCGACGCTCGTCAATGTAGCGAACGTCGTAGCAGGCGTGCCGGTGTGGGTGATTGCGCCGGGCAATTCGCCGCTGAAGAGCGTCGGCGAACTGGCGGGCAAGAGCGTATCCACCGCGTTGCCGCCTACCACCAGCACTTATCTGCTGCAGCGCCTCATCAAGCAGGAGAAGATCGCCGACGTGAAGCTCGACACCGTGCAGATCGGCACCGAACTGTCGCCGGTCACCGCTGGACGCGCCGAGGCGGCCGCGCTCTACGAACCGCAAGTCGACCAGGGCCTGGCTGCCGGCTATAAGATTCTTTACGCGTTTCCGAAGGCCTACCCGGGCGGCTATGCGTTCTCAACAATCGACACGCTGGCTTCGACGATCAAAACGAAGCCACAGATGGTCGCCGAATTCGTCAAGGCAATCGGCGAAGCGGAAGCGATGATTCAGGCATCGCCCGACATCGCGAAGGCGGTTGCGGAAACCGAATTCCCAACGCTCGCGAAGGGCGTGGTCGATAGCGCGGTGGATCGTCTGATCGGTCAGAAGATCTATGCAACGACGCCGGAAATCTCGGAGCAGGCATTCCGCAACGCGCTCGATCTGCAGGAATTTATCGGCAACATCAAGCCGGGCACCGTCGCTTATGCGAGCGCGGTCGACAATTCGTTCGCGAAAGCGGCAGCAGCCGCCAAGTAGCCCGCTGGAAAGTCATGCAGCACCAGGCATCCGCGAACGCGGATGCCATTTGCAATCCCGGGCGCGGCGTATGCCGCGTCGGCGCCGCCCTGCGCCGAACGCACGCGCCCTTCGCTCAATTCCGAAGATCGTCATGAACCTCGAAAACCAGTCATGGGTGTCCACGCTCATCGCAAGCCGCGGCGATACCAAAGCGTGCGCGGCACGCCTCGCACAAGCCACCGCGCGCGCTGCTGGGCGTGAAGCGCAGCTCAAGGCATTCTGTTTCCGTCCGGAACGCTACGATAGCGACAGCGCGGCCGGCAAACCGCTAGCGGGCATGCCGATCGCAGTAAAGGATCTGATCGCAACCGCCGACATGCCGACCACGTACGGCTCAGCGATTTACACCGGCTTCACGCCGCAGGAAGACGCTGAAATCGTCACGCGGATTCGCGACTACGGCGGCATTGTGTTCGGCAAAACAGTCACTACCGAGTTCGCCTGGCGCAAAGCGGGCCCGACCGTCAACCCGTGGAATCCGCTGCACACGCCGGGCGGTTCGTCGAGCGGATCGGCCGCCGCGGTCGGCGCCGGCATCGTACCGCTCGCGCTCGGCACACAGACCCTCGGCTCGGTGATCCGGCCAGCCGCCTATTGCGGCGTGGTCGGCTATAAGCCCACTCACGGCCGCGTGACTTCCAAGGGCGTGCATCCGCTCTCGCAGTCGCTGGATCACGTCGGGTTCTTTGCGAATACCGTCGACGACGTCGCGCTCGCACACGCGCTGTTCGTCGAATCGAAGCCCGAAGTGCTCGCCTCGACCGGCGCATGGAACAGCTATTTTTCGCCGCGCCGGCCGAAGTCGCTCGGTGTGGTCCGCACGTCGATGTGGAATCGCCTCGACGACGAACAGAAGGCCAACTTCGACGCTTCGCTCGAACATCTGCGTGCGGCCGGCGTCACGCTGCTCGAACTCGAGTTGCGCGTCGATCTGCCGGTGATTCTCGATGCATTGCATACCATCGTCCAGGTCGAGGCGTATCGCAACATCGGTCCGCTCGTAGTCAGGCATCCGGATAAAGTCAGCGAGCAGATGAAAGCGCTCACCGCCGCGGGCGCTGAAGTGCCGGCGGCAAAGTATCAGGACGCGCTCGCGTTCCAGACGGATCTGTGCGCGCAGTCGGCGGCGTTTCTCGGCGGCTGCGACGTAATCGTGTCGGCACCGGCAACCGGGGCGGCGCCGCTCGGGCTCGACGATACCGGCGACGCGACGTTCTGCGCGGCGTGGAGTTTTCTCGGCATGCCCGCTGTCACGATTCCATCGGGCCGCTCCGCGAACGGGCTGCCGCTCGGCTTCCAGCTGATCGGCGAGCGGGGCGCGGATATGCAGGTCCTGCAGATCGCGGCCTGGGCTAAGGCGACGTTGCCAGCGTTCCGCTAAACCGCATTGCGGCGCAACGCGGTTAGAGTTAAGCAGCAGACAAACAGCCGGCGACACACCGTCCCGGCTTCCCCTCCAGCACGCGTTGGTCGATCCTCATAAAAAGGCAAGCATTGACCCGACATTTCCAGACCGCCCAGCAATACGTGCTTAGCACGTTGCGCGCGGAAATCCTTAAGGGGCTTCACCCCGCCAACACGCGGCTGCGGCAGGAAGAAGTCGCCGCGCGGCTGAACGTGAGCACCACGCCGGTACGCGAAGCGTTTCGGGATCTGCGCGGCGAGGGGCTGGTGACGATCGATCCGAACAAGGGCGTCGTCACGCG
>DASXXR010000557.1:0-16783 GCA_036502945.1 Paraburkholderia sp. | reverse complement strand
GCCTGCATGACCGTGCCGGTCGCGCAGGTGATGCGCCAGCGCGAACGCGAGCAGGACTTGCGCATCGCATTGCACGAGATACGCAGCGGCATCGACGCTTACCACGCCGCGAGCAAGGACGGGCGCATCGCCAAGGAAGCCGGCGCGACCGACTATCCGCCCGACCTCAATCTGCTGGTGGAGGGCGTGCCGGACCAGACCGATCCGAAGGGACACAAGCTGTACTTTCTGCGCCGCATTCCGCGCGACCCGATGATGAGCATCACGCAGCCCGGCGACGCGCAGATCAGCGACGCGGCCACCTGGGGCAAGCGCAGCTATGCAAGCGAGCCGGACGACCCGCAGGAAGGCGACGACGTGTACGACGTCTATTCGACATCGACTGGCGTCGGACTCAATGGCATTCCCTACCGAAAATGGTGATACCGATGCGAGGGCGCTTGCGGGCCGCGGGCTTCACACTGATCGAACTGCTGATTGTGCTGGCGGTGATCGCGCTGATGCTCACGCTGGCCGTGCCGCAGTATTTCCATTCGATCGATGCGTCGAAGGACAAAATCCTGACGGAGAATCTGCACGTGACGCGCGTCGCCATCGACCAGTTCTACGGCGACCTGGGGCGGTATCCGGATTCGCTGCAGGAGCTGGTGGACAAGCACTATTTGCGGTCGTTGCCGTTCGACCCGGTCGCCGACAGCGCGACCGCCTGGCATATCGTGCCGCCTGACGACCAGTTCCCCGGCAATGTCTACGACATCAAAAGCGGCGCCGAGGGCACGGACCCGAACGGCGAGCCGTACGAGGCCCGATAGGCATGCGGCACGTCCGTGTCAGGCGGCGCACGGCGCAAGGCGGCTACGCGTATCTCGCGCTGCTGATCCTGATCGCCATCATCAGCGTGGCGGCGGCCGGGTCGGCCGAGTTCGGCGCGATCTACCAGCGGCGCGCGCAGGAGAAGGAGTTGCTTGCCGTCGGCGGCGAATTCCAGCGTGCGCTGCTGAGCTATGCGAACGCCACGCCGCTTGGCCAGCCGACCCAACCCCGCACATTCGACGACCTGCTGCGCGACCCGCGTTATCCAACCGTGGTGCGCCACCTGCGCAAGCTGTATGTGGACCCGATGACGGGCAAGGCAGATTGGGTGCTGGTTCAATCGCCCGATGGACAGACGATTGTGGGCATACACAGCGCGTCGCTTGCCCATCCGATCCAGATTGCGAAGTTTCCGGCGGAATTTCAGGGGTTCGAGCACAAGAAAAGCTACGCGGAATGGGTGTTTGTGGTGCGTGTTCCGGCGCTGATGCAGGGGCAAATACCACCGGGGCAAACGCCGCCGGATAGTCCTTCGCCGAATGGTGTCTCGCCGGGCAGCGCGGTACCGAACGGTGCTTCGCCGAACGGCGGTTTTCCGGGCAGTTCGTCGCCCAATGGTGCTTCGCCGAATGGTGGTTTTCCGGGCAGCGCTTTCCCGGGCAGTGCGTCGCCGAATGGTGCGTCGCCAAACAGTGCCTTCCCGAACAGCGCCCCGTCGACCATGACTCAATAGGGCCAGGTGGACAGGTTGAACTCGGTTGCGCGTTGCCGGCCGATCAGCACCACGCGAGCGCAAGGCGCGCGCAAGCTGGCGCGGCGTAGAATGCCGGCTTCGTCGAACTCAATCCGCAAGCAGGGCTGTCACATGAATGAACCGCGCAAGAAGAGCCCGACCTTCCGCATCGCCATATTGATCGTGGTCGTGGTGTTGATGGTGATAGCGACATTGTTTTATAACGCGATCTCTGAAAAGCGCGAATACGAACGCGACAATCCGCCTGAGGCCGCGTCGGCGCCTGCCGGCAATTCGGCGAACGGCGCCGGTGGCGCATCGCAATGACGCGCTGATGTGCGCTGGCCTGTGCTGGCGCTAGCAGACGTTCGCTCACCCAGGTCAGCGCAGTCCGCCGCTGCCGGTGCGTGCGGCATCGAGTCGCACGCGGCTCACCGTTGGCCGCGGCGGCTCCGGCGGCCCCGGCGGCCCCGGCCGTCCTGGCGAGGACGCTTCGTCAATTGTCCGGCAAGCGGATCATGCTCGCGTCCTTGCGGATCAGATACGAAGCCGCCAGCATCTGCTTGCATTGATGCGCGAGCTGCTTCAATTCGTAGATGGCATCGGCAGGATGGTCCGGCGATTTCTCCGCCTCGACGACCATCGAATCGAGTTCACGCGTCAATTGCTTCGTGATGTCGGCCTGATCGGCAGGCGGCGCGCTGCCGGCTTCGGCTTGCGTGAGATTGTCGCGCACCACGCCCAACGCACGCCGCAACGGTTGCTGCGTTTTGCCGTCCGCCTGTATCGCCGTGCGCAGCAGCGGCGCCGCGGCGGTGATCTCCGACGCCAGCACGTGGCTGCGCAGCAGCAGATCGTTCAGTTCAGGCACGAACTTCTGCGCTGACTTCGGTTCCAGCATCATGCGCTGGAACGCCTGCCCGAGATTCGCAAACGCGACATGCACGTTCTTGCGCGCAAGGCGATAGCGATAGTCGCGATCGAGCGCGGTTGCCGCTGCCGCGGCGGCGGGCGTCGGCGCTGGCGGCCGCGCGGTGGCCTGCGCAGCCGCGGCAACGCCTGCCGGGATTGCGCTTGCGTTGGGGGCTGCGGCCGTTGCTACGGCCATGTTCGCTTCGGCAATGGCGCTGCCCGCAGAGCCACCCGCAGAGCCCGTGCCGATGTTGCCCATGCCGGCCGCCGGTGCCTCAGCCATCACGATAGCCGGCGCGCGCGCGCCGGCCTCCGTCACGCTGGCCGGTGCGACAGCGACAGCAGCGGCCGCCGGCTTGCCGCTCCACCACCAGCTCGCTTCCAGATACTGCCGCGTCGCCGCGATCATGCTGTTGACGAGCTTGCCCATCAGCCGGTATTCCCAGTACGGGAACAGGTGGCTCGCCGCGATCGCGATCGCGCAGCCGACCACGGTGTCGATCGCGCGTTCGCCGATGATCCGCATGCTGCCCGGCGCGAGCAGATGAAACATCAGCAGCACGTACGAAGACGTGAACACGACGCTTGCCGCGTAATTGAACAGCAGCAGGCTGTAGCTCATCACCATCGATGCGAACATCACGACAAGCAGGATATGAGGTTCCTTGACGAACATCATCAGCACGACGCTCGCGGCGCAGCCGATCAGCGTGCCGACGATCCGCTCGCCGTTGCGCTGCTTCGTCAGCGAATAGCCCGGCTTCAGAATGATGATGACCGTCATCACGATCCAGTAGGCATTCGTGAGCGGCAACAGACGCCCGAGCCAGAACCCGACCGCGACGGCAATCGTCACG
Organism: Paraburkholderia sp.; assembly: GCA_036502945.1. Taxonomy (GTDB): domain Bacteria; phylum Pseudomonadota; class Gammaproteobacteria; order Burkholderiales; family Burkholderiaceae; genus Paraburkholderia. Next base: position 13,468 of record DASXXR010000557.1, on the reverse strand, counting down.
CGCAATGCATGCCGGAAGCTCGGCGACGCCATCGTCAGGTTCGAGAAGATCTGCTTTAGCGGTACGCGGCGGCTCGATACAAATCGCGACAGCGCTGCGTCGATGCGCAGTTCGGTTTCCGTGGTCGATGCTTCGTTGAGGAGGCTCTTGCGCATCTTGTCGATGAGACGCGTGGCGCTCCAGAGGCGCCGGAACGAGGTGGATATCGCCGCGTAGGATTCGGGGTTGCGCGCCGGCAGTCCGCGCTTGCGCATCGCGTCGAGCTCGTATTCGATCGCGCGCAGTTCCGCCTTGACGTTGACGCGCGCGCGCGGGGGCCGGTTGCGCAGCACCGCGAGGCCGATTTCCTCGAGGTCGGCGGCCGCCTTGCGGATCAGGTCGCGATAGAACGTCAGCACGTCGGACGCGCCGAAGGTGTTGCGCACGAGTGGGTAGTCGGTATGAGCGCCGACAAACAGCTCGTGCAGATCGATCGTATTGATGAACAGGTTGAAGAGCGTCGCGCGCGCCGGTTCGAGCCGGCCGCTCTTCAGCTTCGGCAGGTTGCGCAGCACGATGTCGCGCGCGGCGTCCTGGCGCTCGACGGCGGCGATCTGCTTCGCGACCAGGTTCCGGTAGCACTCGTCCAGGTTGTTGTCGAGATCGAAGAAATCCGCGCGCGCGAGCAGGTAGTCCGCGCAGGCGAACACACTCTCAGCCGTTGCCTGCTGTTCGATGCGATGCATCTGCCAGCGGCTCACGAAGGTCGACCAGTACGTGTACCACAGGCTGCCCAGCAGAATCCACGATGCGTTGACGAGCGCCTCGATCGGCGTGAAATGCTCTTCGAGCGTCAACGTCATCATGAAGAGCGTCGCAAAGCTGATCTGCGGCCAGCGGTTGCCATACACGACGACGAGCGACAGCACGAAGGTCAGCGGCACGACGGTGCACCACAGCGCAAACGAATTGACGGTGGCGAGCCCCGTGGCGAGCGCGGACAGAAAGCCGATCACGCTGCACGCAAGCATCTCGTTGTGCTTGTATTTGATCGGCCCCGGCATATCGACCGCGCACGCGCCGAGCGCGCCGGTTGCGATCGTGAAGCCCAGCTCGCGATTGTGAAACACGGTCAGGCAAAGGATGGCCGGCAACGACACGCCGACTGCAATGCGCAGTCCGCCATAAAAGTACTGGCTATAGAGAAACTTCTTGATCTCGACCGAATATCGCATCAACTGACCGGATTGTGTCTGGAAAGTGAAGTGTAGAAAGCTGCAAAACTGCCGCCGAGTCTAACTGATTTTATCCGCGCTCCGACCTCGTCCGTTCGGCTAGGTGATGTTGGATGGGGGGCTTTGCTATGCTGTCGCATCGTATTCGTGGCGGTGCCGCTTTGAAGTTATGCGCGCCGCCTGCTCTCAAAGGCGCCATGCTCCAGATCTTCTATTCGAACCGGTATGACATCCTGGTGGGCGCGCTGCTCGACGGGCTCGCTGCCGCGCCGTCGAACCCATGGACCGAACAGCCCGTCATTGTGCCCAGCGCGGCGGTGCGGCGGCGTCTCGAACTGGACATTGCGGCCCGTCAGGGCGTGTGCGCGAACGTCGGCTTTCGTTATCTCGCGCAATGGTTATGGGCGCAGATCGGCGGCGTGATTCCGGTGCCGGTGCATTCGCCGTTCGCGCCCGACCGGCTCGTGTGGCGCTGCTATCGGCTGTTCGGCGACGCGCAACGCAATGCGCGGTGGAACGCGTCGCCGCGCCTGCGCACGTATCTCGACGCGGCCGATGCGCCGATGCGCTACGAACTCGCACGGCGCGTCGCCACGGTGTTCGATCACTATCTGACCTATCGTCCCGAATGGTTGCTGCAATGGCAGCAGGGCGGCTCGATTTTCGCAAACGGTCTGACCGAGGCGGGTGTTGCGACGGCCGCTCGCGAAAGCGGCCCGCGTCTCGTCGGCGCGAGCGAAGCCGTGCGCGAAGACGAACACTGGCAGGCCGCGCTGTGGCGCGCGTTGCTAGTCGAAGTGGCGGGCGAAGCGCCTCCCGCCGGCGCCGCTACGCCGCCCGCATACCGGTTTCTCGACGAGGTTCGCTTGCTCGATCTCGATGCAATTGCGAGAGCTGAATGGCCCGAATCGGTCAGCGTGTTCGCACTGCCGACCATGCCGCCGCTGCATGTCGCTTTGCTGCGCGAACTGTCTCGCTGGGTCGACGTGCGTCTCTACGTAATGAATCCGTGCCGCGAGTTCTGGTTCGACATCGTGAGCGTGCGGCGCGTCGAAGCGCTCGATGCGGCAGGCCAGCTGGACTATCAGGAAGTCGGTCATCCGTTGCTCGCCGAATGGGGCCGACAGACGCAGGCGCAGTTGCACATGCTGCATGAGTTGACCGAAAGCGCGGCGTCGGGTGAGGCGTCGCACTTCGAGGCGAATCGCGCACCCACCTGGCTTGCAGCCGTGCAGAACGCCATGCTCGATCTGCAGCCGGAAGCGGCAAGCGGTGGCCTGGGTGACCGGCCGGCCGAACGCGGCATTGAAGTGCACGTTTGCCATAGCCTGTCGCGGCAACTGGAAGTGCTGCACGACCGCCTGCTCGGCTGGTTCGACGAATTCGACGACTTGCAGCCGTCCGACGTGCTGGTCGCGTTTCCCGACCTCGGCACGGCCGGGCCGCTGATCGACGCCGTATTCGGCACCGCGGCGGCGGGCCGCGGCGAGTCGCCGGTGCGCCGCATTCCGTATCGGATCACCGGCTTGCCGCCGTCGCAGGCGAATCCGCTCGCGCGCGTGCTGCTCGACTGGCTGGCGTTGCCGGAGCGCAATGTCGGCGCGCCGGAACTGATCGAATGGCTGCGCGTCGATGCGGTCGCCGCGCGCTACGGCATCGACGCGGTTGCGCTCGAAGCGGTGCAGGAGTGGCTCGCCGCGGCCGGCGCGCGGCGCGGCCTCACGCCCATTGCGCCGGCCGATGCCGCGATACCGACGGCGCGCCACACGTTTTCGGATGCGTTGACGAGGCTCTTTCTCGGCTACGCGATGCCGGATGGCGGCGAACCTGTCGATGCGTGGCTGCCGGTTGAAGGGGCGGATGGCTCCGATGCGGAACTGCTCGGCCGGCTGGCACGCTTTGTCGACGACATCGACGCGTTCGCGCGCCGCGCGTCGGTCGAACAGACGGCAGCCGGCTGGAGCCGGCTGCTGCTCGACACGCTCGCGGCCTGTTTCGATTCCGGTGTCGACCATGCGGATGCGCTGGCCGGGCTGCGCGACGCGGTCGGCGCAATGGGCGACGCGATAGAGGCGGGGGCATCCGATGTGCCGATGCCGGCAGCGGTCGTGCGCGTCGCGCTGACCGAGGCGCTGGACGACCCCGCGCGCGGCGGCGTGCCGTGGGGCAGCGTGACGTTCTCGTCGCTGACGAGTCTGCGCGGCTTGCCGTTCCGGATTGTCTGTCTGCTCGGCATGGACGACGGCGTGCTGCCGAGTCTCGCGCGCGCCGACGAATTCGACCTGATGGCCGCGTTCGGAAAAGCCGGCGACCGTCAGCGCCGCGACGACGAACGCAACCTGTTCCTCGACCTGTTGCTTGCCGCGCAGGATCGTCTGCTGATCGCGTATACGGGCAGGAGCATTCGCGACAATGCGCCGCTGCCGCCGGCGGCGCTCGTCGATGAATTGCTCGATCATCTCGCGCGCGTGTCGTCGCCTGAAGACGCGGCGCCTGCCGAAATCGACGCAGCGCGGCGCGCGTTTATCGTCGATCATCCGCTGCAGCCGTTCGCGTCGGATTATTTCGTTGCGCAAAGCGGCCTCTTTACTTACGACGCCGAGCGCGCGGAACTTGCCGGCCTGCTTGCCGCCCCGCAGCGCCGCGCAGTGCCGCCGTTCTTCGATCGACCGTTGCCGGCCGAGCCGGCCGCACCCGTCGCGTTCGACGATTTCCAGCGCTTCTGGCGCCACCCGGCGCGCGCGTTGCTGCGCGACCGGCTTGGCATCGCGCTGTCGGATGCGCAAGGCGAACTGCTCGACATGGAGCCGTTCGAACTCGACTACGCGGGCCGCGACGCGCTGGCGGACCGGCTGTTGCCGGTGCTGCTCGCTGACGCTGCTGATACCGACGGCGGCGTTAGCGAGCGTGTGCGCCGCGTGGCTGAAGCGAGCCCCGAACTGCCGAATGGCGCAACCGGCGCAGTGTGGCGCGCGCGCGAACTGGCAGCGCTGCGGCAACTCGCGGACAGCGTGCGCCGTGAAGTCGCGGCCGGCGTCCAGCGGCTGCCGTTCGTGCTCGATCTCGCGCCGCGCTGGCCGCAAGCCGAAGGCGTCGCGTTCTTCGGCCCCTATGACGCCGCGTTGCGCGAGACCGCCGAAGCGCCGCTGCAACTGCACGGCACGTTGAATCTGCTGACTGAAACGGGCCAGGTGATCTTCCGCTACGCGAGGCCGAGCGCGCGCGACTATCTGTCCGCGTGGCTCGCGCATCTCGTCTACTGCGCGGTGCAGCCGCAGGGGCCGCGGCGCACCGTATGGCACGGCAGCGGCGAATCGTTTGAACTCGCGCCTGTCGAAGCGCCGCTCGATCAGCTCGCGCCGCTCGCTGCGCTGTACCGCGCGGGGCGTTCGCTGCCGCTGCGCTTCTTCCCGAAGAGCGCGTGGGCGAAAACGAGCGAAGGCGATTCAGCCGCGCAGGGCGCATGGATCAACGACCGCGTACGCGGCGAATCGGACGACCCGGCATTGCGCATCGCGTTGCGCGGCACGCCGCTCACGCTCGACGAACCGTTCGGCACGCTTGCCGCGCTCGTGTTCAAACCGCTTGTCCAGCATCTGCGGAGCGCATCATGAGCAGCGCAGCGTTGGGTCCCGCAACGGCGGACACGCAGGAGCTCGATGTATTCGCGTGTGCGCTCGACGGTGTCAATCAGATCGAGGCGTCGGCAGGCACCGGCAAGACCTGGAACATCTGCGCGCTGTATGTGCGGCTGCTGCTCGAAAAAAACTTCAGCGCAGACCAGATTCTCGTCGTCACTTTTACGAAGGCGGCGACGGCGGAATTGCACGAGCGCATTCGCGGGCGGCTCGCCGAAGTCGAGCGGGCGATCGAAACCGGCGATGACGGTAGCGATCCGTTCGTTGCGCGGCTCTTCGAAACGACGCTGTCGGAGGACGGTGGCATCGATATCGAGGCGGCGCGAAAAGGCGTGCGCCGCGCGCTGCGCACGTTCGACCAGGCCGCGATTCATACGATTCACGCGTTCTGTCAGCGTGCGCTGCAGGAAGCGCCGTTTGCCGCCGCGATGCCGTTCGCGTTCGACATGGAAGCCGACGATGCCGCGCTGCGCTTCGAACTGGCTGCCGATTTCTGGCGCGAGCAGGTCGAGCCCGCAGCAGCGGCCAATCCGGCGTTTGCCGCGTGGCTCGTGACGAAGCGGGCCGGACCGGCATCGCTCGATGAACAGCTTGCGCGGCGGCTCAAGAAGCCGTTGGCGCACTTGCGCTGGGGCAGCTCGAACGCAGACGCTGCAGCGGCCGCGGCCGAAGAGGAGACGCATCCGTCCGCACGCTTTCAGGCTGCGTGCGATATGTGGCGAGCGGAGCGTGACGCGATCGTCAGCCTGCTCGCCGACGCGCAGGAGCGTCTTAGCAAGACGTCGCATAAACCGGATGCGGTAAGCGCGGCGGTCGCCGCGTGGAGCGAATATTTCGCGCAGAACGATTGCCATGCGCCGCCGCCCCGCGCCGCGTTGAAGCTGACTGCGGCGGCCTTGACGAAGGCTACGAAGGTCAAGTTCGAGCCACCCGCGCATCCGTTCTTTGCGATAGCCGACGAGCTTGCGGCTGCCGTCGTCGCGGCCGAAGCGGCCCAGCGCGCGCGCTGGCTCGGGCTCGTGCAGGCCTGGCTCGATCATGCGCCGCTCGAACTCGCAGCACGCAAGCGCACGCGCCGGGTCGTGTCGTTCGACGATCTGCTGTCGAATCTGTATCGCGCGCTCGACACGCATCCCTGGCTGGCCGAAGCATTGCGCGCACGTTATCCGGCCGCGCTGATCGACGAGTTCCAGGATACCGATCCGTTGCAGTTCGCGATCTTCAACCGGATCTTTGCACCGGCCGGGCCGCTCTTTCTGGTGGGCGATCCGAAGCAGGCGATCTACAGCTTCCGCGCGGCGGATCTGCATACCTATCTCGCCGCGCGCGCGCAGGCGTCGGCGCGCTATACGCTCGCGGTCAATCAACGGTCGACGGCGCCGATCGTCGAAGCATGCAATCGCATTTTCGGAGCGAACCATCGCGCGTTCGTGCTTGACGGGCTCGATTATCAGCCGGTGCGGGCAGGTGAACGCAAGCGTCCCCCGTTTAACGATCGCGCGGCGGCAGCGGGCGACTTCCGCATCTGGATGTTGCCGCAAGGCGCCGCCACCTTGACGAAGCGCGACGCGCAGCGCGCGGCGAGCGAAGCGTGCGCCGCCGAAATCGCGCGGCTCCTGCGCGGTGCGCGCGAGGGCAGCGTGACGGTCGGCGACAAGCCGCTTGCGCCCGTCGATATCGCGGTGCTCGTGCAGACCCATAGGCAAGGCAGCTTGATCAAACGGGTGTTGTCCGCGTGGGGCGTCGGCAGTGTGGAACTGGCGCAGGCTTCGGTGTTCGAGTCGCTCGACGCCGAACAGATCGAACGCGTGCTCGCCGCGGTCGATACGCCGGGCGATCTGCGGCGCTTGCGGGCCGCGCTCGCGACCGACTGGTTCGGCCTCGACGCCACCGCGCTGTGGCAACTCGAACAGGTTGCGGATACAACGGCCGGCGCCGACAACCCTGCACAGGCCGCCGATGCGATGAGCTGGGTCGAACGCTTTTCGCGCTACCGGATGCTGTGGCATGAACGCGGCTTCGCCGTGATGTGGCGCACGCTGATGCATGAGCTGCGGGTCGCGCAACGGCTCGTCACCACGCCCGACGGCGAGCGGCGTCTCACCAATGTCACGCATCTCGCTGAACTCGTGCAAGCGCGCGCGGCCACCCAGCCCGGCATCGCGCCTACGCTGCGCTGGCTTGCCGCACAGCGCGCGCAGGAAGGGCGCGGCGCGGGCGAAGAGGCGCAACTGCGTCTCGAGTCGGACCGTAACCTCGTGCAGATCGTGACCGTGCACAAGTCGAAGGGACTCGAGTATGCGGTCGTGTTCTGTCCGTTTCTGAACGATGGCGGGTTGCGCGAACCGCCGTCGTCCGGTTTGCCCGATGCGCGCGAATATCACGACGAGGCGGGCGCCGCGGTGCTGCACTACGGCTGCGACGACGAAGAAGCCGGGCGCGCGAGCCGGCAGGCGCTCCGCGAGCAGGCGGCCGAACGGGCGCGCCTCGTCTATGTGGCGCTGACGCGCGCGGTGTACCGCTGTTATCTGGTCGCGGGCACGTACCTCGCGTCGCGCTCGGCGAAGGAGTCGCGCCGCAGCGTGTTGAACTGGCTCGTCGCGGGCGGCGCTCACGGGTTCGACGAGTGGCTTGCCGAGCCGCCCGACGACAGCGCGCTCTTCGAGCGCTGGCACGCGCTGGCGGGCGGTCCGCTCGGTCCGATTGCGGTCGAGCCGCTGCCGGCCGTCGAGCGCCGCACGCCCCTGGCGACGATGCAGAGCGCTGGCGAGCGTTTGCAGGCGCGGGTCCATCGACGTTCGTTACGCGATACATGGCGGATGGCGAGTTTCAGCGGGCTGATCGCGGCAGGAGGGCGGACCGATCACGCGTTCACGCCCACAGAAGAGACCCGGCCCGACCATGACGAGATTGCGGACCTCGTTCCCGCTGCGAATGCGCTCGACGGACCGCGCTCGCCGTTGCTGCAACTGCAAGGCCACGCTTGCGCTGCCGACGATATCCTCGCGTTCCCCCGCGGTGCGGCCGCCGGCGAGTGTCTGCACCGGATGTTCGAACTGGCCGATTTCTCCAACCGGACGACGTGGCCGCAAGCGATCGAAACGGCGTTACGCGAGCGGCCGGCGCCGGCCGCCGCCGAATTGGCGCCGCGCTTGCCGGCCATGATGCACAACCTGCTCGCGGATGTCGTCGCGGCCGAACTCGTGCCCGGCATGACGCTTTCCGGATTGAACCCGGCGCGACGGCTGAACGAACTCGAGTTCCTGTTTTCGGCGGCATCGCTGGATTTCGCTGCGCTGCGCACGCTGCTGGTCGCGCACGGTTATCCCGACGTCGCGCTGGAGGCCGGCGCGTTGCGCGGCTTCGTCAAAGGATTCATCGACATGATCGTCGAGCATGACGGACGTTTCTGGATCGTCGACTGGAAGTCGAATCATCTCGGCGACACCGCCGCGGACTACGGCGCGTCTTCAATGGAAGCGGCGATGGCGTCTCACGCGTATCACCTGCAAGCGTTGCTCTACACGGTGGCGCTGCATCGCTATCTGCGCACGCGCGTGGCCGGCTATGCGTACGACACGCACATCGGCGGATATCTGTATCTGTTCGTGCGCGGCGTGCGTCCCGCATGGCGACATCCGGGCGGGACGGCGGGCGTGCATGCGCGGCAGCCTCACGCCGACCTCGTGAGCGCGCTCGACGCGTTGATGGACGGAGGCGCCGCATGAGCACCTTCGATCAGCAACTGGCCAATATCGAGGTCAACGTGCCCGCGCCCGCGGACTTCAGCGCTGCGCTCGCCACGGGATTCGCACGCAGGATCGGCGTGCTGGCGCGGCGCGGCGGCGCATCGGTGGAGAGTGCGCGCTGGGCGGCGCGCGCGGCGTTCGCCGCGAGCCGTGCGACCGCCGAAGGTCACGTGTGCGTGCCGCTTGCCGCGCTCGCGCATCGTTACGGCGCGGCTCGCGACGGGGTTCGCGCAGCCTTGATGGAAAGCGGCATCGCGTGCGATGGCGCGCAGCCGGCTGCGGCACTGCGGCCGCTGGTCATCGATGCGCAAGGGCGGCTTTATCTCGCTCGCTATTACGATTACGAGCGCCGTCTCGCGCATGCACTGGTTGCGCATGCGCGAGCGGCAAGGCCGGATGAGCGGATGGCGGCGTCCGTATCTGCGTCCCGCATCGGCAGCGCAGGAAGCGGTGCCGATCGCATCGAGCAAGCGGCGCTCGCGCCGCACGCGCTGCATGAACGGTTGCTACGCTACTTCGGTCCCGCGCCGGGTGACGATGTCGACTGGCAGCGCGTCGCGGCGGTGCTGGCGTTGTCCGGGCGTCTGACGATCGTCAGCGGTGGCCCCGGCACCGGCAAGACGACGACTGTCGTCGGCGTGCTGGCCTGTCTGCTCGATGCGCGCGCCGACTTGCGCATCGCGCTGGCAGCGCCTACCGGCAAGGCCGCGCAACGGATGCAGGAGGCGCTGCTCGCACGCGCGGGCGCGCTGCCGAAGGAGCTGGCCGCGCGGCTGCCGCAAACTTCCTATACGCTGCATCGGCTGCTCGGTTCGGCGCCGGGCGGGCGGTTCCGTCATCATCGGGACAATCCGTTGCCGTACGACGTGATCGTCATCGACGAAGCATCGATGATCGACGTCGCGATGGCCGCGCATCTGCTCGACGCGGTCGCGCCGCAGACGCATCTCGTCATGCTCGGCGACAAAGACCAGCTGGCGGCCGTCGAGGCCGGCGCGGTTTTCGCTGAACTGAGCGCGCGTCCGGTGTTCAGTGCGGCGGGCATCGACCGGATCGCGGCATCGCTCGGCGTCGCGTCGGGTCGATTGGCCGCGGCGCTGCCGCGTGCGGATCGCGAACCTGTCGCGCGAGCAAAGCCGGATGAAGCGTGGAGCTTCGTCACCGATGAGATCGAGCCGCCGGCCTGGCTTGCAGACGGCGGAGGCGAAGCGTCGCCGGCGGAGTCCGACGACGAGCGCATGGATGAGAGCGCACCTCAGTCCTCGCCTGAGATGGCGCGAGCGTTCGCACAAGAGCCCATGGAAGAGCCCGCACCGCACAGCCTCGCCCAACCGCTGCACGACGATCTCTTTGCCACCGCATCCACACGCGAGCCGGCGCTCAACCCGCTTGCGGACTGCGTCGTTTGGCTTGAGCGCAATTATCGTTTCGGGCTCGATTCGGCAATCGGCCAATTGTCGTTGGCGATCCGCCGCGGCGACGCCGACGAAGCGCTTGCTGTGCTGAGCGTCGACCCCGCCGAGCCGTGCGCCGCGGCGTTTTACGAAGACGCGCACGCGGCGCCAGGCGCGCGTACGCTCGAGCGGCTCGCGGAAGGCTTTGCGCCGTATGCCGGTGCACTCGCCGCGGCACTTGCCGAACCCGTGCCGGATCCATTGCCGCTGTTCGACGCGCTCAATCGCTTCCGTATTCTGTGCGCGACGCGTTCGGGCCCGCGCGGCGTCGATCAGATGAACGCGGCGATGGCCGCGCAGGTGCGCAGGGCCGCGCGCGTTCCGCTGGCGGTGGGCGCGCACTGGTTTGCGGGGCGGCCCGTCATGGTCACCCGCAACGACTACGCACTGGGTCTGTTCAACGGCGATATCGGCATTGCACTGCCGGGCGCGGGCGGCGCCCATGGCGCATTGCGTGTCTATTTCCGCACGGGCGACGGCGGCCTGCGCGCCGTGTCGCCCGCCGCGCTGCCGCCGCACGATACTGCTTTCGCGTTGACCGTGCACAAGTCGCAAGGCTCCGAGTTTGAACACGCGGTATTGATGTTGCCGTCGGCGTTCAGCAGGGTCTTGTCGCGCGAGCTTGTCTATACGGCGATTACGCGCGCACGGCAGCGCGTCGAGGTGATCGGTTCGCGGGCGGTGCTGGCCCGCGCGGTCGCGACGCCGACCGCGCGCGATTCGGGTCTTGCCGCGCGCATCGCGCAAGCGTTGGGCGGCACGCCGGACGACCGGCATGACTGAGCGATCCGGATGCAACGCGGCGGAATGTCTGTGTAGACTGGCGTCCTGTCATTCAATGCGTATTCCATCATGACCGGCCGTTACGCGATCCCGCCGAACGAAATCGAGTTGACCGCCGTCCGCGCGCAAGGTGCGGGCGGGCAGAACGTCAACAAGGTGTCGAGCGCGATTCACCTGCGCTTCGATGTGCGCGCGTCGTCGCTGCCCGAGGTGCTGAAGATGCGCTTGCTTGGGCTGTCCGACCATCGGCTGACGCGCGACGGCATCGTGATCATCAAGGCGCAGGAGTACCGCACGCAGGAGATGAATCGCGCGGCGGCGCTTGCGCGGCTCGACGATCTGATTGCGAGCGTCAGCGCGACCCGCAAGTCGCGCGTCGCGACCAAACCGACGCGAGCGTCGAACCACCGCCGGCTCGAAAGCAAATCGAAACGCGGCGAAACCAAATCGGGGCGGCGCAGGTTCGCCGCGGAGTGAGCAGGCCACCGCCGCTCAACGCAACCGCTCACGGTTCTTGCCCGGCAGAAAGTCGACGCAAAACACGTTCAGCGTGCCTTCGCGTTCGACAGCCACCGCCGCGGTGTAGCAGTCCTCGCCGTCGGTCAGCGAACAGTGCGGCCCCATCATTGCGACACGTCCTGGCGCCGCGAGCGCGTGCTTGAAGTACGCGCGGCGTGACCAGTTGTTGCGCGTGTCGGGAAAGAGCGGCGCGAGGCGCGGCGACGGCGGCGGCGTGTCGCGCGCGGTCATCGACGGCTGCGTTTGCTCGCCGTGTTCGTTGAGCAGGAACACGCGGCGCGCGTCCGCGATCCTGAATACCGGCTCCGCGGCCTGGTTCAGATCGCCCGTTGCAGTGAACAGTTGCGCACCCGCCAGCACCGCTTCGGTAAATCCCTCGAACTCCGGACGCAGATAGCGTGCGTGCGTGCCTTCGTAGTCGGCGAAGAGGCGCCACATCTGTTCGATCAACTCAGGAACCCGCGCGCTCGCTGCCTTGATCGACGGCTTCGGCTGGCCGAACCAGAAGCCTTGCACGAAATCGACGTCGGCTTGCATCAGCGTCATCAGTTCGTCTTCCGTTTCGACGCCTTCGGCCAGCACCATCGTGCCGGACTGGTGAAGCATCGTGATCAGATGGTTGATCAGCGCGTGGTCGCCGTCGCGCCGGCCCGCGCGGGCGACCAGCGAACGGTCGAGCTTCACGATGTCGGGCCGGAAACGCCAGATGCGATCGAAGTTCGAAAAACCGGTGCCGAAGTCGTCGATCGCGATCAGGAAGTCACGCGGCTGCGATGCGGCGAGCATGCTCGCCACAGCGGATTCGTCGTCGGCGGGCTGCTCGAGCACCTCGATCACGACGCGCTCCTGCGGCAGTCCGAAATGTTGCGACAGTTCGTCGATGAACGGGCGCTGGGGCCAGCCGGTCTCGAAGACCTGCGGCCGCGTGTTCAGGAACAGCCAGCCGCTGTCGATGCCCTGTTCCATGAAGTTCGACACGTGCAGGCAGCGGGCGAGCCGGTCCAGCGCGCGCGCATCCGACGTGGAGCGGGTGCCGGAAAAGAGCACAGCAGGGGAAATCGGATGGCCGATCGGATCGAAGGCGCGCAACAATGCCTCGTAACCTACGATGCGCTGATGCGTAATCGACACCACGGGCTGAAAGACGCTGCGCAGGGTGAGCGTGCGCCACGGCGCGGCCCAGCCGGTCTCATCCAGCACCATGTGCTGCAAAAGGCCCGTGAGCGTCGTATCGTCGACGGTTGGCATGGCGGCAAAGTGTCCTATGCAGCGTGCGGCGCGTGATCAGGCCCGGCAGAGGAGGCGGGCAATCGGTCAAGGCTTTGGGAAGGCGTGCAAAGCAGTGCCGGAGGCGATCGGAACGATGCTGGCCACGCTCGACTCCGATTCCAGCTAATTTGCCCGAACCAGTCTAGCAGGTCACATGCTACGCGAATGTTCGGGTAATCACAGACCGGAGAAAGAGTTCTGGTTTAGTCAACCATGCGTTGCCTAAACGATATCGCTGCGCGAGGTTTCGACGCGGGGGTATGCTGCTGGTTTTTAAATAAAAGGGAGAGACGGGCAATGGCCGAAATCGCGGTAGTGGCAATCTCGGTGGCCAAACCGGGGCATGACGAACAACTGCGTGAAGCGGTGGAAGGAATTGTCGGGCCGTCGCGCAACGAGCGCGGCGCGTTGCAATACGATTTGCACCGCGATCTGCGCGAGCCGAGGCGATTTGTCTTTTTCGAGCGTTGGGACAGCGAGGAGGCGCTCGCGGCTCACGCGCAGTCTGCGCATATCGCGGCTTACCGGAAAGCGTCGGCGGACTGGATCGAGCACGCGGAAATCCGCGTGCTGTCGAAGATCGGTTGAATCGGTTGAATCGCTTGAGTGGGCGGCGCGTCTTGCGCCGCCGTGCTGCGTAAGATCAGTGCGCGGCTTGCGGGACGTCGAGAATCAGGACGATCGTCCAGTCGGCATCGCCGTCGTGGTGATACTGGCGTTCCGCGACGATGAAAGGCTGTTGCTTGCCCGCGGGGCCGAGGAACAGCACGTCGCCTTCCATCGGCAGGCACTCCACAGGCGGCAGCGCGAGAAACGCTTCCTGGGTGCCGCGCGGCATCAGT
>DASXXR010000556.1:0-4628 GCA_036502945.1 Paraburkholderia sp. | reverse complement strand
CCGTATGTGAAGCCGGGCAGCGCCGACGCGAACGCCGCGCCGCCGAGCGCCGCGAGGCGCAGGAAATCGCGGCGTTTCAGTTTGCCAACGGTGGTGTGCATGATCGCTCCTCGCGAGGTGGGGTTCTGCGTGTCGAACCGGGCAGCCGCGACTTTTATTCCGGGTTTATTTTTGTGACCGGGCGCGCGGCGCGGGAATAAACTCGACGTCTACCCGGTATTGCAGCCGTACAGCCTGGAGGGCTCCGGTGAGTGACACGGACAGTGACGCCGCTGCGCGCAGCGAACGGTTTCAGCAGATGGCGCTGCCGCATCTCGATGCGGCGTATAACCTTGCGCGCTGGCTATCGGGCAGTCCGAACGATGCCGACGACATCGTGCAGGATGCCTACATTCGCGCGTTTCGCTTCTTCGACAAGTTTCACGGCGACAACGCGCGTCCGTGGCTGCTGACCATTGTGCGGCGCACCTGGTACACCGAATGGAAACGGCGGGCGTCGGCGGGCGCCACGGTCGAGTTCGACGAGAACCTCGACGACACCTCGTTCGAAGGCTGGAGCGGCGTCGCCGCGGATCCCGAGACACTGATGATTCGCGATGAAGACGCGCAGCGCGTGCACGACGCGCTCGGGCAGTTGCCGGTCGAGTATCGCGAGGTGCTGGTGTTGCGCGAACTCGAAGAGTTGAGTTACCGCGAGATTGCGGCGATCGCCGACGTGCCGGTGGGCACGGTGATGTCGCGGCTCGCGCGCGGGCGGCGCAGGCTCGCGGCGGCGCTTGGCGCGTTGCAGACGCGCGGCAGCGGGGCCGCGGCCGCGCAATCAGGTGCGCGTTCGGCCGCACATTCAGGGGCGCATTCAGGGGCGCATACGGGCGACCCGCAACCCGACACCGGTCGCACACGACCCAAACTCGCCTGTGCCCCCGCGCGCAACCCCGGCAATGCGCCGGGCGGTATTGCTCAGGAGACTTCAGATGGACTGTAACGACGCCCGCCCGCTTCTCGATGCGAACGTCGACCGGGAACTGTCGCCGCCCGATGCTCGCGAGCTGCAGCAGCATATCGAGGGCTGCGCGGCGTGCCAGCGCGATAGCGACGCGGTTCGCGCGCTCGGCGCCGTGGTGCGCGCAGCGGGCTATCATCGCGCGCCGGATGCGTTGCGTGCGCGCATCGTCGGTTCGTTGCCGGCCACGCGGGCCGCCGGCGAGGCGGACCAGCAGGCCGGGCAGCGGCGTGGCAGCCAGCATGACGAGCCGCATGACAGACCACTCGAAAGGCCGCATGAAAAGCCGCGCTTTCGCTGGCTCGACTTCGTGCGCGGCGTGCCGCAGGATCGCGCGGCACCACGCGGCCGTCGCGCGGGTGCGATCCCGCTCGCGTGGCCCATGGGCGCGGGATGGCGTGGCGGCGCACTGGCGCTTCTGATATGCGCGGTGGTGGCGGCGGGTGTGACATTGACCCTGCGCCGTTCCGCCGAGCCGGCGGTGTTCGTCGACGAACTGGTTTCGAGTCACGTGCGCGCCCAGCTTTCGGGGCGCGATCTCGACGTGGTGTCGTCCGACCAGCACACGGTGAAGCCGTGGTTCAACGGCCGGATCGACTACGCGCCGCCGGTCGTGGATCTGGCTGCGAGCGGCTTCCCGCTCGCGGGCGGCCGGCTCGACTACGTCGGACACCGGCGGGTCGCCGTGCTCACGTATCTGCACCGCAAGCACGTGATCGACGTCTATGTGCTCCCCGATACCGATCCGGCCGCCGGCAAGCCCGGCCCGTCGATCGTCCACGACGGCTACGCGGTGGCGCGCTGGCGCGACGACGGCATGATGTGGTGGGCGGTGACGGACGCAGCGCCGGAATCGCTGACGTCGCTCGAAGCGGCGCTGCGCGCGCGGCTGCAAGCCGGCGGATGACAGCCCGATTTCGCGCCCTTGGCCTGTGAAAACAGCGGGCGAACCGCGCGAAAGCGACCCGGCACACGCAGTAAGCCTTTGAAAACAAGGCCGAATCCGTCCTTCAATCGTCGTATTAAGCTTGCAGGCCGACCCCATTCAGGTTATAGTTTCGGGCTTCTCACTTGCCACACCGGTTCCGACGCCCGGGTGGCTTCTATCCAAAAGTCAGCACAAGGAGTGTGTATGCGTCACTACGAAATCGTCTTTATCGTGCACCCCGATCAGAGCGAGCAAGTGCCCGCCATGATCGACCGGTACAAGTCCACGATCACGTCGCACGGTGGCCAGGTCCACCGCATCGAAGACTGGGGCCGCCGTCAGCTGGCCTACATGATCGAGAAACTCGCGAAGGCTCACTACGTCTGCATGAACATCGAATGCGACCAGACCACGCTCGACGAGCTGGAACACGCGTTCAAGTTCAACGACGCCGTGCTGCGCCACCTGATCGTCAAGCTGAAGAAGGCCGAAGCCGGCCCGTCGCCGATGATGAAGGAAGTGCAGCGCGAAGAAGCCAAGAAGGCGGCTGCTACGCAACCGTCCGAAGCGCAGGCTTAAGACACTTTTTTAAGCCACCAGTTTTTTCACGCGTCGCGTTTTTCTCAGCGTTACCTTCAATCAGGACGCAATGAACCGGCTGCAACTTACGGCTAGCGTCGTCGAACGCGAAACGGTGCGGTACACCCCCGCCGGCGTTCCGATAGCAGGCTGCACGTTGCAACACCGTACGGAAGTCGTCGAAGCGGGCATCGCCCGGCAGATCGAACTGACGATGCCCGCGGTGGCGGCCGGTGAGGCGAGTGGCAAGCTGGAACGCTGTGCGATGGGCGTCGAAACGCTCTTCACCGGCTTCCTGGCGAAGAAAAGCCGCAACGCGAGAACGCTGGTGTTTCACATCACAGAATTGCAGGACATTGGAAAGGACTGAACATGCCCCGCCCGACAGGTAAGAAATTCGACAAGCGTCGTCAGCAGCAAAATCCGCTTTTCAAGCGCAAGAAGTTCTGCCGCTTCACGGCAGCCGGCGTCGACCAGATCGACTACAAAGACATTGAAACGCTGAAGGACTTCATCGGCGAGAACGGCAAGATCACGCCGGCGCGTCTCACGGGTACGAAGTCGCACTATCAACGCCAGTTGGATACGGCCATCAAGCGCGCGCGTTTCCTCGCGCTGATGCCCTACACCGACCAGCACAAGTCCTAACCCGGCGGCGCCACAAGGAGCATCCGAATGCAAATCATTCTTCTAGAAAAAGTCATCAACCTGGGTAACCTCGGGGACATCGTCAAGGTCAAGGACGGTTACGCACGTAACTTCCTGATCCCGAACAAGCGCGCTCGGCGCGCAACGAAGGAAGCGATCGCCGAATTCGAAGTCCGCCGCGCGGAACTCGAAAAGATCGCCGGTGAAAAACTGGCGGCCGCTCAGGCGCAAGGCGAAAAGCTCGCCGGCCTCACGGTCCAGATCGGGCAGAAAGCAGGCGTCGACGGTCGTCTGTTCGGTTCGGTGACGAACGGCGACATCGCTGCAGTGCTGGTGAAGCAAGGCTTCCCTGTCGAAAAGGCGCAAGTGCGCCTGCCGGAAGGTCCGCTGAAGATGGTCGGCGATCATTCGGTGCAGATTTCGCTGCATACGGACGTGCTGGTCGACGTGACGATCTCGGTGCTGGGCGAGCATGGCTAAAACGCGCGCCTGGCGTACGTTTTAGCGCACGCCGAAGCATCGCGCAGGAGTCGCCAGGTTGTTGATGGCGTAAGGGCAGGGGCCGGGGTCGGGTAACCGAACCGCGGCCCCTGCCTTTTTTATCGCCGCCGTCGGCGAGTTGTCTTTGCCGCCGCCCGTATTTGCCCGATAATCCTTCCCCATGAACGCACCGTCGAATGATCCCCAACTCGAGTCGCTGAAAGTCCCGCCGCATTCGATCGAGGCCGAGCAGTCGGTGCTGGGCGGCCTGCTGCTCGACAACGCCGCATGGGACCGGATCGCCGATTTTCTGTCGCAAAGCGATTTCTACCGCTACGACCACCGGCTCATCTTCCAGCACATCGGCAAGCTGATCGCGGCGACACGGCCGGCCGACGTCGTCACGGTGTTCGAGGCGCTCGGCACGTCGGGCAAGGCGGAGGAGGTCGGCGGCCTTGCGTATCTGAATGCGCTCGCGCAAAACACGCCGAGCGCGGCAAATATTCGCCGCTATGCCGAAATCGTGCGCGATCGGGCGGTGCTGCGCCGGCTCGTGTCGGTCGCCGACGAAATTTCAGCCGATGCATTCAATCCGCAAGGCAAGGAAGTCCGCCAACTGCTCGACGAAGCGGAATCGAAGGTGTTTTCGATCGCCGAAGACGGTGCGCGCGGCACGCAGGGCTTCCTCGAAATCGGTCCGCTGCTGACGCAGGTCGTCGAGCGGATCGATACGCTTTATCACACTGCGAATCCGAGCGACGTCACCGGCACGCCAACCGGCTTCGTCGACCTCGACCGGATGACCTCCGGCATGCACGGCGGCGAACTGATCATCGTCGCGGGGCGCCCTTCGATGGGCAAGACGGCGTTATCGATGAACATCGGCGAATACGTCGCGGTCGAGTACGGTTTGCCGGTGGCGGTGTTCTCGATGGAAATGCCGGGCACCCAACTCACCATGCGTATGCTCGGCTCGGTCGGCCGGCTCGA
>DASXXR010000555.1:0-1835 GCA_036502945.1 Paraburkholderia sp. | reverse complement strand
ACGTGGCCATACGCGAGCCGGTCGATCACATTGCCGAGCGCGCCGCCCAGAATCAGCGAGAGCGCCGTGCAGAACATTTTCTGCCCGCTATGACGCTTGAGCAGATAGCAGATCACCAAAGCGGCTACCACGCCGAGCGCGGTGAACGCCCAACGCTGCCAGCCGCCCGCCATCGCGAGGAAGCTGAATGCCGCGCCGCGGTTGTACACGAGTACCAGGTTGAAAAACGGCGTGACCTCATGCGGAACACCGTAGGCGAACACCTTCTGGACCGCGATTTTCGTCAACTGGTCGAACAGGATGACGATCAGCGCGATGCCCAGCCAGGGCGCCAGCGAACTGCTTCCGGTGGACGTTTTCGACATGGTTCTCGCCATTATGCCGCGCTCCTTGTTTCGCCGTTGCCGAACAGGTTGCTGAAGCAGCGGCCGCACAGCGTGGGGTGCTCCGCGTTCGCGCCGACGTCCGCGCGATAGTGCCAGCAGCGTTCGCACTTCAGGTACTTCGAGGCGATGACTTCGACGCTTTCTTCCGCTTCGCTATCGACCTTCACGACGTTCGCGGCCGATGTGATCAGCACGAACTTCAGGTCGTCGTCGAGGCTCGCGAGCGCGTCGTAACGCGCGCCGCTCGCGCGGATTTCGACTTCCGCCTGCAGCGACGAGCCGATCAGATTCGCAACGCGCGCTTCTTCCAGCGCCTTCGTCACGTCGCTGCGCGCGGCACGCAACAGCGTCCATTTGTCGAGCAGAACGCCCGCGTCCGGCACGGCCGGGAACGCGTGATAGGTCTCGGTGAAGATCGTTTCGTTGTCCGGCTGGAACACCGTCCACGCTTCTTCCGCGGTGAACGACAGGAACGGCGCCATCAGACGCAGCAGACCGTGCGCGATGTGATACAGCGCGGTCTGTGCCGAACGGCGTGCGACGGAGTCCGCCGCGGTGGTGTACAGGCGGTCTTTCAGCACGTCCAGATAGAAGCCGCCCAGGTCTTCCGAGCAGAACGTCTGCAGCTTCGCGACCACCGGGTGGAACTCGTACTTCTCGTAGTGCGAGAGGATGTCGTTTTGCAGGTTCGCCGACAGCGCCACCGCGTAGCGGTCGATCTCGAGCCAGTCTTCCACCGGACGCGCGTGTTGCGCGAAGTCGAAGTCCGACAGATTCGCGAGCAGGAAGCGCAGCGTGTTGCGGATGCGGCGATAGCCTTCGGTGACGCGCTTCAGGATTTCTTCGGAGATCGCCAGTTCGCCCGAGTAATCGGTCGACGCGATCCACAGGCGGATGATTTCCGCGCCGAGACGGTTCGCCACTTCATGCGGATCGATGCCGTTGCCGAGCGACTTGCTCATCTTGCGGCCTTCGCCGTCGACGGTGAAGCCGTGGGTCAAAAGCGCGTTGTAGGGCGGGCGGCCGTCGAGCATCGACGCGGTCAGCAGCGACGAGTGGAACCAGCCGCGGTGCTGGTCCGAGCCTTCCAGATACAGGTCGGCCGGGAATTGCAGTTCGTCTTTGTGCGAGCCGCGCAGCACGTGCCAGTGCGTGGTGCCCGAATCGAACCACACGTCGAGCGTGTCGCGATTCTTTTCGTACAGGTTCGCGTCGTCGCCGAGCAACTCGCGCGGATCGAGCGATTGCCATGCTTCGATACCGGCCTTCTCGACCCGTTGCGCGACTTCTTCGAGCAATTCCGGCGTACGCGGATGCAGTTCGCCAGTTTCCTTGTGGACGAAGAAGGCCATGGGCACGCCCCACTGGCGCTGACGCGAGAGCGTCCAGTCCGGCCGGTTCGCGATCATGCTGTAGAGCCGCTGTTTGCCCCAGGCCGGGAAGAACGCC
>DASXXR010000554.1:0-1834 GCA_036502945.1 Paraburkholderia sp. | reverse complement strand
GCGCAACGATCAGCGTGCCGCACACGCCGCCCAGCTGGATCGGCCCGATGCGGAATGAACCAATGAAGTATCCGAGCGCGAGGCTCACGAATAACGCAATTTCCGGCTGAGACCTGAGCAATTCAGCGATCATTTTCCGTTTCCAGGAATTAAAGATCGATTTAGCAGACTTCTTAAGTAATTTCGTTAAAACCAATCACAAATTAACGATTGAATTTAAAAAAAGTGCGAGCGTTTACAACCGGTTTTCATCGGTGTCGATCGGTCTGGCATTAATATGCAATGCCGATGCGCCACGAAAACGGGCGTCGCGCAGTTCTACGAGATGCGGCGGTCAGCCGCTGTCGGCTTGGGTGACAGACATCGCTTCCTCGCTAGGTTGTCGAACAACGCTGGAACTGCGACGCGGGCGCACGGCCCTTTTTGTCCATCGAACTATGCGGAATCCATCAATTCAATTCCGCGGATACGACAAATGGACTTTTTACAAGCGCGAAATGGTCGCGCCGTTTTTATAAATATTGTAATTGAGCACGACTGTCAATATTATTTTTTAGCTGCAGTCGCTATTGCACCCATACCAGAACCGTTTCGTAATTCAATGGTATGCCGCCCGTATATCGCCCAGGATCCGCGTCATGGCGCGCGGGGCGACATCGGCCCAACGCCGCGCGGCCGCACCGCGCGCATTCGAGGCGCAATCTCATGAACCAGATCTACGCGATGCGGGTGTTCGTCAGAGTCGCCGAAACCCAAAGCTTCCGACAGGCCGCACAGCAGCTCAATGTCTCGAACGCCCTCGTGACCCGCTCGATCGCGACGCTCGAAGCGCATCTGCATGCGCGTCTCATCAACCGCACCACGCGCAACCTGTCGTTGACGGAAGCAGGCGCGCATTACCTCGAAGGTTGCCGCGGGCTGCTCGAAGAACTCGACCATCTCGACAGCGCCGTCGCCTGCACCGAGCGCGAACCGGGCGGTCTGCTGCGGGTCGTCGCATGGGGCGCGCTGGCGCCGCAGACGCTCACGCCGCTCATCGACGGCTTCCGGCGCCAATACCCGAAGATCAAGATCCGGCTCACGCTCGCCGAGCAACTCGGCAGTCTCGTCGACGACGGCTACGACGTCGGCATTGTCACCGCGTTCGCAACGGCGAACCCCGAGTTCGATCTGATCGGGATGCCGATCGAGACGCAATCGCTGGTTGCATGCGCGGCGCCCGCGTATCTCGCCGAACATGGCGACGTGCGCAGTCCTGAACAGCTCGCGCAACATCCTTGCGTCGCATTGCCGTCGCCGCGACGCAACCCGGCGTGGCATTTCGCGCGGGCCGACGGCAGCGCGCGGACCGTCACGCTCGCACCGGCCTACACGGTGAACAGCGCGCCGATGGTGCGGCTTGCCGTGCTCGCCGGCATGGGCATAGCGATTCTCCCGGCGCAACTGATCGCCGGCGACCTCGACGCGGGCACATTGAAGCGCATCCTGGCCGACTACACGATCGACGATCCGCAAACGCAGATTTCGCTCGTCTATCCGCGCCGCCAGCATTTGCCTGCGAAGACGCGCGCGTTCGTCGACTACACGCTGCAGCACGCCGGCTGCGCCCGCTCGGCTGAGCCGGGCGGGCCCGCCAACCCGGCGCCGCAGGATGCGATACTGCCGGACCTGCACGCTGTCCGGCACGCATAACGCTCAGTGGGACGCGCGCCGGCACTCGATTTCCGGGGAAACGTCAATGCGTATGATCCTGTTCAGCAGCCGCCAGTACGACCGCGATACCTTCAACGAAGCCAACGCGTCATTCCATTACGACCTTCACTTCCAGGAGTCG
>DASXXR010000553.1:0-6007 GCA_036502945.1 Paraburkholderia sp. | reverse complement strand
GTCGCTGTCGACGCGATACGTGCGGCCCGGCACGATCACCTTGATCGGCGGCGTGTGGGTGCGCGCGTAGCGAACCTGCATCGGGCTCGTATGCGTGCGCAAAAGCAATGGGCGGCCGTCGGCATCGTTGCCGTCCACATAGAACGTGTCCTGCATCGAACGCGCCGGATGGTTTTCCGGGCTGTTCAGCGCGGTGAAGTTGTACCAGTCGGTTTCGATTTCGGGACCGTCGGCCACATCGAATCCGATCGAATGGAAAATCTGCTCGACGCGTTCCCACGTGCGCATCACCGGATGCAGGCTGCCGACGCCGAGGCCGCGGCCAGGCAACGTGACGTCGATGGCCTCCGCGGCAAGACGCTGGTTCAGGAGCGCATCCGCGAGTGCCTGACGGCGCGCGGTCAGCGCCGCTTCGACCTGCTGCTTGACGATGTTGATCCGCGCGCCTTCGGTTTTGCGCGCTTCGGGATCGAGCTTACCGAGCCCCTTCAACCGTTCCGTCAGTGCGCCCGACTTGCCGAGAAAGCGCGCTTTCTCGTTCTCGAGCGTGGTGACGTCGGTGGCATGTTCGAAGGCTTTTTGCGCGTCGGCGACAATCTGGTCCAAGTCCATGGATTCCATCTTTTCAACGTCAGTGTTCAATTGAAGCAAAACTGGCTCGACCAACAAAAAAGGGGCTCAGTGAGGAGCCCCGTTTTTGTTGCAGCGTCACCGAGACAACCGGATGTTCGCTGCAACGAACCATGCAGTAGTAGGCGCCAGAAGCGCAATCAGGCTGCAACGGCGGCTTTCACCTGCTGAACGATCGCGGCAAAAGCAGCCTTGTCGAGCACAGCCATGTCGGCCAGCACCTTGCGGTCCAGTTCGATCGACGCCTTCTTCAGGCCGTTGATGAACACGCTGTATGTCATGTCGTGCAGACGCACCGCCGCGTTGATACGTGTGATCCACAGTGCGCGGAACACACGTTTCTTGTTGCGGCGATCGCGGTAGGCGTACTGGCCTGCGCGCATAACCGCCTGCTTGGCGATGCGATAGACGTTATTGCGGCGGCCGCGGTATCCCTTGGCCAGCCTGATCATCTTCTTGTGACGGGCCCGTGCGGTAACCCCACGTTTTACTCGAGGCATGATGCGCTCCTATGAGTGTCGGTTAAGGGTTAGGCGAACGGCAGCATGGCGCGTACGGAGCTCATGTTGCTTAAATGAACAGACGTAGAACCGCGCAAGTGACGCTTATTCTTAGTGGACTTCTTGGTAAGAATGTGGCGCTTGAAGGCTTGACCGCGCTTGACGGTACCGCCCGGACGCACCACGAAGCGCTTCGCAGCACTCTTCTTGGTCTTCAACTTAGGCATGACAAACAACTCCATTATTTGATGGATATGGGTGTGCGGTCGGCCTTGACAGCCATTCATCCGCCCTTCGAAACCCACTCCACTTGGTATGCAGCTGGCCTCCAGCATTGGCCACTGCTTTTCGGACCACGCACCCGCGGACATACGACTCAACAACAAAGCGCGGGCACCGTTCCGAAATCTTGCCGCGCCTCGCCAGGTTCATTCGGGCGAAGCGCCATTAATTCACAATCCGTTCACAACCGGTTTCACAGTCAACTGCGGCATTCGCAACGCGCATCACCCGATGCGCGACCTGCGCGTGCTTACTTCTTTTTCTTCGGGGCCAGCACCATGATCATCTGGCGCCCTTCCATCTTCGGCATCTGCTCAACCTGACCGACTTCGTCGAGGTCGGTGCGCAGGCGTTCTAGCATACGCATACCGATCTCCTGGTGAGCCATTTCGCGGCCACGGAAACGCAACGTGATTTTCGTCTTGTCGCCGTCTTCGAGGAAGCGAACGAGATTGCGCAGCTTGACGTTGTAGTCGCCATCATCGGTACCCGGGCGGAATTTTACTTCCTTAACCTGGATGACCTTCTGCTTCAGCTTGGCTTCGTGCTGTTTTTTCGCTTCCTGGTACTTGAACTTGCCGTAGTCCATCAACCGGCAAACCGGCGGGACTGCTTGCGGAGCGATTTCGACCAGGTCTACGTCCTGCTGTTCCGACATCCGGAACGCGTCAGCGAGTTTTACAATGCCGAGCGGTTCGTTTTCGATTCCGACCAGACGCACCTCAGGTGCAGTAATTTCACCGTTGATGCGATGCGACGACTTGTCAGTAGCGATGTTACGTTTCCTCTAAATGTGAAAAAAATGAGCCGCGCTGCCAGGTGGTTTATTTGAACGACTGCACATCCTGACGCAGACGTTCACTGAATGCATCGACCGGCATTACGCCCAGATCGACGCCGCCACGGGCACGCACGGCTACCGTTTGTGCATCACGCTCTTTGTCGCCGACTACCAGGAGATACGGGACCTTCTGCAGCGTGTGCTCGCGTATTTTATAGCTTATTTTCTCGTTGCGCAAATCGGCCTCGACTCTAACCCCTTGTTTTTGCAACGATTGGGCAAGATTTTTCGCATATTCGGCCTGGCTTTCCGCAATATTCATTACCACAACCTGCAGCGGCGCAAGCCACGCGGGCATTGCACCAGCATGGTGCTCGATCAGAATGCCGAGAAAGCGCTCCATTGATCCGACAATTGCCCGGTGCAGCATGATCGGCCGGCGGCGGCTGTTGTCTTCGGCCACATATTCGGCGCCGAGGCGCTCCGGCAGCACCATGTCGAGTTGCAGCGTGCCGCACTGCCACGAACGGCCGAGCGCATCCTTGATGTGGTATTCGACCTTCGGCCCGTAAAACGCACCTTCGCCCGGCAGCTCTTCCCACGTCACGCCGCACGCCGTCAGCGCTTCGCGCAGACCCTGTTCGGCGCGGTCCCACGTTTCGTCCGTGCCGGCACGCGCGTCCGGGCGCAGCGACAGTTTGATGTCGATCTGATCAAAGCCGAAGTCGTTGTATACGCTCATCGCCAGCGTATTGAACGCGATCGATTCGCTGATGAACTGGTCTTCGGTACAGAAGATGTGCGCATCGTCCTGGACAAAGCCGCGTACACGCATCAGACCATGCAGCGCACCCGACGCCTCATTGCGGTGGCAAGAGCCGAATTCCGCGAAACGCAGCGGCAAATCGCGATACGAGCGCAGCCCGTGATTGAACACCTGCACATGCCCCGGACAGTTCATCGGCTTGATCGCGTAATCGCGCTTTTCCGATTCCGTCGTGAACATGTTTTCGCGGTAGTTCTGCCAATGGCCGGACGCCTCCCACAGCGAGCGGTCCATGATCATCGGCGTCTTGATTTCGAGGTAGCCGGCGTCGTTCACGCGGCGGCGCATGTATTGCTCGACCTGCTGCCATATCGTCCAGCCGCGCGGATGCCAGAACACCATGCCCGGCGACTCGTCCTGCATGTGGAACAGGTCGAGTTGCTTCGCGAGCTTGCGGTGATCGCGTTTCTCCGCTTCCTCGAGCATGTGCAGGTAGGCGTCCTGGTCTTCCTTCTTCGTCCACGCCGTGCCGTAAATGCGCTGCAGCTGCTCGTTCTTCGCGTCGCCGCGCCAGTACGCACCGGCCAGCTTCATCAGCTTGAAGACCTTCAGCTTGCCCGTCGACGGCACGTGCGGACCGCGGCACAGATCGGTGAAGCCGCCGTGCGAATACAGCTTGATCTCGTCGCTCGCGGGAATCGATTCGATGATCTCGGCCTTGTACTTTTCGCCGATGCTCTTGAAGTACTGAACCGCCTCGTCGCGCGACACGACGCGGCGCGACACCGGCTCGTCTTTCTTCACGAGTTCCTGCATGCGCTTTTCGATCTTTTCCAGATCTTCCGGCGTGAAGGGGCGGCTGTACGCGAAGTCGTAATAAAAGCCGTTGTCGATCACCGGCCCGATCGTCACCTGCGCTTCGGGGAACAGGTCTTTCACCGCGTAGGCGAGCAGGTGTGCCGTGGAGTGGCGAATGATGTCGAGACCGTCGGCGTCTTTGTCCGTGACGATCGCGAGCGACACATCGCGGTCGATCAACGCGGACGTGTCCACCAGCTCGCCGTCGATCTTGCCGCCTAACGCAGCCTTGGCAAGACCGGGGCCGATCGATGCCGCCACTTCGGCGACCGTCACGGGGTGATCGTACTGTCGAACAGAGCCATCAGGCAGACGTATCGAAACCATTTTGTTCTCCGTGATGCCAACCGGCCGGCGGCAGATACAACAACGCGATGAATGAAAAAAGGCAAAAAAAATGCGGCCCCGCTTTCGAGGGGCCGCATTCACTTTTCAGCAAAATCGCAAGGGCGAAAGAGGTCCTCGACTAGCGTCGTTCCGAAGTCGTTTCGGTCAACGTTCGCGGTGTCATAACCATAATCGCCATAATCGCCGTAGTAGCGCTTCTTGCGTTTTGAAACCCCAGCGAAGCCAAGATTCGCGGCGTTTCGTTTCCGTTGGTAGGCTCGATTGGACTCGAACCAACGACCCCCACCATGTCAAGGTGGTGCTCTAACCAGCTGAGCTACGAGCCTAAAGAGAAACGAGATTATATGGAGCGCTCAGGGTGTTGGCAAGCATTTTTATGCGGCGACATCGAAAAACGCGGTCATTTTTTCGCGATGCTGTCATGCCTTGCGCGACGCGCGAACCACGCCCGTCACTTCGCCAAGCAGCGTGCAAGCGCGATGAATTTGCGTCGCGTTCGACACCTCGACCGTGAACAACATGTAAGCGGCGTTGCGGCGCGATTGCGTCTTCACACCGATGACATTCATCTTCTCGCGCGCGAACACTTCGGAGATATCGCGCAACAGACCTTGCCGATCGCTCGCTTCGATCGCGAGATCGACCGGATACACCGACTGCCCTCGCCCGCTCATCACATCGGCGGACCAGGTGGTCTGCAGCACGCGTTCGGGCGCGCGCGCGGCCATTCGCATGAACGTCGGGCAATCGCTGCGATGAACCGACATGCCCTTGCCGCGCGTCACGAAACCTGCGATATCGTCCGGCGGCGCAGGGCGACAGCAGCGCGCGAGCTGCGTCAACAGCGCGTCGACGCCGACCACAAGCACACCCGTCGATGCCCCATGCGCGACGCTCGCGCCGCTGCTGCGCTTCTCGAACTGCTCGGGCACTTCGACTTCGGGCTCGGCGGGCGGCGCGTCGCTCAATGCCTGCTCGATCAGACGCAGGCTGAATTCCTCCTTGCCGACCACCGAATACAACTCTTCCGGCGCCTTGAAGCCGAGCTTCGCCGCGAGCTGATCGAGATTGACCGACGTCCTGCCTTCGCGCTGCAGCGTCTTTTCGACCATCGCGCGGCCGTTCGCGATGTTCTCCTGCGCGTCGATGGCGTTGAACCACACCCGCACCTTTTGCCGCGCGCGGTTGCTATGCAGGTAGCCGAGTTGCGGATTGAGCCAGTCGCGCGACGGCCCGCCCTCCTTCACCGCAACGATCTCGACGGTCTGCCCGTTTTGCAGCGGCGTGTTGAGCGGCACCATTGCACCGTCGACGCGCGCGCCGCGGCAGCGATGCCCGAGGTCGCTATGCAGGTGATACGCGAAGTCGAGCGGCGTCGAGCCTTGCGGCAGCGAGATCACCCGTGCCTGCGGCGTGAGCGTGTAGATGTGGTCGTCATCGAGCGTCGCGTCGCGCAGATGCTGCCACGGCTGGCGCACGCCGCGCTCCTTGTCCGCACCGCCATCGCCGTCACCGCCGCCATCACCGTTGCCGCCGTGTTCGCCTTCGGACACGTCCTCTTTCCAGGCAAGCAGCTGCCTCAGCCACGCGATCTTCTCGTCGTACTTCTCGTCCGCACTGAACTGGCCGCTGTAACCACGTGCGCCCGCTTCCTTGTAGCGCCAGTGCGCGGCAATGCCGTACTCGGCGAACTGATGCATTTCCTGCGTACGGATCTGCACTTCGAACGCGCGCCCGTCGTCGCCGATCACGACCGTATGCAGCGACTTGTAACCGTTCGGCTTGGGCCGCGAAATATAGTCGTCGAATTCGCGCGGCACCGGCTGCCACAGGTTGTGCACG
>DASXXR010000552.1:0-9380 GCA_036502945.1 Paraburkholderia sp. | reverse complement strand
CAGGAGATGCTCGACATCGCGTGCGACGTGCGTCCGCATGACGTCTGTCTCGTGCCGGAGAAGCGCGAGGAACTGACGACCGAAGGCGGTCTCGATGTCGTGGGCAGCTTCGACGCGGTGCGCGCCGCGTGCACGCAACTGGCCGACGCGGGTTCGCGCGTGTCGCTTTTCATCGATGCGGAAGACGCGCAGATCCGCGCCGCGCATGAAGCGGGCGCGCCGGTGATCGAACTGCACACGGGCCGTTACGCCGAAGCGCATGACCCGGCCGCGCAGCAACGCGAGTACGAGCGCGTCGTGCGCGGTGTCGAACTGGGTTTGTCGCTTGGGCTCAAGGTCAACGCCGGCCACGGGCTGCACTATACGAACGTGCAGCAGATCGCGGCGATCGAAGGCATTACCGAACTGAACATCGGCCACGCGATCGTTGCGCATGCAATCTTCGCCGGCTGGGACAACGCCGTGCGCGAGATGAAGGCGATCATGGTGGCCGCGCGTGTCGCGGCGGTACGCGCGTAAGCGTAGCGAGGCCGCATCATGGCGATCTACGGCATTGGCACCGACGTCGTTCAGGTAAGCCGCGTCGCAGCGGTGATGGAACGTACCGGCGGCCGCTTCGCGGAAAAAGTGCTCGGCTCCGACGAACTGCGCGTCTATCACGCGCGCAACGCGCGCTCGGCGGCGCGCGGCCTCGCGTTTCTGGCCACGCGGTTCTCCGTGAAAGAGGCATTTTCGAAAGCGATCGGTCTCGGTATGCATTGGCCGATGACGTGGCGCGCGCTGCAGACGCTCAACGAACCGGGCGGCAGGCCGTATGTGGTCGCGTCGGGGGAACTGGCCGAATGGCTCGCCGCGCGCGGCATCACAGCGCGCGTGACGTTGAGCGACGAACGGGACTATGCGGTGTCGTTCGTCATCGCGGAAAGCGGCGATTTGCCGGCCGCGTGATCCTTCGCGCGGCGCGTTCCAATTTTCCAGCTATTCCAACCTTACCTGCTTCACCCATCCTTCCAGCGGAGTTCGATGAAAACCTCTCCAGGACCCGTCATGCTCGACGTGGCCGGCAAGACGCTCAGCGCCGCCGACGAGCGGCGCCTCGCCCATCCGATGACGGGCGGTGTGATCCTGTTTGCGCGCCACTTCGAAAGCCGCGCTCAATTGACCGCGCTCACCGATGCGATCCGCGACATCCGTGAAGACCTGTTGATTGCCGTCGATCACGAAGGCGGCCGCGTGCAGCGTTTTCGCACCGACGGCTTTACGGTACTGCCCGCGATGGGCGAGCTCGGCGCACTGTGGGACAGCGATGTGCTGCACGCGACACAGGTGACGACTGCGGTCGGCTACATCCTCGCGGCCGAACTGCGTGCGTGCGGCATCGACATGAGCTTCACGCCGGTTCTCGACTTGAACTACGGCCAGTCGCAGGTGATCGGCGACCGTTCGTTCCATCGCGATCCGCGCGTCGTCGCACTGCTCGCGAAAAGCCTGAATCACGGGCTCGCGCTCGCCGGCATGGCGAACTGCGGCAAGCACTTTCCGGGGCACGGCTTCGCGCAGGCGGATTCGCATGTCGCGGTGCCGGTCGACGAACGCGCGCTCGATGAGATCCTTGCCGACGATGTCGCGCCGTATGACTGGCTTGGCTTGGCGCTGGCATCGGTGATTCCGGCGCATGTGATCTATCCGCGGGTCGATGCGAAGCCGGCCGGTTTTTCGCGCGTGTGGCTCAAGCAGATTCTGCGCGGCCAACTGGGCTTCGAGGGCGCGATTTTCAGCGACGATCTGTCGATGGAAGCGGCGCGTCAGGGCGGCAGCCTGGCCGAGGCCGCGACCGCCGCGCTGGAAGCCGGCTGCGACATGGTGCTGATCTGCAATCAGCCGGAAGAGGCGGGCAAGGTGCTCGACGCGCTGCGTTTCAAAGCGTCGAAGGAATCGCGCCGGCGCATCAAGCGGATGCGGCCGCGCGGCAAGGCGCTCAAGTGGAGCAAGCTGGTTACCGAGCCGCAGTATCGACAGGCGCAGGCATTATTGCGCAGCGCCTTTTCTTGACGATTCGCTGAACCGCGCCGGGCGCGCCGCGCGCGGTTCAGCCCGGGCCTGGCTTCCGCTTGAGCCCCCGCTTGAGCCCCCGCTTGAGCCCCCGCCTGGGCTCCTATTTCGCCCCCCGCTTCGGCCCAGTCTGCGGATCAATTCATCCGCATGCGTTGCAGCTTGTTGTACAGCGTCTTCGGGCTGATGCCCAACAGCGACGCGGCGCGGTGCCGCGTGCCGCCCACTGCGTCGAGCGTCGCGCGAATCAACATTTCTTCGACGTCGGCAAGCGGTGTGCCGACCGTCACCTGCACGCGCCCGCCGTTCAGATCGCGTCCGCCGATGCCGTGTGTTTCATCCGCGCGCAGCGTTTCGAGCACGTCGCCGGAAGCCTGGTAGGCGCGCCGCACGCGTTCCTGCAACTCACGCACGTTGCCCGGCCATTCATACGCGAGACATTCGCGGATAAAGTTCGGTGCGATCAGTTTGGTCGCATCGGCGACGCCGCGCGCATTCGCTTCGCGGTTCAGTTCGTCGACGAGCGATTCGGCGAAGAGCGCCGGGTCGTCGCCGCGCTCGCGCAGCGGCGGCAGCGACAGCGCAGCGGCTTCGAGGCGCAAGCCCAGGTCTTCATGCAGCGAGCCGTCGCCGACCGCTGCGCGCGGCGCCTTGCGCGTCGACGCGATCAGCCGGAAATCCGTGACCACCTGATTCGTGCCACCGACCCGGATAAACGTCTGCGAGTCGAGCGCACGCAGCAGCGCTTCCTGCTGCGTGCGCGGCAGCAGCGCAATTTCGTCGATGAAGAGCGTGCCGCCGCTCGCCTGTTCGAAGAGGCCCGGCTCGCGTTGCTCGGCGCCGCTGAACGCGCCGCGTTCGTGGCCGAACAGCAGGCTGTCGAGCGGGCGCCCGCCGGACACGGCCGCTGCGGCTCGGCAATCGAACGCGATGAACGGACCTTTGCGGCGCCGGCTCATCTCATGCAGCGTACGCGCAGCGACTTCCTTGCCAGTGCCGGTCTCGCCGGAAATCAGCACGGCGGCCTCGGTCGGCGCGACGTGTTCGATCGTGTCGTAGATGTGCTGGATCGCGCCGCTCCTGCCGATCATCGGGCCGAAGCAGCCCATCTGGCGTAGCTTCGCGCGCAACGTCTGCACTTCTTCGGTCAGCTCGTACGGGCGCGGAATGCGCGCGAGCAGGCTGCGCAGGCGCGGAATGTTGACCGGTTTCAGCAGGTAGTCCCAGATGCCGTGGCGCAGACCCTCGATCGCGCTTTCGACCGTCGCGTTGCCGGTCATTACGATCACCGGCAGCGCGCCGCCGGGTGGCTGCGCCGGCAAGTGCTGCAGCAGATCGAGTCCGCTGCCGTCCGGCAGATTCAGATCGACCAGTACGACGTCCGGGATGAAGCGTGTCAGCGCCGCGCGCGCTTCGGCGAGCGTGATGGCGGTGTCGACGGAGAAGCCGTCCGCAGCGAGGATCGCTGACAGACCCGACAGACTATTGGGATCGTCTTCGACAATCAGGGCGTGTGGCATAACGGGCGCAATTTTTCAAATGGACGGAAACCCGCGGAGCAGTGCCGATACATCGGGCACGCAGGCGGGCGCTATGTCGGGCCGGTGCTGCTGATCGGGCGCCGTTCCGCGACCGCCTGCGCCACGGCCGCTGTCGCGCGCGGGCGCGGCGGCGGTTGCGTGGCGCGGCTCGGTAGCCGGTACGGCGGCTCGATGCATGTTGTGTTGCTATCCTGTTGTTCAATCAGCCCTCATGGGCCCTACCTGCTTTGCATGTCACCGCTGCTGCGCACATCCCTATGGGCGGTAGCGCTTCGGTGGCGGCGTCCAGACAAGGAACCGCTGGTTCCGGTTGGACGCGCGTTCACCTGCTTCGCCGTTACACGTACAACGTCGACCTAGTAGTCGCGGTTCGCGTCGAAGAAACGACGCACTTCCCGCAACGCTTCGTCGCGAGTCTTGCCGTAACGCTCTTGAATCAGACCCGCCAGCTTGTCGGCGCGGCCTTCGGCTTTCGTTAGTTCGTCGTCGGTCAGTTCGCCCCACGCCGTCTTCGCCTTGCCGATCATCTGCTTCCACTTGCCTTCAGCAATATCGTGGTTCATCGCCCGCCTCCCTGTTTAATCGAAGCCATAGCGGCATCATTACAGATGCGAAGCAGGGAGCGTGCCAATCATGCAATATTCTGCAGAATCAATGACCTGACGTATCGACGGGCGACCGCAGCCACGTCAGCCTACGCAAATTTGCATCAAATTCCGGTAAAGTTTTCCACTACCATACACGGTCATGGAAAAAAGAAAAAGCGCCCAAATTGGGCGCTTTCGTGGAACGCCCGCCGCATGCGGCGGGCTTCGCGAGCGAAGCCTTCGCTTCGCTTACGCGCGGCTACGATACTCGTGCGTACGCGTATCGATTTCGATCTTGTCGCCGATGCTGCAGAAGAGCGGCACTTGCAGCTCGAAGCCGGTGTTCAGCTTCGCGTTCTTCAGCACTTTGCCCGACGACGTGTCGCCCTTTACCGCCGGTTCCGTGTAAATGATCTCGCGGATCAGCGTGGTCGGCAGCTCGACCGAGATGGCCTTTTCGTTGTAGAAAACGACTGCGCAGGCCATGCCGTCTTCCAGGTAGTGCAGTGCGTCGCCCATCATGTCGGCTTCGACTTCGAACTGGTTGTAATCGGAATCCATGAACACGTACATCGGGTCGGCGAAGTACGAGTAGGTCACTTCCTTGCGGTCCAGCACGACGACGTCGAATTTGTCATCGGCCCGGTAGACCGTTTCCATGCCCGCGCCCGTCAGCAGGTTCTTGAATTTCATCTTGACGACGGCGGAGTTGCGGCCCGACTTGTTGTATTCGGCCTTCTGCACGACCATCGCGTCGTTGCCGACCATCACGACATTGCCGGTGCGGAGTTCTTGAGCGATCTTCATCATAAAACTGTCCTGTACGAAATAAGGTGCTTCAACGTTGCTTTGGCGGCGTACGGCTTGAGAGGGCGCTGTGACCCCCGTGGCCCGTGGAGCCCGCAGGTCCTGCAGGTCCCGCAGGTCCGTTATGCGCTGTGCCTGCTTTTTTGCTTCCCTGTCTTCGCCGCGCCCGGCGTTAGTCACACAGCTGCACGGCGTTAGCCGCACAGCAGCATTTACGCTGTGCGCCGCACTTTTACGCCGGCTTTATATCGGCATGCGGTGGGATAACCGCTTATTTTAGCTGACTTTTTGCAAATCCCGCCAGATTTCCAGCTAGATCGCCGACCGACGCCAGTTCGCTTGCCCATTGCGCGGAGCGTGCGTCGAACAACGCGCGGTAGTGCAGAAAATCGGCCCAGTCAGGTGTGCCCGCGCCGTTCCACGCGTGCCAGAAGCGGGCCAGCGCGGCGAGCGCGGGGGGCGCCAGCGGGCCCGCATAGTGAGCCAGCGCGGCGTCGAGTTTCGGCAGATGCGCGTCGTCGGCCTGCGGATAGATGTGCCACACGAACGGCCGCGCAGCCCACTGCGCCCGCACAAATGAATCTTCGCCACGCACGAAGTTGATGTCGCTTGCCCATAGCAGGCGATCGTAGCCGGGCTGATCGGTGAAGGCGAGCGCGTGCGCGTGCAGGCTGCCGCGTTGCGCGTGCGAGCCGGCCGCAAACGAAGGCAGGCCGAAAAACCGCGCGAGGGCGCCTGAGATTCGGCCTTCGGGGACAAGCAGCACGATCGGATCGCTGCCGTCGCGCCATTGTTCCAGCAACACGTCGACGGCCGGGTTCTCGTACGCGAATAGCGAAATCACGGTCGTGTCGCTACCGGGCGGCGGCGCACCGGCCGTGTCGCGCCACCATGCGGCGCGCGCCGTCTGCGATGCTTCGAAGGCGGCGCGTTCGCCGTCCAGATTGCGTTCCTTCAACACGCCGCCGGTGCCGGCGCCGAGACCCGGGAAGAAAAATGTCTTCAGTAGCGGGTGCCGCGGGTGCGGCGACGGCCGCAGATGAAAATCGGCGACCCAGTCTTCGGCACTCAGGTATTCGAGGTTCAGCCACACGGGCGTGCGTGCACGCCGCGCCATTGCCGCAACGTACACAGACGGCAGCTCACACCCGAATGCCTCGACTACGACGTCCGCCACTTCGAGCGTCTCGCCTGCGTGCGCCGGTTCATGCCAGTGTTCGACGACGATCCCGCTTACCGTCTGGCGCGAGAGGCCGGCATCGACGGCCGGGCAGAGCTTCTGGAACGCATGCAGATCGTCGGCGAAAACGCGCACCTGCCAGCCGTGCTCGGCCGCGAGTTGCCGTGCGAGGCGCCAGCAAACGCCGATATCGCCGAAGTTGTCGATCACCGCGCAGAAGATGTCGCACGCGATGGCCGCATTCTGCGGGCCGGCCGGCGCAGTCAGTGTGGCCGGCGCCGCGGACGGACGTGAACGGGAAGCGGATGACATGATGGCGGCGTCTGTGAATCGAACGCGGGCGGAATGTTCTAAACTGGCGATTCTAAAGCAGTCGTTCATTTCGTCGTTCCTTATCGTTGTTCCTTGTTGTCGTTTGTTCATTCCGACGTTCTTCACATTCCTTAGACCGCCGCGCGCGGCGCCCAGCCCGATCCTGCATGACCCACTCCGACGCTTCCGACGCCCCCGAAGTCTTCGAGCCGAAAAAGGTGCTCGCGCAATTGCCACATCTGCCCGGCGTCTATCGCTATTACGATGCGCACGGTGCCGTGCTGTACGTCGGCAAGGCGCGCGACCTGAAAAAACGCGTGTCGAGCTACTTCACGAAGACGCTGCTTTCGCCGCGCATCGCGATGATGGTGACCCGCATTGCGCGCATCGAAACGACGGCGACTCGTTCCGAGGCCGAGGCGCTGCTGCTCGAAAACAATCTGATCAAGGCGCTTGCGCCGCGCTACAACATCCTGTTTCGCGACGACAAGTCGTATCCATACCTGAAGCTGACGGGCCATCGGTACCCGCGCATGGCGTACTACCGCGGCTCCGTCGACAAGAAGAACCAGTACTTCGGACCGTTCCCGAGCGCGTGGGCCGTGCGCGAAAGCATTCAGATCCTGCAGCGCGTGTTCCAGCTGCGCACCTGCGAGGACTCGGTGTACAGCAACCGCACGCGGCCGTGCCTGCTGCATCAGATCGGCCGCTGCACGGCGCCGTGCGTCGGCGCGATCAGCGAGGAGGACTACGCGCGCGACGTGTCGAATGCGTCGCGCTTTCTGCTCGGCCGGCAGTCGGAAGTGATGAAGGAGCTTGAGACGAAGATGCACGCGTTCGCGGCCGAGCTGAAGTTCGAACAGGCGGCGGCGGTGCGTAACCAGATGAGCTCGCTGTCGACGGTGCTGCATCAGCAGGCGATCGAAGTGGGCGGCGATAGCGACGTCGACATTCTGGCGGTAGTCGCGCTGGGCGGGCGCGTGTGCGTGAATCTGGCGATGGTGCGCGGCGGGCGGCATCTCGGCGATAAGGCGTATTTTCCGGCGCATGTCGAAAGTGCGCTGACCGTCGACGAAGGCGGCCTCGACGCGGCAGACGCCGACGATGAACTGGCTGCGCTTGGGGTGGAGACGTCGGAGGAACGGGGTGAGCTGGATGTGTCGCAGATGCCGGCCGGCGCGGCCGCCGAGGCCGACGCGTTCAATTCCGCATCCGCTGAGCTGGCCGACGCAGACCCCGAGCCGCAAGCCACGGACGAAACCGGCGACGACACCGATATCGCCGACGCATCTGACGCAACCGACGCATCCAATACCGCTCACCGTTCGCGCGCGCCCAGCATCGAATCCGAAGTGCTCGAAGCGTTCATCGCGCAGCACTACCTCGGCAACCGGGTGCCGCCGGTGCTCGTCGTGAGCCATGCGCCGTCGAGCCGCGAACTGGTCGACCTGCTGATCGAGCAGGCCGGCCATAAAGTGACTGTGCTGCGCCAGCCGCAAGGGCAAAAGCGTGCATGGCTGACGATGGCCGGGCAGAACGCGCGGCTTGCGCTCGCACGTCTGCTGTCCGAGCAGGGCTCGCAACAGGCTCGCACGCGCGCGCTCACGGACACATTGAGCCTCGAATGCGAAGATCTCGCGCATCTGCGCATCGAGTGCTTCGACATTAGCCATACGATGGGCGAAGCGACGCAGGCTTCGTGCGTCGTGTATCACCATCACAAGATGCAGTCGTCGGAATACCGGCGCTACAACATCACCGGCATCACGCCCGGCGACGACTACGCGGCGATGCGCCAGGTGCTCACGCGCCGTTACGAAAAGATGGTCGCGCAGGCCGCAGCCAACGCCGCCGACGAAGCCGCGACGCTGCAGCCCGAAGCCGCCGCGGACCCGCTCGTCACGCCCGATTCGGCGGAACCCGTCGCGGCCGGCGGCACGTTGCCGAACATCGTGTTAATCGACGGCGGCAAGGGGCAGGTCGAAATCGCGCGTCAGGTGTTCAACGAACTGGGGCTCGATCTCGGGATGCTGGTCGGTGTGGCGAAAGGCGAGGGGCGCAAGGTCGGCCTCGAAACACTGGTTTTCGCCGACGGCCGCGCGGCGCTGGAGCTCGGCAAGGAAAGCGCGGCGCTGATGCTCGTCGCGCAGATTCGCGACGAAGCGCATCGCTTCGCGATTACCGGCATGCGCGCGAAGCGCGCCAAAACGCGGCAGACGTCGCGGCTCGAAGAGCTGGAAGGCGTTGGCGCGAAACGCCGTCAGCGGCTGCTGGCGCGCTTCGGCGGGCTGCGCGGCGTGGTGGCGGCGAGTATCGACGATCTCGCGAGCGTGGAGGGCATTTCGCGCGCGCTCGCGGAACAGATTTACCGGCAATTGCATTGACGCGGCACCTGGCTGTTTCACCTGGCTATTTCGATTGAATTCGGCGATCTATACACTTGTCTTGTTCGTGCCGCATTTGCGTTGTATGTGTTGTACCCGCGCCGTGACCGCCTGACGGGACGTCCGCCAACGGATTGCCGGCCGTTGGCCTTGCCTGCTGGGCGTTTGCTTGTGGCAGGTCCGTCTAACCGGCACAATTGCTACTCTCTTTTCAGAACCCTGTCGCCGCCCATGCCGTTCAATTTCCCGATTTTTCTGACGTGGCTGCGGATCGTGCTGATTCCGCTCGTCGTGGGCGTGTTTTATCTGCCCGACATGATGATGAGCCCCGTGCATCGCAATGTCGCAGCGGGGGTGATCTTCATCCTGGCGGCGTTGACCGACTGGTTCGACGGCTACCTCGCGCGCAAATGGAACCAGACGTCGGCGTTCGGCGCGTTCCTCGATCCGGTCGCCGACAAGCTGATGGTGACCGCCGCGCTGCTCGTGCTCGTGCAGCTCGCGCGGCTGGACGCGG
>DASXXR010000551.1:0-18259 GCA_036502945.1 Paraburkholderia sp. | reverse complement strand
TGCACGCGTGCGGCGAGCGCGGGCGCGCCGGCCTCGATGGTCTGCCGCTGCCGTTCGCGCAGTTCGCCGGACAGTTCGACGATCGAATAGCGTTCGAACGGCGCGCCGAGTGCTTCGAGTGCGTTGAGCAGACCGGCGGCGAGCTTGCCCGTGCCGCCGCCGAATTCCATTACGTGCCGCGTGCCGCTCATTTCGAGTGCCTGAGCGATCGGCCGTGCGAGCGTCGCGGCGAAGAGCGGCGACAGTTCCGGCGCCGTGACGAAGTCACTGCCGTCTTCGGCGCGGCGGCCGAATTTGACCGCGCCGCCGCTGTAATAGCCGAGGCCGGGCGCGTACAGCGCGCGCTCCATGTAGCGCTCGAACGGCAGCCAGCCGCCGGCCGAGTCGATCTCCGCGCGAATCTGCTGGACCAGCGCGTCCGACTGGGCGAGCGCGGCTGCGTCGGGAGCGGGTAAACTATTGGATTGGTAAGCCTTCGGATTCATCCCCGCATTGTAAATGGCTCATTTATAGTTTGGCGGGACAGTAGAGGATTGCTGGCGACAATAAATTCAACGGGTTACGTCAACCACATTCGGATTCTTTATCGCGGTGCTTCATGAATTTTCGCTACCGCTGTGCCATCAGCGGTGCAAGGGCGCCGCTTGCTGAGCAAGAACGTTCGACACGTCTCCGCTTGCAACGGCTAATTCCGCCGGTTGTGGTCAGCGATAGGCGACCCACCATGGACATCACGCGTTCTCGGGAGCAGACATCCAACGTCCGCGTCGAGAAGCTTGCTCTGTTGCGTTCCAGTACCGACGTCAACTGATGCTTACTTCTTCGCGGGTTGTTCGGGCTCGGGGTGAACGGCAATTGGATCGCTCGCAGGAAAGGTCTCTCCGAGCGCTTCGTCGAGTTGTTCGTCCAGAGTCATCGGCGCTTCCTGCGCCTCGACTTTCGATTTCCGGATATCGACGCGACTTTCCTTTGTCATGTTGCGCTCCATAAGGGAAGCAGCGGAATTTAGCTATTTTAGCGGCGTTGCGTGCATGCAATCGCGGTCATTGGGCGGAGATCACCACCTTCATCACGCAGATCGAAAATCGCGGCGTCGACGACATCCAAATCGACGTCGCTGATCTGCCGGGTGGCGCGAGAGATCGGCGCGTGCGCGAAGCAGGAGATGCGTGCGCCGGTGTTCTCAACGACTTCGTTGCCCCAGGAAGCACATCCAGTGACGAAGCGTCCGCTACAGCATGCTCAGTTCGCGCAACTGCTGGGTTGAGATTTCCCGGCCTTCAGATGCGGTCGTATCAGTCTTCGGAAGTTTAGGCGTGAGCCCTCTCCCATGTCGAACTGCGCGTCGATGTGACCAGCGTCCATACGGAATAATCCGCATCAATTTTCGGAATGTCGATCCGGCCAAAATGCGAACTTCAACAGAATTCAACATCACAACCCTGATGCAGCGCAGGGGTGCTCATGCTGTCGTGCCACTGCTGTTCAAGCTCTCTAGCGCCTTCTTCAAGCGTTCCTCCTGATCGTTCGTAAAAGACGTCTTGAGTAGCTTTCCGCCGAAAGGCTTCAGCTCTGGCAGGACCTTGTCGAAATTCACGCGACGCACGAGGATGAAGAGCGCCGACGAACCCGGCTCAATGTTCCGGCCCGTCGAACGCATGAAATCGTCATCGATTCCATAGTCCGAGAGCGCCCCCGACAACGCGCCCGTGCCAGCGCCGACGGCCATGCCTGTTGCCAGCCCGACGAGCGGATTGAGCAGCAACAGCCCGACCAGCGCACCAAACAGACCACCCCAAGCCGCGCCACCCAGCGCGCCGATCTTGACGAGATCGACGGTTTGCTTGAGGTGTACCTTGCCCTTCGCGCTACGGACCACGACGCAGGCATCTTCAAGGTCGATCAGGTGTTCCTTTTGCATCTGGTGGAGTTTGGTCAACACCTGGTCGGCCGTCTCTTCGCCTTTGAAGCTTACAACGACTAGATCGCTCATCGATTTACTCCTTTTTCTCTGGGAAATAAGCCGAAACCTTTCCGCGGCAAGACGGTTGAATTCCTGCTAAGCGCCGTGCGCAAGCCGGTCGACCGCACCCCAAAGCAGCCGCGGTGCCGGCCGACCTTGCATGTCCCGCCCGGCGGGTATCTTGGGACGCTGACGGGGCCATTGACGCGATGACGATGACATCAAGACTAGGTTCTTGCCGGTTGCACTTCTTCCCCATTCCTGCAAGACGTGTCGGATCCCTGCGCTTCTGCTGCGCGGCTTTCAGATGTGAACGTACGGCAACATTCCGCAAAAACTGCGCAGGGGTACGGAAGAAAATTGGCCCGGCACGCCCTACCGTGGACGGATGCGTGTGGCGCTGGGCGTGGCCCCGCGTGCGCGCGTCAGTCCATTAACAATCCGACGAGGAGCAGCGATGAGAACCGACGAAGACATCAAGCGAGACGTGGAGTACGAACTGGAGTGGGATCCGGACATCGATCCATCAGATATCGGAGTTGCGGTCAAGGACGGTGCGGTCACATTGTCCGGTTTCACGCGCAGCTTCCGGCAAAGGCGCAAGGCCGAAGAGGACGCGACGCGTGTGCGCGGCGTGAGGGGGGTCGCAAACGATGTGGAGGTGCGATTGCCTCTGATTAACAAGCCGCCCGATCCGGAGATCGTGCGCGAGATCATTGCCCAACTGAAGGCCGAGCTGCCTTATGCGGCGGACACCATCAAGGCGATCGTCAGGGAAGGACACGTGACGCTGAAGGGCGAAGTCGAATGGGACTACCAGCGTCGCCGCGCGGCCGACACAGCGCTGCGGGCGAGCGGCGTAACCGGCGTGACGAACGAGATCGAGATCAAGCCGAGGGTCAAACCCGAGGACCTCAAGCGCAAGATCGAGGACGCGTTCAAGCGCAACGCGGAAGTCGACGCAGAGCACATCACGGTGGAGGCCGAAGGCAATAAGGTTATCCTGCGCGGCACGGTCCGCTCATGGGCCGAGCGCGAGGAGGCCGAGCGGGTCGCATGGCTTGCCCCCGGTGTGATGCGGGTCGACAACCGCATCACCATCGATTACTGACAGGTTCGCGGCTCGGCAAAGCTGAGCCCGCATAATTCCCCCAGCTACGGGATTCGTCAAACGGGGGCAAGGTCAGTCATTTTGCTCGCGACTTCGCCAAGTGAATCAGCTACCGACGTTCCGGTGAGCAAGTCGGAAGGCGCGCGGTGTCACACCGGTATATCGATGAAACACGTCGGTGAAATGCTGCTGAGTCTGAAACCCCGCGCGCGCGCCAACGTCAACCAGGGGAAGGGTCTCCTCGCACAACATCGTCCTGGCAAATTTCACGCGTTCGAGTGTCACGTACAGATGGGGCGGGTTACCTGTCGCTGTTTTGAAAACGCGTGCAAAGTTTGATGCGCTCATGTGCACCAGAACTGCGAGTTGCTCGACCGAAATGGTATCGGCTATGTTCTCATGAACGAAAGCTTGAATGCGAGTCAGCATTTGACGCGTAAGAGGCATGTCCGGCTCGACCGCGCCAGCACAGTGCCCGTAGCGGAGAGCGATGTGCACCGAGATGACATCGGCAAAAGCGTCGGCGCAGGCAGCGTCGATGAGATCTGCATTATGCAAGGCGCCCAATGTATCGGCGGCCTCGCGCAGGAACGGATCGCAGGACTTGGACCATTTCGGGACCGTGCCAAACGCCTCTTGCGAGACCTGCCCAAGTACGTCCGGTTTGAGTGCGATAACCCATCCCTTGCGATCGTTTTCAGTGATCGCAGCCAACTGCGCCCCCCCATGAATAACTGCGACAAATGGTGCACTTATCAGGATGGATTGACTCATTCCAAGGTCGTCGCAGCTCGCAGCCTGCACAACAGTGCTACCCGTCGGTATAACGAGCCGAAATTCCTGCACCGAATTCAGCCCGCCACTGGTGAAAGCGACATTCATCGGTTGGCAGCGTAACCCGTGATCTGGGGTCGATCTTGTTGCTTGCTTCATGATAAGCAGCAGTCTCCTCCTTGCCTCGTCGCATAGTTAAGCTTACGTCGAATTCAAGGCCGCTTAAGGCGGATTTGTAATATGGGCAGAAGCAAAGCAATCCCATTACCCCCGTAGGCATTCTGCAGGCTAACGCTTATGCCGGATATTGCGCAGCGTACGACGCGCTCAGGTTCGCGAAACGGCATGTCATGCGCACCGCTCGCGCGTCCGCGATCTGGGAACGTCGACCGGACTTGGCATTCGTAAGGAGATCGCGCTCGAATCGAGCCTACCGATCATCGCGATCCCGGCCACGTATGCAGACCCAGAGATGCCACCGATCTATGGCCTGACCGAGGACGGTCTGAAAGGTATGGGACGCGGCCTGCGTGTGTTGCCGAAGACGGTGATCTACGACCCCGAACTGTCGTAAGTAGTTGAAGTGTACCGATATTGAAAATCGTGCCTTCGAACTGCAAAGTTTCACCGACCGCAGCGACGTTAGCCGTGCGATTCAAGGCGTCATTACAGGCATCGGCTTTCTCGGCGCCGGCGTGATCCTGCAGAACCGCGCCACCGGCAGGATCAGCGGCTTGACGACGGCGGCTTCGATCTGGGTCACCGCCAACAATGATCACGCTAATGCCAGACCGTGCGCGGCACAAGTTCATGTTAGAACGCCTCACGGCAAGCCGCTATAAAAAAGCGGAGACGGATCGGCTTATTGTGGTGCATCTGGGATGCCATTCAGCAGGCCTCGTGAATGAACGCAGAATTGCGAAACGCACGGCAGAAACGTGAAAGAATCGCCGAAGCGCGGAGCCTAGACTGAAGTTCGTCACCTGACGGTACAGCCTGGAGTTCCACATGGATGAACTGCTTGGACGCGCCTGGTGGATGCTCATTCTGCGTGGCACGGTAGCGCTGCTGTTCGGCACTCTGGCGCTATTCTGGCCCGGTCTCACTCTGCTACTGCTCGTCACCCTCTTTAGCGCCTACGCAATCGTCGGCGGCATTGTCGCCGTTGTCGCGGCCATCCGCTACCGCGCGATGCACGGCGGCTGGTGGGTGCCCTTGCTGCTCGGCATCTGCAGCATCGGCGCCGGTGTGATGGCCGCGTTAGTGCCAGGCATTACCACGCTCGTGCTGGTCGCCGTCATTGGCGCAAACGCGATGATCACCGGCGTATTCGATCTGATCGCAGCAATGCGGCTACATAGGCGCCTGCGCAATGCATGGATGCTGGGGCTAACTGGAGTGCTATCCGTGCTGTTCGGCATCCTCGTGCTGCTCTTTCCTGGCGCGGGCGCACTAGCGCTCGTCTGGCTGATCGGCGCA
Organism: Paraburkholderia sp.; assembly: GCA_036502945.1. GTDB lineage: Bacteria > Pseudomonadota > Gammaproteobacteria > Burkholderiales > Burkholderiaceae > Paraburkholderia. The sequence continues at coordinate 12,932 of DASXXR010000551.1, read as the reverse complement.
TATGCGTTGTTCACCGGCGCGCTGCTGTTCGTACTCGGCATCGCTGCGCGTGCCTGGCGCCCTGACGGCCTGACCGTCGAGCCACACGCGCTATTGCATCGGTAAACGCACCGCTCACGGGCAGTTGGGGTCACAAGGTCAAGGCCGCGGCCAGCCCCGTGTCCGCACTCGTGAGGCGCCCGCGGACGATGCGCGCCGGCCGCGCCCTTCGCATCCGGAGGTCGAATGAACTGCCCGTTATCGCCAGTGGTTCAGCCTCAGGTCTGGCACTGGCGTACCTCTCGTAAGGAGAATCACATGCCTCTCGATCTCGACAAATGGAATCCGTTCCGGTTTTTACGCTCGCGCCCCGCGCAAAAAAACGCATCGGGCCACGCCGGTGCGCCGTGCACCAGTCAGCAAAGCGCGCAGCAAAATGGGCAGACCGGCGGCACGCAAACGGGTAACGGGCCACCGATGGCAACCGCTGCTGCGCCGGTCGCACTTGCGCCTGCCAGCTGGCCGTTGCCCGATCCGATTCATCTGTTTGCCGAATTGATCCGTGATCCGTTCGGCGGCCGTGGACCGCTCGGAAGCTGGTTCGGCGACTTCAGTGCCAGCGAGTTTCAACCGCGGATCGACGTCGCCGACGAAGGCGACGCACTGCGTATTGTCGCCGAATTGCCGGGCATGACCCGCGACGACGTCGAGCTCGAAGTAATTGAAGACATGCTGATCATCAGCGGCGAGAAGCGCTTCGAATCGACGAGCGAAGAACAGGGATGCTATCGGGTCGAGCGGTCGTTTGGACACTTTCAGCGCGCGGTCCCGCTGCCCGCGGGCGTCGATCTCGATCGGGCAGAGGCCAGATTCGAAAACGGTGTGCTGACGCTGCGCGTCCCCAAAGCGGCCGGAGAACCGGCAGCGAAGCGGCGCATCGAGATCAAATGACACATCCGCGCTCCGCGGTCAGGCCTTCGTGAAACAACCCGTCAGCTATGGATAGCTGGCGCCGCAAGGTGCGGTCGAAGACGACGTGCTGCCCGGCCGCGACGAAGAACCCGAAGAGGCAGCGAGCGAGCATGAAGTGCGCGGTTGCTCCCGCGCAAGCTGCTGAGCCAGTTGCCCAACGCGTGGCGGCACGCGGTGCTGCTAGTGCGAGTGGACGATGTGCCGCTGCGGGAAGTCACGGGACGCCTCGGCACGGACGGAATAAGCAGCGGAACAGATGTTTCCACCCACCCCTTACCCGCCCGGGAAGCGACGCCCTCACGGACGAAAGGAGAACATCATGGCCGAGTGCAGTGTTTGTGGAAAGCCCGCAACCTCGCAGATCACGATCACCGAAAACGGTCAGCGCCGTCAGCTGATGCTGTGCGATGAGCACTACATGGAGTTCATGGCGCGCAATCAGAGCCGCCTGTCGCCGGTCGAGTCCCTCTTTCACGGCGGACTTTTCGATAGTCTGTTCGACGACATGTGGCCACAGATGGAAGGCGGCCGCGGTAGCCGGTCACGCATCGGACACGCGCCCGGACAATCCGGCGGAGCGGATCCGGGTACAGGCGCCGGTAGCGGGCAAATGGGCGATTCAGCGGGCGTACACCCAGGGGGCCGGACACGCCGGCATCGCCGGGCGCGTGAAGCGGTGGACCTGCAGACGTACCTGAGCCAGAGCGGTCTGGACCGTCTGCAAGCCGCGGCGCAAGCAGCGGTCGAATATGGCAAGAACGAAGTCGATACGGAACACCTGTTGCTGGCGCTCGCCGATAACAATGTGGTGCAGGAAATCCTGCGCGAATTCAAGCTTGATCCCGAAGAGATCAAGAAGACCATCGACCAGACCGCGCCGCGCGGCACCCGCGAGGAGCCGAGCGACAATGAGCAGATCGGCGTGTCGCCACGCGCCAAAAGCACATTGGAAAATGCGTTGAAGTCGTCGCTGGAACTGGGTCACAGCTATGTCGGACCAGAACACATTCTGATTGGGCTCGTGGAGGAAGAAGACGGCTTTGCAGGTGAATTGCTGCGCAAGCTCGGGCTGTCGTCGCCATCGCTGCGGCAAAAAGCAGTCAAGGTGGTCGGCAAGGGTGCCGAAGACGGCAAGATGGAAGACCGCTCCACCACGCCCACGCTCGACAAGTACGCGCGCGATCTCAGCGCGCTTGCGCGTCAAGGCAAGCTCGATCCGGTGATCGGCCGTGACAAGGAAATCGAAACCACCATTGAAGTGCTCGCGCGGCGGCGCAAGAACAATCCGGTGCTGATCGGTGAACCCGGTGTGGGCAAAACCGCTATCGTCGAAGGCCTCGCGCAACGCATTGCTCAGGACCAGGTGCCGGAAGTGCTGCGCGGCAAGCGCGTGGTCGAACTGAATATCAATAGCGTCGTGGCAGGCGCGAAGTATCGTGGCGAGTTCGAGGAACGCGTCAAGCAGGTGCTGGATGAGATCATCGAGAACCAGGACCGTCTGGTTGTGTTTATCGACGAACTGCATACGATTGTCGGTGCGGGCCAGGGCGGCGGCGAAGGCGGCCTCGATATCGGCAATGTCTTCAAGCCCGCGCTCGCTCGCGGTGAGCTGCACCTCGTGGGTGCGACCACGTTGAACGAATACCAGAAGTACATTGAAAAGGACTCGGCATTGGAGCGGCGCTTTCAGCCCGTCATTGTGCCTGAGCCTAGCGTCGAGGAAACGATCGAGATTCTGCGTGGCCTGCGCGACCGGCTCGAAGCGCATCACAAGGTGAAAATCACCGAAGAGGCGATCGATGCCGCGGCGAAGCTCTCGAATCGCTACATTGCCGCACGCTTTTTGCCAGACAAGGCAATCGATTTGCTCGACCAGGCCGCCGCCCGCGTGCGCATTTCGTCAAATTCGCGTCCGCAGCCATTGCACGATGTCGAGGCGAGCATCCGCCGCATCAGGCAGGAACAGGACGCGGCCAGCGCTGCCAAGGAATTCGATAAAGCCAAGGAACTGGAAGAACAGCTCGTCGCGGAACAAAAACGCCTGCATCAAGCCACTGAAACATGGAAGAAGGAGCGCGGCACCAGTTCGCAGGAAGTGACGGCGGAAGACATTGCGCAGATCGTCTCGTCGCTCACGGGCGTACCGTTATCTGAACTCACGGCTGAGGACCGTGAAAAGCTGTTGCGACTGGAAGACCGCCTGAAGGAGCGCGTGGTCGGCCAGGATGAAGCCGTCTCCGCGGTCGCCAAAGCGGTGCGGCTTTCGCGCGCCGGTTTGACGGAGGCCGGCAAGCCGACTGCGAGCTTCCTCTTTCTTGGGCCTACGGGTGTGGGCAAAACCGAACTCGCGAAGGCGCTTGCCGCTTCGGTGTTCGGCGACGAGAACGCGCTGGTGCGCATCGACATGAGCGAGTATTCCGAGCGTCATACCGTGGCACGGCTGGTTGGCGCGCCGCCCGGATATGTCGGCTACGAGGAAGGCGGGCAACTCACCGAGCGCGTGCGGCGCAGGCCATATTGCGTGGTGCTGCTCGACGAAATCGAAAAGGCCAACTCGGAGGTGCACAACCTCCTGCTGCAACTATTCGACGAAGGGCGGCTCACCGACGGCAAGGGACGTCTGATCGATTTCACCAATACGATCATCATCGCGACCAGCAACGTCGGCTCACAGCTGATCCAGGACAACATGAAGGCCGACTCGAAGCAGCTCGACTATCCTGAGCTGCGCGACCGGTTGATGGAAATCTTGCGGCATCATTTCAGGCCGGAGTTCCTCAATCGCGTCGACGAAGTGGTTGTGTTTCGTGCGCTCGGCAAGGAGCAGATTCGCAGCATCGTCGATCTGCAACTTGCGCGCGTGCGGCGTACGGCGCTGGCCCAGGGCATCGATCTGTCGTTCGACGACGGGTTGCGCGATCACCTTGCGCAGATCGGCTATGACCCCGAGTTCGGCGCGCGGATGCTCAAACGCAAGATCCGTCTTGAAGTGGAATCGCAACTCGCCGATGCGCTGTTGCGAGGCGACGTGCGCGACGGCGACAAGGTCACAATGGTCTACGACTCGGGTATGCACTCTGTGCGTGTGCAGAAAGGAGCAGCGCCCACAGAAGCGCCCAGCGAGGCGTCGAAGCAAGCACCGGCGCATGCGTGACGCTGGCATGCTGAAAAACGCAACGCTGCCCGCACGTGCGGGCGGCGTCGCCGTCACGATTCGAGTTCACCTACGACGATCTCGTCGCGATAGCACCAGATCCACGTTTCGCCGGGTTCGATTGAACGTACCAGCGGATGGCCGGTCGCGTGAAAATGCTTGCTTGCATGCCGGTGGGGCGACGAATCGCAACAGCCGACGTGTCCGCACAAAAGACAAAGCCTCAAATGCACCCACGGCTGGCCAAGCTTCACGCAGTCCTCGCAATAGTCGATGGACGTGTGGAGAATGCGGGCCTCGCCCAGGTGCGTGCAACCAGGGGTCATGATCGTACTCCTCAGACAGGTGCGCACAGACGTGCGGATCAAGTGCGCTTACGCTCACGCGCTATTCAGATAGCGATGCACCAGCGCCACAGCCATTGCCCCCTCGCCGACGGCCGACGCCACGCGCTTGATCGACGCGTGACGCACGTCGCCTGCTGCAAATACGCCGGGCACACATGTTTCCAGATGAAGCGGTGCGCGTTCGAGCGGCCAGTTCAAATTCGCCCGATATTCCTGCAGGTCGGGACCGGTCACGAGATAGCCGCCTTCATCGCGGACAATGCCGACCTCCTTCGCCCATTCGGTCTGCGGCACGCCGCCAATGCAGACGAATAACCAATTCGCCCGTACCGTGCTTTGCCGGCACGTGCGCACATCGGTCAGCGTGATCTCCTGCAACGCGTCACTGCCTGCGAGCGCGGTAACTTCGGTGCACGTGCGCACGTCAATGTTGGGCGCCGACGTGATGCGATCCACCAGGTATTGGGACAACGTGTTCTTAAGCGATGCGTCACGCACGAGCATATAGACGCGGTTGGCGGACTGCGAAAAATGCATGGCGGCCTGTCCCGCCGAATTGCCGCCGCCCACCACATATACGTCTTCGCCATGGATCAGCTCAGCCTCACTCGCGCCGGCGCCGTAATAAAGGCCCGCGCCGAGATAGCGCTCTTCACCCACGAGGCCTAGCGTGCGATATGCCACGCCGGTCGCGCAGATAGACGTGCGCGCCGTGATACGTGTGCCGTCTTCCAGATACACGATGCCACGGCCTGGCGGAAACTCCGCGTGCACGCCAGCGCGCGCCAGCAGGATTTCGGCGCCAAACTTGATGGCCTGGACGCGTGCCCGTTCAGCGAGCTCCGCGCCGCTCACGCCCTGTGGAAAGCCCAGGTAGTTCTCGATTTTCGAACTGCTGCCTGCCTGGCCGCCCAGTGCCCAACGCTCCACCAGGACGGTATGCAGTCCCTCCGATGCACCGTACACCGCCGCGCTCAATCCCGCCGGTCCCGCGCCGTAAATCGCGAGATCGTAGGCCTCACGGGATGGACTCGCAAACCAGCCGAGCTTCTCGGTGATTTGCCGGATGGTGGGACATTCGAGCCGCGTGCCGTCGCGGAAGACGCAGACCGGCAATCGCGAATCGGAAAGATGCTGCACGTGCGCCAGTTCCTCCGCTTCTTTATCGCTGCGCAGTTCGATCCATTCGAACGGTATGTCGCAGCGATGCAGGAAGTCCCGTATCGCGTAGCCATTTGCGCTGCGCATGGGCCCATAGATCCTGACCATAAACATGCTATCCGCCTTTGAGGACGTGGGAGTTTCTTTCGTTTCACGCGCTTCACAAGCAGGCGGCCGCGCCGGGATCACGGCGGTCGGCCGTATTCGTGCGCCGTAAGCGCATAGTAGGGGGCGTCTTTCGCGATACTGCCGGGTATGTTCGTTTTCCGCTAATGGTTCCATCGCATCGGGCCGCGCGACTCTTCCAGCTTGTGATCGACAAAACGCGTGCCCCATTCGATGCCGTCGCGCACCGCCTCCTCCCGCGTAAGCCATTCCGGCTGAATAGTCTCCGGACGGAATTCGGCCACAGGGCTATCGGCATGGCGCACACTCACCTTCACCTGCCACGCGCCGTATGCGTTCTGCTCCGGCTGTACCACGATCTCGTAGCCTCGATGTTCAAACACGTGCGTTCGCACGAGCCGCTCCGGTTTCGTATCAAGGCGTCAATCTGGAAGCATGAACTCGGTACGCATGTCTTCGATCACCTTCTGGACATGATGTGTGCAATCTGCGCCGAGGTCATTGAGCGGCACGATGTACCAGTTGCGGCCGGATGTGTCCGGCGGATGTCGCTCCGGTAGGGGTATGCGCACGCGCAAAGCTCCCGGCACGTCAGCGGCGATTTTCGCCATGCGGTTCTGCAGTTCGTCGCGAATCTGCTCAGCGGTTCGAACGGTCTTCGGCATCGGTCTGCCTCCCTCGGTCGCGTGTCCGGATCGTGACTTAATGGCGCATACGTTTCTCTTGCGTGAGCATGCGCCAACGATGGTTTAAGTCTAGTCGCTAATCCGGTGATGTGCGGATAATCGCTCGCTTCTGCGGACTGCATCAAGGGACGCCGCGCCGCGAAGCGGCTCTTCGGAAAATGAGCCTGATGAACGCATTGATCGCGTTCGTCGTCGCTCAGATGGCGAACGCGTTCGTTGTTGACGCGTGGCTTGGCGACCCTGGACATCGGCGAGGTTTCAAGCCACTGCGATTCCTTCACAGCCACGCTAAGCACGTGCGAAAATGTGGCAACGGAGCGGACAACAGTGGCGGCGGCGCGGGGCTTCCGTTGGGCGTGGGGCTACCGGCCAGTTCATCGCGGCAGGGGCCGATCAACGCGGGCGTGAGTTCTGCAAGGCTGTACGCGCCGAGCGGGGATGCCCACCAGCTGAGACCAGGGCCTTGATCGGCTTCGCGCTGCGGCTTGCGGGTCAGCAGGACTTTATAACGGTTGTGCCACGCGTGTGCCAAAAGGCAAAAAACGTATTCGACAATTCGCTTAAAGTGCTGATCATTATGAGTTTCATTCGACGTAGTGGATTTCATTGTAAATGACCGCCTCTTCCGACCCTTCCCTAACCGGCGCCGACCGTCCGCAGGCCGCTTCGCCGGCGCGCGTCGCGCTGATTACCGGCGCCGCCCGGCGCATCGGCCGGGCGCTCGCGCTGGGCTTCGCCGCGCGGGGCTGGGACGTCGCGGTGCACTACGGCGCGTCGCGCGAGGAAGCGGACGAACTGGTCGCGGAAATCGCCGCGCTCGGCCGCCGCGCAGTGGCGTTGCATGCCGATCTGGCCGTCGAGGCCGAGGTCGCGCAACTTGTGCCGGCCTGTACGGTGGCGCTTGGGCGCCCGGTGTGCATCGTCAACAACGCGTCGCGCTTCGACGAAGACACCGCGCACAACATCGGCTACGACAAGCTGCTCAACCTGACGGCGATCAACCTCGGTGCGCCGCTTGTGCTCGCACGCATGCTGCATGCCGCGACGCCCGAAGCCGCGCGTGACGACGAAACACAGCGCGGCGTGGTCATCAACGTGCTGGATCAGAAGCTGCACAACATGAATCCGGACTACCTGTCGTACACGCTGTCGAAGGCAGCGCTCGACGCCGCGACGGTCGCGCTGGCGCAGGCGCTCGCGCCGAAGCTGCGGGTGGTCGGTCTCGCGCCGGGCCTGACGCTGCAGTCCGCCGGCCAGACGCCTGAGAGCTTTGCCGCCGCGCACCGCATGACGCCGCTTGGCCGCGCGTCGCGGCCGGAAGATGTTGTCGCGGCGGCGCTTTATCTGGCCGATGCAACGGGCGTGACCGGCACGACGCTGGTCGTCGACGGCGGCCAGCACCTCGTACCGCTGCCGCGCGACGTGATGTTTTTGACGGGCAACTGAACGCGCGCGACACTCGCAGAACGAAGCGCCGCTGTGTTGCACCCTTCTCGCGTGTTTGCACGCTTATTTCAACAGGAACGAACATGCCCGCCGCTCTTTTCCATCCCCGTCTGACCGATTGCCGCCGGCTTTTTTTGCGCAACTACGAAGTGAACATCAATATCGGCGTGCACGATTTCGAAAAGCGCGGCGAGCAGCGGGTTGTGATCAATGTCGAATTGTTCGTGCCGCTCGCGCTGTCGACACCCGTCGACGATAAGCTGCGTGAAGTCGTCGACTACGATTTCATGCGCGCAACCATTTCGCGCCGTGTCGAGCAAGGTCATATCCATTTGCAGGAAACGCTGTGCGACGACCTCGTGAAAATCATGCTCGCGCATCCGCAAGTGCGGGCGGTGCGCGTGTCGACCGAGAAGCCGGATGTTTATCCGGACTGCGACGCGGTGGGCGTCGAGGTATTCCGCATCAAGGAAGAATGACGCGTTGGTGGCTGTTTTCATGTCGTATTACGTTTGCTAATGGGCGGCCGTTAACAAACATCGTTTTCCTGAAACCTGCCGACGGTCTATAGTTTCTGCTCGCTGAAACCTTTGTTTGCCAAGCCGGGACGGGACATGAATTCGACTCTTTTCGCCGAGTCCGTCAATCTGCAGACGGTATTCGATACGGTCACCGATTACTGGTCGCCGAAAGTGGTGGCGCAGGTCAACAACCAGCATGTGAAGGTTGCGAAGCTCCGCGGTGAGTTCGTGTGGCACAGCCATCAAGATGAAGACGAGCTGTTTTACGTCGTGCGCGGAAACCTGCGCATCGAGTATGAGGACGGGCACGCGGTCCACCTGAGCGAGGGATCGATACACGTCGTGCCGCGTGGGGTGCGCCACCATCCCGTTGCAGACGAAGAATGCTGGATCGTGCTGGTCGAGCCTGTGTCGACGAAGCACACAGGCGAGGTGCAGTCGCCGCTTACCAAAACGCTTGCGCAGCAATTGGGCTGAGCGGCAAGGGTAGTGGCAGCGCCGCTCAGGTTGTCGCTAACCCGCCTGTTGCGGACTTTGCGAAAGCCCGGGACGGGCGGCGGATTACGGCCGCGCATCAGCCGCGAGCTCACGTGCAATCGCGATACGCGCACGCACCAGTTGTGCCTTCAGCGTCGCGATTGATATTCCAAGCGCCCATGCAGCTTCGCTGTAACGGAGACATTCTGCTTCGATGAGAATCAGCGTGACACGCTCGTCGTCCGGCAAGCCGTAGATGACTTCCAGCAGGCGGTAATGCATTTCGCTGTTCGTCTCTCTCGCGTTCGCCGCGCTCGAGCGCGAACCCACAGCCCTGCCATCGCGAATGGTGTGCTTGGTTCGTTTCCAAAGCGCTAGCATGACTGCGAACGTATCGGCGCGCAGCGAGACGTCCGGCGCCGGTTCGCGTCGGCCTGCCAGCATAGCCGCGTAAGTCTCCTTGACCAGTTCCTCCGCTGTTTCCGTTGAGGCCGTCACGCGCAGGGCGAACTTCCACAATTGAGGCAACAAGCCGCGCAGCGCCGAGTCGATTCGGCTACGTCCCATTTCAACATCCTTTGACTGCGGCGAGTGTTTTGAACGACGGGCGCCTTGGATTGGAAGAGGTTCGCGCCGAAGGGCTCGTGTCTCTAATGCCGCAATCTGGAGTTCTTCTGTCGTTCGAGTTGATGGCGGCGACAGGGAAAACGGCACGAGCTCGGTTGACTGTATTCAGCAATCGCGCACGAGGGAACCCAATTTTTCCAATGAACGTCATCAGCAAATACAATGATGTCATGACGCGCAATCTCGACATCAGTGTCGTGCGGACCTTCGTTGCGGTGGCGGACCACGGCAGCATGACGGTCGCCGCAAACAGCTTGCATCTGACGCAAAGTGCTGTCAGCCAGCAGATCAAACGGCTCGAGCAGATGTTCGGTTGCGATTTGTTCGAGCGGGACGGCCGCCGGCTGGAATTGACTCACGACGGTGAGCGCTTTCTGCGCATCGGGTCCGGTGCCGGACCCGCCGTGCAGGAATTCGCACAGCACGTGCGCGACGCCGTATCGCGGCGCCCTTGATGAACGGCTACTAACCCGCCGCGCGCTCCGGCCGGATGAACTCGATGCGGTTCTCACTCGAGTGAGAGAAGACCAGCGCCGCCTGCGAATACGACGTGTCGCCGAACAGCGACGCCTCGTCGATTTTCGCGAGCCCTGTGGCGAGACCGCGGAAGTCGAACAGATTCGGGTCCACGAGGTGCGACGGAACGATATCGGACAGCGCACGGAACACGTTGTCGACGCGCCCCGGCGTCTCGCGTTCCCATTGGTGCAGCATGTCTTTGACCTTCTTGCGCTGCAGGTTTTCCTGCGATCCGCACAGGTCGCACGGAATGATTGGGTATTCCATCGCGCGCGCGTAGGCCGCGATTTCCGATTCCTTGCAGTACGCGAGCGGGCGGATCACGATGTGCTGGCCGTCGTCGGTAGCGAGCTTCGGCGGCATCGCTTTCATCTTTCCGCCAAAGAACAGATTGAGGAAGAACGTTTCGACGATGTCGTCGCGATGGTGTCCAAGCGCGATCTTGTTTGCGCCCAGCTCTTTCGCGGTGCGATAAATGACGCCGCGACGCAGACGCGAGCACAGCGAACACGTGGTCTTGCCCTCAGGCACTTTCTCTTTGACGATCGAATGGGTATCGGCTTCGACGATCCGGTATTCGACGCCGATCGATTCGAAATACTGCGGCAGAATTTCTTCCGGAAAGCCCGGGTGCTTCTGATCGAGATTCATCGCAATGATGTCGAACTTGACCGGCGCGCGCTTCTGTAAAGCGAGCAGCACGGAAAGCATCGTATAGGAGTCTTTGCCGCCGCTCATGCAGGTGAGGATCTTGTCGCCTTCCTCGATCATGTTGAAGTCGTGAATGGCCTTGCCGACCTGCGATTGAAGGCGGGTTTCCAAACGGAAAAAGTTATTTGACGCTTTCATGATGGGGCGGAGACGGGATCGAGTGGCGCGCCGGATGGCCTATATGCCACGGCTCGTGGAGTCAAGCCACGATGATACAACCAAACGCAGATCGTCCCGCCGCCCGCCTTCACGCCAAATAAAGCGCGCCTGGCGGGTGAAATGTTAGTGCTGGCGTGGCTTTGCTGCCTGCCCGTGGCCGTCGGAGCAATATTTTGCTTCGAGGCTGCATGTTAGAATTGCACACTCGAAACTCGTCCACGCGGCCACGACATGAACATCGTGATTCTGGCGGCAGGCACAGGCAAGCGGATGCGCTCCGCGCTGCCGAAAGTGCTGCATTCTCTGGCCGGCAGGCCGCTTCTTGCCCACGTCATCGATACTGCGCGCACGCTGCGTCCGGTACGCCTTGTCGTCGTGATCGGCCACGGCGCTGAAGCGGTGCGCACGGCGGTCGCTGCGCCTGATGTGCAGTTCGCGGTGCAGGAGCAGCAGCTCGGCACCGGGCACGCGGTGCAGCAGGCGCTGCCATTGCTTGATCCGACCGTGCCCACGCTGGTGCTCTATGGCGACGTGCCGCTCACGCGCGCGAGCACACTGCGGCGTCTCACCGATAGCGCAGGCGACAGCGGCTACGGCGTGCTGACCGTCACGCTCGACGATCCGGCCGGCTATGGCCGCATTGTGCGCGATGCGCAAGGCAAAGTCGAACGCATTGTCGAACAGAAGGACGCGACGGCCGAGCAGCAGAAGATTGCCGAAATCAATACGGGCATCGTCGTTATGCCAACCGCGCGGCTCGACAATTGGCTCGCCGCGCTGAAAAACAACAACGCGCAGGGCGAGTTCTATCTGACCGACGTCGTTGAGCTCGCGATCGAAGCGGGCATCGAGATCGTCACGACGCAACCCGACGAAGAATGGGAGACCCTTGGCGTCAACAGCAAGCAGCAGCTTGCCGAACTCGAACGGATCCATCAGCACAATGTGGCCGACGCGTTGCTTGTGGCAGGCGTGACGCTGGCGGACCCGGCGCGCATCGACGTGCGCGGCACGCTGGAATGCGGCCGCGACGTGACGATCGATGTGAACTGCGTGTTCGAAGGCCGCGTGACGCTGGCCGACAACGTGACGATCGGCCCGAATTGCGTGATCCGCGACGCGACGATCGGCGCGGGGACGCGTGTCGATGCGTTCACCCATATCGAAGGTGCCGAAGTCGGCGCGCAGGTCGTGCTTGGGCCGTATGCGCGGCTGCGGCCGGGCGCGTCGCTGCACGACGAATCGCATGTCGGCAACTTTGTGGAAGTGAAGAACGCGGTGCTCGGCCGCGGCTCGAAGGCGAATCACCTCACCTACATCGGCGACTCCGACATCGGCGCGCGCGTGAACATCGGCGCCGGTACGATCACCTGCAACTATGACGGCGCGAATAAGTTCCGCACCGTCATTGAAGACGATGTGTTCGTCGGCTCCGATACGCAACTGGTCGCGCCGGTGCGCATCGGGCGCGGCGCGACGATCGCGGCGGGCACGACGGTCTGGAAGGACGTCGAAGAAGGTCTGCTGGTGCTCAACGACAAGACTCAGACGGGCAAGCGCGGCTATGTGCGTCCGACGAAGAAGAAAAGCTGACGGGAACCGCGCGCGCCTGCAGCGTCTCGCGCGCGCTTCGAAACCCAATTCTGAAGGAATCAACCACTATGTGCGGCATTGTCGGCGCGGTTGCGCAACGTAACATCGTTCCCGTTTTGATCGAAGGACTGCGTCGCCTCGAATATCGCGGCTACGACTCATGCGGCGTCGCCGTGCTCGCCGACGGCGAACCGCGCCGCGCGCGCAGCGTCGCGCGTGTAGCGGACCTCGAAGAACAGGTGCGCGACACGAAACTGGGCGGCGTCACGGGCATTGCGCATACGCGCTGGGCGACGCACGGTGCGCCGGTGACGAACAATGCGCACCCCATCTTTTCGCGCGACACGCTGGCGCTCGTGCACAACGGCATCATCGAGAACTACGAGTCGTTGCGCGAGATGCTGCGCGGCAAGGGCTACGAGTTCGTCTCGCAGACCGATACCGAAGTGATCGC
>DASXXR010000550.1:0-2505 GCA_036502945.1 Paraburkholderia sp. | reverse complement strand
GGTGTCCGCGCTCGACCCCAATGCCGGGCTTGATCCGGGCCTCGATCCCCGGCTGGACCCGGCAAGGCCGCTCGAGCCCGGCGTGCCGCCGCCCGCGCCGCTTGCGTTGCGCCGCAACGGCAAGCCGTGGCCGCGCTGGCTCCAGCCGGCGGCCGGCAACCCGACCGGCGACGTGCGGGTGCCGCCTGCGCCGAACGGGCGCGTGCCTTCGATGCTGAGCTCGATCGCGCAGAGCATCGACATCATGCAGGTGCGGATCACGCGCAGCCGCCTTGCGGGCGAGCCGGCGGATATTCTGATTCAGCCGCGTCTCGGCGGCATGGGCATTTTCGATTTCCACCGCGCCGCGCCGGCGATCGCGGAAGGACGCGCGGCGGTCGAAACGATGTTGCCGGCCATTCGCGCGCTGCTCGGCATCGCGTAACGCGGTCGCGTTGCTGCGGGCGTTGCCGGTTTCGACGGGTTTCAGCGGCTTTCAGCTGGATTCTGCTGGTGTTCGCGGGGTTTCAATCAGGGAAAGCCCCATCCTGCATCGCGTTACGTTGCGCATTGCCGTTGTACAGTAACGAAGCAATCTTGCTGTATCGTTCGCGCTGGCCGCCGGGTTCCGACGCCGGGCGCCACGGGCTCGCGTCCCTTGCGGTGCGGCGCAGCTGAATACTGGTTGACTCGTTCGGAGTCTCTTTCGCATTCGTCACAGGGAGAGCATCGTGCTCCATACGGCTCAATCCGAAGCCTGCAAGCTAGCCGTGCAGGACATCCATAAGCGCTATGGCGACAATGAAGTGCTGAAAGGCGTGTCGATGAACGCGAACAAGGGCGATGTGATCAGCATCATCGGCGCGAGCGGTTCAGGCAAGAGCACATTTCTGCGCTGCATCAACTTCCTCGAGCGGCCGAACGCGGGGAAGATCGTCGTCGACGGCGAAGCGGTCCGCACGAAGGTCGACCGCTTCGGCAGCTTCGAAGTCGCCGATCACAAGCAACTGCAGCGCATCCGTACGAAGCTCGCGATGGTGTTCCAGCACTTCAACCTGTGGGCGCATATGACCGTGCTGGAGAATATCGTCGAAGCGCCGATTCACGTGCTCGGCCTGTCACGCCGCGAAGCCGAAGAGCGCGCTCGCGCGTATCTGGAGAAGGTCGGTCTCGCGCCGCGTCTGGAAAAGCAGTATCCGTCGCATCTGTCGGGCGGCCAGCAGCAGCGCGTCGCGATTGCGCGCGCGCTGGCGATGAACCCCGACGTGATGCTGTTCGATGAACCCACGTCCGCGCTCGACCCGGAACTGGTGGGCGAAGTGCTGAAGGTGATGCAGAAGCTCGCGGAAGAAGGCCGCACGATGATCGTCGTCACGCATGAAATGGGTTTCGCGCGCAATGTGTCGAACCATGTGATGTTTCTGCATCAAGGCCGCACCGAAGAAGAGGGCGCGCCTGCTGAGGTGCTCGCTGCGCCGCGCAGCGAACGCCTGAAGCAGTTCCTGTCCGGCAGCCTCAAGTAGACGGCTGTTGCTGCCTATGACGGCCCGCACGTCGCCCAGTGCCGCACGCACCGCTCAGGTCGCCATCGTCGCATTGCCGCCGGTGTCGATGTCGGGTGTCGGCCCGATCGTCGATGCGTTGAACCTCGCCAATGAAATCGATGGCCGCGCGCTGTACCGCTGGCAGGTCTGTTCGTGGGACGGGCGGCCCGTGCCGCTCTCGGGCGGCGCGCAGTGGCCGGCCGATGCCGCGTTCGGCGATGCGCTTGCGTGCGACTGGCTGATCGTCGTCAGCGAGCGTTTCCAGCCGTTCACCGACTATCGTCTGTTTCTCGCGAGCCTCGCGCGCGTCGGCCAGCGCACGCCGCTCGTCACCGGCATTCATCACGGCGTCTGGTGGCTGGCGATGGCGGGGCAACTGGCCGGTTATCGCGTCAGCGCCAACTGGGAAACCTATCAGCAGTTCACCGAGCAGTTCGAACGCTCGATCGTCACGCAGCAGATCTTCGAAATCGACCGCGATCGCGCAACCTGCGCGGGCGGTCAGGCCACGGTCGATTTCATGCTGGCGATCATCGGCCGCGACCACGGCCCGGAACTGGCCGAGCGGATCGCCGACACGCTGGGTGTCGGCGTGCTGCGCGCGGGCGAGGAGCGGCAGCGCATTCCGTTCGTCACCGCGCCGGGGGAACGCCATCCGCGCCTGAACGACGCGCTGCTGCTGATGGAAGCCAATATCGAAGATCCGCTCACGACCGACGAGATTGCCGCGCTGGTCGGCGTGTCGCGGCGGCAGCTCGAGCGGCTTTTTCGCCAGTATCTCGGCGCGATGCCGTCCAAATACTACCTGGGGCTGCGGCTCGCGAAAGCGCGCACGCAATTGCAGCGCACCAGCAAATCGGTCGTGCAGATCAGTCTCGCCTGCGGGTTTGCGTCGGCGGCGCATTTTTCGAACGCGTATCGTGAACGCTTCGCGGTGACGCCGCGCGAAGAGCGCCGCAACTGGCTCGACAAGCAGCATGGC
>DASXXR010000549.1:0-5496 GCA_036502945.1 Paraburkholderia sp. | reverse complement strand
CTTCTTGCGGACCATGCCGCCGTAGAACAGCGCGAGGCCCGGGATCGTCATGAACAGCACGAGCGCGGTGGAGGTCAGCATCCAGGCGGTGTCGCCGGCACTGATCTTCGACGAATCGACCGAGAACGGAGCGGTCGGTGCAGCCGGTGCCGCGGCGGCGGCAGCCGAAGCATCAGCCGGCGCGCTGGCCGCCGGTGCCGCGGACGCGTCCGCGGCAGGCGCCGATGCCGCGGCGGCGGCCGGCGCGCTCGCCGTCGTATCGGCGGCGGGTGCTGACGCGGCGGCGGGTGCTGACGCGTCGTCCGCGAGAGCGACGCCGACGCCGGCCGTCAACAGCGAGCCGGCCATCAGCATGGACATTAATAGTTTGCGCATCTTCAATTTCCTCTTGTCGCTGTTTTTTTACAGAGCGTCCGCGCCGGTCTCCCCGGTGCGGATCCGAATCACTTGTTCGATCGGCGTGACGAAAATCTTGCCGTCGCCGATCTTTCCCGTACGTGCTGCACGTTCGAGCGCTTCGATCGCCTGTTCGACGATATCGTCCGCTACGGCCGCTTCGATCTTCACCTTCGGCAGGAAATCGACGACATACTCCGCGCCGCGATAGAGCTCCGTGTGACCTTTTTGCCGTCCGAATCCTTTTACTTCGGTCACCGTGATCCCGGAGACGCCGATCGCCGACAGGGCTTCGCGCGCCTCATCGAGCTTGAACGGCTTGATGATTGCGGTAATGAGTTTCATGAAATCCCCTCTGTAGTGACTCAACCGTGCGTTCTGCTTACGTATGCCTTTCGCCCGTCCGGCGCATCTCCGGACGACGTCCCGCCAAGTGCGCGCGGCAGTAACAGCAACTCGCATGCCATGTTGGCGACCGAAGCGGCGAATGATCTGTGCCTCCCTTACCGTGTAAGGCTGCGTGGGCGTCCTTGTCCGGATGGCCAGCGTTCCCGGGCCACGGTGGCGCGGCGCGTTGATCATTGTTAGAGTGTTCGCATGCATGAAGCACGGGTGCGCGCACCAAAGGCGCTCATGCAGCGACCATCGCCGACCCCGTTTGCACCACAAACGAACATCGGCACGCGCGAGGCACAGATGTAACGACGCATGCACATTTTGCGTGCAAAAAAAGGGGAATGTAATGAAACAACCAAACGACATCTTCAACGACTTGCAGGCTCGCATGAGCGACCTGCTCAAGAACTCGCCGGCCAAAGATGTCGAACGTAATGTCAAAGCGATGCTGTCGCAGGGTTTCTCGAAGCTCGACCTCGTCACCCGCGAAGAATTCGATACGCAGACGCAGGTACTCGTGCGCACCCGCGCGCGGCTGGAGGAACTGGAGCGGCGTGTCGCCGAACTCGAACAGAAGCTGCCGGTGACGCAATCGTCCTGAGCACTGCTTGAGCTGCACATCACTGGCAAGCGAGCCGTGACGTCATCAGCGTATTAAGGGGAGCGCACTACGCGTTCCGACGGAGGAAATATGTCGCTTGCCGTGGTGCGCAGCCGCGCGCCGGCCGCTGGCCGTGCGCCCGAAGTAACCGTCGAGGTTCACCTCGCGAACGGATTACCGTCTTTCTCGATAGTCGGCCTGCCCGATCTCGAAGTGCGCGAGAGCCGCGAACGCGTGCGGGCCGCGCTGCAGAACTGCGGCCTGGACTTCCCGGTCCGCCGCATTACCGTCAACCTCGCCCCCGCCGACCTGCCCAAGGAGTCCGGACGCTTCGATCTGCCGATTGCACTCGGCATTCTCGCGGCCAGCGGGCAAATTCCGGCCGAATCGCTCGCGCATCGCGAATTCGCCGGCGAGCTGTCGCTGACGGGCGCGCTGCGGCCGATGCGCGGCGCGTTCGCGATGGCGTGCGGAACAGCGCGCGGCGCGACCGGGCCGCTGCAGGGCGACGCCGGCTCGGGCAATACCGGTGCGCCGCCGCCGCACCGCAATCCGGAGCTCTACTTGCCTGCCGCCAGCGCGGGCGAGGCCGCGCTCGTACCGGGCGTCGACGTATTCGGTGCAGCGGATCTGCCATCGCTCTGTGCGCATCTGTCGGGTGACGCGGATGCGCGATTGTCGCCGGTCGCGGCGCCGTCGCTCGGCGTGGCAGGGGCCGGCGCCACTCCGCCGGACATGATCGACGTGATCGGCCAGCGCAGCGCGCGCCGCGCGCTCGAGGTCGCGGCGGCCGGTGGTCATCACGTGCTGATGGTCGGGCCGCCGGGCGCGGGAAAATCAATGCTGGCGGCCCGTCTGCCCAGCCTCTTGCCGGCAATGACCGACGACGAAGCGCTGACTTCGGCCGCACTGCTGTCGGCGAGCATGTCGGGTTTCTCACCGGCGCAATGGCGGCGGCGGCCGTTTCGCGCGCCGCACCATTCGTCGAGCGCGGCGGCGCTTGTCGGCGGACGCAACCCGCCGCAGCCTGGCGAGATCACGCTTGCCCATCTCGGCGTGCTGTTTCTGGACGAACTGCCCGAATTCGACCGCCACGTGCTCGAAACACTGCGCGAACCGCTGGAAGCCGGGCGGATCACGATCTCGCGCGCGGCGTGGCAGGCGGACTTTCCGGCGGCGTGCCAGCTGATTGCCGCAATGAACCCTTGCCCGTGCGGCTGGCGCGGCGACCCGAATGGGCGATGCCGCTGCACCCCGGAAATCGCCGCACGTTATCTGCGCAAGCTGTCCGGTCCGTTGCTGGACCGGATCGATATCCAGATCGAAGTTCCAGCGCTCACGCCGGCCGAATTGTCGGCACGCGCGGCGGTATACGGCGAATCGAGCGCGGCCATCGCGGCGCGGGTGGCACAGGCGCGTGCCCGACAGTTCGCACGGCAGAGTAAGACCAATCGGGAATTGAGCGGCCGCGAAGTGGACGACGTCTGCCGGCCGGACAGCGCCGGTGAAAGTCTGCTGCGCGAAGCAGGCGAGCGCTTCGGCTGGTCAGCGCGCGCTTACTATCGAGTACTGAAGGTCGCGCGAACGATCGCGGATCTCGCCGGCACCGACGTTCCCACTGCGTCTCAGATCGCGGAGGCCGTGCAATATCGACGCGCGTTCACCGCGAACTGACATCAGCAAAAAACGTCTGTCAAGACTTGACTTATGCACACAAGCAAGCTCCTGATAAATCTTGATACATCTGAAAGATTTTTGTGAGGCGTACGAGCAAAAGCTTTGATTTTATTGAGATTTATTCTTTGCCAAGAATCAGGGCAAAATAACAAAGTGCCCGCCGGGCGGGCTTTTGCGGGGTACCGCGCATAGTTTTCCACAAAGTTACCCACAGGTCCTGTGGGTAACCAAAAAAGCCTCATGAAATCCTGCCACTAGCGCTCTTATCTGCGAAGGAACCTTCACTTCAGTTGTCGATCTATGGGCGCTTTCAAATCTACCGCCCGATTCAGTACAGCTTGAACGAGTCAAAGAACTGGTCGACCTGGTCCGGCGGCGGCTCCTTCCCCGCAATGATCGCCGCCTGATAGACGTGCCGCCCCTTCGCAACCAGACGCGCACGCATGACCCGCTGTTCCTGATTCGGACCCGCCTTGCCGCTAAACGTCATTTCGATCCCCGGCACGGCGCCGCCCGCCGCCAGCGGCATCGGCAGCGTGCGTGCGTCAGGTGCCACGCCCAGATTGCGGGCGAGGCCTGCTCGCAGAAAATCGAGCGCGATGCGTTGGGTTTGCGGATCGTCGTTGGGCAGCATCACCGTGCCGACGGCGAAAACCGCGTCGCCGGCTTCTGCCGTCTGCATCGCCATCTTCATCGGCGTGCCGGCTATGTCGATCTGGCGTTCGTCGAGGCTCGGCTTCGCGGGCAAATCGACGGTGTAACCATTGTCGTTGTTCATGATCGTGCGCCAGTCGTAGGTCGGCGAGCAGGCCGCCAGCAAACCGGCAACGGAAATTGCGCAGAAGGTGGATCGCAGCAGCGTTCGTGCATGCGGCAAAGCGAGATTCGAAGCACGCCGTGTTAAGAAAAAAGCAGCGATACGGCAAAGCGAAAGCAGACAGAAAGCGGATCGGAACATAGGAACGAATACGGCGGCACGAAGCAGAAAAGCCCTATTATCCATCGACGGACGTGCTGCTGCCGCGTGCAGGGATTGACGCTACAATGGCAGCCGCGGTCCCCACACATACCGCGCTTCGCGCATCCAGTGCGCCTTCAGAGGTCCGTTCCATGAGCCAAAACCCCGTTTCCCGGCGCGCGAGCCCGATCCGCTACATTGCGATGGCAGTGGTCGCCGGCGCCATTGCCATCGCTGGCTTTTTCGCGTTCGGCAGCCAGCAGCATGTTCCCGACGCCACGTTCACGCTGCTGTCAGGTCAAAAAGTCTCCACCGCCGACCTTAAAGGCAAGGTTTATCTCGTCAACTTCTGGGCGACCAACTGCGACACCTGCATGAAGGAAATGCCGCAGATGGTCGATACGTACAACCGCTTCAAGGGCAAAGGTCTCGAGTTCGTTGCGGTCGCGATGAGCTACGACGCACCGATGTACGTGAACAACTACACGCAGACGCGCGGCCTGCCGTTCAAGGTCGCGATGGACGACGGCTCCGCCGCGAAGCAGTTCGGCAACGTTCAGCTGACGCCGACGACCTTCGTCGTCGATCGCGACGGTAAAATCCTGAAGCGCTATGTCGGTGAACCGAGTTTCGAGGAACTCGACGCGCTGCTCGACAAGGCGCTTGGTGCAGCCTGAGCTTGTGCTGAACTGAAGACAGAGCCCGCCAGATCTGGCGGGCTTTTTTTTCGGGCGCAACGAAGCAGTCGCTGCCGACGCTTCTGGCTGATCGATCCTGTCCGCGATCCGCGTCGAGCAACTGCGAAAGGACAGCCGCGCACACGACACTTCACTTACCTCTCCTATCCGCGGTCGCCTGTCGTCCGCCGCACCTGCACCTCCACCTGCACCCTTCACGTCTCACCCCTGTATGTCACTCCGTCAGCCCGCCGATGCTTAAATCGATCCGCGGGTGGGTAAGTCATTCATTGGAACGTGTCTGCCCGCAAAAAGACGATCAATGCGACCGGTGACCGATCACGAAGCCTGCCTCGTGAATCGTGACCTCTACAAGACGGGAACCTCATGCAAGTCAACGGCTATCGCAACGCCTATGCGAACCTCAACCTGGCGAACGAAATGCGGCCGTCGCCGCTGCGACGTGACGCTATCGCGCAAACGCAGCCTCGAATTTACGCGCCGGACGACAATCAGTTCACGCCTGCCGAACGAACGACGCAGCTAGCCCGGCACGACGTCGAAAAAAATGGAACCACCGACGCGCGCCGCACCGCGAACGGCGACCCGAACGCAGACCAGGTCCAAAACGTCGACGGCACTCACGTACGTGACACGGATGATGGTGCAACACACACGCGGGAGGTGTGGAACGACGCGGGCAAACATGTCCGCGAAACTTCCGACGCGGACGGAAAGCGCACGCGAAATGCCTGGGATGATACCGACGGAAAGCACGTGCGCGACGTGCG
>DASXXR010000548.1:0-9621 GCA_036502945.1 Paraburkholderia sp. | reverse complement strand
CATCGCGGCCGGCAGTTCCGGCAGTTCGCCCCTCACGCGCTCGACCCACGCCGGATCGATAACCAGCGGCATCAAATCCGGATCCGGGAAATAGCGGTAGTCATGCGCGTCTTCCTTGCTGCGCATCGAACGCGTTTCGCGCTTGTCCGGATCGTAAAGCCGGGTTTCCTGCACCACCGTGCCGCCGTCTTCGATCAGCTCGATCTGACGGCGCACTTCGTACTGGATCGCTTCTTCGAGGAAGCGGAACGAGTTCAGATTCTTGACCTCGGCACGCGTGCCGAATTCTTTCTGCCCGACCGGCCGCACCGACACATTCGCGTCGCAGCGGAACGAGCCTTCCTGCATGTTGCCGTCGCAGATGCCGAGCCACACGACGAGCGCATGCAACGACTTCGCATACGCCACGGCCTCAGCGGCGCTGCGCATTTCCGGCTCGGTGACGATCTCGAGCAGCGGCGTGCCGGCACGGTTCAAGTCGATGCCGGTCATGCCCGCGAAGTCTTCGTGCAGCGACTTGCCTGCGTCTTCTTCCAGGTGCGCGCGCGTCAGGTTGACGGTCTTTTCGTACGCATCCTTGCCGAGCTTTTCGTTCGCGGGCACCTGAATCGTGATCTGCCCGCCCTGTACGACCGGAATCTCGTATTGGCTGATCTGATAGCCCTTCGGCAGGTCCGGATAGAAATAATTCTTGCGCGCGAAGATGCTGCGCGGCGCAATGGTCGCGCCGATCGACAGACCGAAGCGGATCGCGCGTTCAACCGCGCCGCGGTTCATCACCGGCAGCACGCCCGGCAACGCGAGATCCACCGGACACGCCTGCGTGTTGGGTTCAGCGCCGAACTGCGTGGCGGCGCCGGAGAAGATCTTCGAGACCGTCGACAGTTGCGTGTGCGTCTCAAGACCGATTACGACTTCCCATTGAGTGGCCATGGTCATACTCCCGCCGGCGACTTGCGATGCCAGCCGGTGACGCGCTGGAACGCGTCCGCCACCTGCAGCATGCGTGCTTCGTTGAAATAGTTGCCGATGATCTGCAGCCCGACTGGCCGCTTTGCGTTCGTGCCCGCGCCGAAACCGCACGGCACGCTCATGCCGGGCAGACCTGCGAGGCTCACCGACAGCGTGTAGATATCCGCCAGATACATCTGCACCGGATCGTCGCCCTTCGCGCCGATGTCCCACGCCACCGACGGCGCCACCGGCCCCATGATCACGTCGCACTGCTTGAACGCTTCCTGGAAATCTTGCGCGATGATGCGGCGAATTTTCTGCGCCTGCAGGTAGTACGCGTCGTAATAGCCGTGCGACAACACATACGCGCCGACCAGAATGCGGCGCTTCACTTCCGGCCCGAAGCCTTCGGCGCGCGATTTCTTGTACATGTCGAGCAGATCGCGATAGTCGGACGCGCGATGGCCGTAGCGCACGCCGTCGAAACGCGACAGGTTCGACGAGGCTTCCGCCGGTGCGATCACGTAGTAAACGGGAATCGACAGCTCGGTTTTCGGCAGCGACACGTCGACGAGCGTCGCGCCCAGCGCTTCGTATTGTTTGAGCGCGGCGTCGATCGCGGCGCGCACGTCGGCGGCAAGGCCTTCGCCGAAGTATTCCTTCGGCAAGCCGATGCGCAGACCGGCAAGCGGTTTATCGGCGGGATTGGCTGCGGCGTGGCCCGACCAGGCCGCGCCCAGATGGCGCGTGAAGTCTTCGTCGTCGCGCGTGAGGCTGGTTGAATCGCGTTCGTCGAAACCGGCCATGGCGTTAAGTAGCAACGCGCAATCGGCCGCGCTTTGCGCAAACGGACCGCCCTGGTCCAGCGAAGAAGCGAATGCGATCATCCCGTAACGCGACACGCGGCCATATGTGGGCTTGATGCCGGTGACGCCGGAAAACGATGCGGGCTGGCGGATCGAGCCGCCGGTGTCGGTGCCGGTTGCAGCGGGCGCGAGCCGCGCCGCGACCGCCGCGGCCGAACCGCCCGACGAGCCGCCAGGCACCGCGTTGACATCCCATGGGTTGTGCACCGGCCCGAAATGCGAGTTCTCGTTTGACGAACCCATCGCGAATTCGTCCATGTTGGTCTTGCCGACGCACACCATGCCCGCACGGTTCAAACGCTCGACGACCGTTGCATCGAACGGGCTCGTATAGTTTGCAAGCATCTTCGAGCCGGCGGTGGAACGCCAGCCGCGCGTGACGAAGACGTCTTTGTGCGCGACCGGCAGGCCCGTCAGCGGGCCGGCGTTGCCGCTTGCAAGACGCGCATCGGCGGCTTTCGCTTCGTCCAGCGTGCGTTCTGGATCGACATGCACGAACGCGTTCAGATGCTCGCTGGCTGCGATCCGCTTCAAGTACAGGTCAGCCAGTTCGACCGCGGAACAAGTCTTCGCGGCGAGGGCGGCACGCAGTTCGGTCAAGCTTTTTTCATGCATTGCGTTATTCCTGGAGAGCGCGGCGGCGCATCGCGCCGCCGTTTGAGGCATTCGGCCGCCCGCCGGCAAGCCGTGCCGGGAAGTCCGGAAGAGGGCGCGCAGGTTGCGCGGCACGCGCCCGGCCGAAGCCTGGTTCGATGACAGGCAGACGACTGCGCGATGACCCGTCGATCACTATTCGATCACCTTCGGCACCAGATACAGCCCGTCCTGCACGGCCGGCGCCGAACGCTGGAACGCCTCGCGGTGCACGGTTTCCGTGACCGCGTCGTTGCGCAAACGCAAGGCCACGTCTTCGATCTGCTCGATCGGGTGCGCAAGCGGCGCAATGCCGGTGGTGTCGACCGCCTGCATCTGCTCGACGAGGCCGAAAAACTCGTTGAGCTGCGCCAGCGTGCGCTCGGCTTCGGCTTCAGGCAATTCGAGCCGCGCGAGATGGGCGATGCGTTTCACATCGGTCAGGGTCAAGGCCATACGGTCACCGGAAAAATCCTGAACCGCCGCAGCGTTGAAAAACGATGCTGCGACAGTGAGTTAGGTAATTGGAGCAAGCCCTCGAAAAAGGGGCTGGCGACGGCGAAAAGTGCCGCTCGTTTCCTTCAAATCAAGCAAAATTATAAGGTATCATTACGCGTTCGACCCAAACCCGGACCGACTTACCAAGGCCTTTCTGCACTTTCTGCATATAGGGAGCAGGCTGAACCCCAGGTGGTGTGCGGCCTTGCGATAGTCTCCGGTAGATTCCCCCGCAGCTTCAAGTTTCGTGGCCGCCGACGTCCAGCTGAGGCCGCATTGCGTTCCGAACTGAGTCGCCCCAGCTGAAGCTGTTTATTTTTCCGCTGCCGCCCTGCGCGTACGACGCGAGGCCCGGCCCCCAGCGAGACAGGATTTTGAATGTTTGGTTTTTTGCGCAGCTATTTCTCCAACGATCTGGCCATTGACCTCGGCACGGCCAACACGCTCATCTATATGCGTGGCAAGGGTATCGTTCTAGACGAACCTTCGGTCGTCTCAATCCGCCAGGAAGGCGGCCCGAATGGCAAGAAAACCATTCAGGCTGTGGGCAAGGAAGCCAAGCAGATGCTCGGTAAAGTGCCGGGCAATATCGAAGCGATCCGCCCCATGAAAGACGGCGTGATCGCCGACTTCACCGTCACCGAGCAGATGATCAAGCAGTTCATCAAGACTGCACATGAATCGCGGATGTTCTCGCCTTCGCCGCGCATCATCATCTGCGTACCGTGCGGCTCCACGCAAGTGGAGCGCCGCGCGATCAAGGAAGCCGCGCACGGCGCGGGCGCCTCGCAGGTGTACCTGATCGAAGAACCGATGGCCGCTGCAATCGGCGCCGGGCTGCCGGTGTCGGAAGCCACGGGCTCGATGGTCGTCGACATCGGCGGCGGCACAACCGAGGTCGGCGTGATCTCGCTTGGCGGCATCGTGTACAAAGGCTCGGTGCGCGTCGGCGGCGACAAATTCGACGAAGCCATCGTCAACTATATCCGCCGCAACTACGGCATGCTGATCGGCGAACAAACCGCCGAAGCGATCAAGAAAGAAATCGGCTCAGCGTTCCCGGGTTCCGAAGTCAAGGAAATGGAAGTGAAGGGCCGCAATCTGTCGGAGGGCATTCCGCGCAGTTTCACGATCTCCAGCAACGAAATCCTCGAAGCGCTGACCGATCCGCTGAACCAGATCGTGTCGTCGGTGAAGATCGCGCTGGAGCAAACGCCGCCGGAACTCGGCGCCGACATCGCCGAACGCGGCATGATGCTGACGGGCGGCGGCGCGCTGTTGCGCGACCTCGACCGACTGCTCGCGGAAGAAACCGGCCTGCCGGTGCTCGTCGCTGAAGACCCGCTTACCTGCGTCGTGCGCGGGTCGGGTATGGCGCTCGAGCGCATGGACAAGCTCGGCAGCATCTTCTCCTACGAGTAAGCGAGCCATCTTCATGTCAGCGGCGCGGATCATACGGCTGGCCTTCCCAGCCGCCGCGCGCTGAGCGCGCCGCCCTTCGCGCCGAAGTCTCACCCAACCGCTCACGCCCCCGGCGCCGACCATGGAATACAGTCCGCCGCCCTTATTCAAACAAGGCCCGTCGGCACTCGCACGGCTGCTGTTCTTCGTCGCGCTCGCGCTCGCGCTGCTCATCTCTGATGCGCGCTTCAGAACGCTTGAAATCGTTCGCGGCGTGCTCGGTGCGGGTCTCTATCCGTTACAGCGCGCGGCGCTCGTGCCACGCGACATCTTCATGGGCGCCGCCGACCTCGCGGTGACCAGCGCCACGCTGCGCAGCGAAAACGACCAGTTGCGCGCGCGCAATCTTCGGCTTTCGCAACAGGCGAATGCGTCGGCGCAACTGGCCGCGGAGAACGCCCATCTGCGCGATCTGCTGCAGTTGTCGCAGCGCGCGACGATCCAATCGACCCCCGCCGAAATCCAGTACGACACGCGCGATCCGTTCACGCAGAAAGTGGTGATCGGCCGCGGCTCGCAGCAAGGCATCCAGGATGGCTCGCCGGTCGTGGACGAAAGCGGCATGATCGGGCAGGTCACGCGCGTATTCCCGATGCAGGCGGAAGTGACGCTGCTCACCGACAAAGATCAGGCCGTGCCGGTGCAAATTGTGCGCACGGGTTTGCGCAGTGTGATCTACGGCACGCCGAAGGGCGACACGCTCGACCTGCGCTTCGTGCCGATCAGCGCCGACGTGCTCGCCGGCGACGAACTCGTGACGAGTGGGCTCGACGGCGTTTATCCGCCGGGGCTGCCGGTGGCGAAGGTGGTGCGGGTCGACAAACAGGCAGACACCGCGTTTGCACACGTGATCTGCCTGCCGATCGCACCGGTGCGCGGCCCGCGGCAACTGCTGGTACTGCATTACCAGAACGACGTTCCGCCGCGGCCCGCCGACGAGCCCGATGCGGCGAGCGCCGCGAAGGACGCCAAGAAGAAGGCAGCAAAGACACCTGACAAGGCCGCGAAGCCGGGCGATCAGAATGCGAAGGGAGCGAACGCGCCGGCCGCGACGACTGCTGCGCAAGCGGCTTCTTCGTCGGCGGCAACGGGTGCAACCGGCACCGCCGCTGCGAAGCCGTCAGCCGCCCCCGCGAAACCCGCGCCTTCCGAAAAGAAACCCGCCGCCGAAAAGAACACGAAGCCGCAACCGGCTCAGGGGACGCGACAGTGAACCGCCCGCAATACATCCTGCAGCCGGTCAACCCGTACTTCATCGCGTTCAGCCTTGCTGCCGCGTTCCTGTTGAACATGATGCCGTGGGGCCGCCTGATCGGCATCCCCGATTTTGTCGCGTTGGTCCTGCTGTTCTGGAACGTGCATCAGCCGCGCAAGGTCGGGATGGGCATCGCGTTCATGCTCGGGCTGCTGATGGATGTGCACAATGCCAGCCTGCTCGGCGAGCATGCGCTTGCGTATACGCTGCTGTCGTACGGCGCCATCACGATCCACCGGCGCGTACTGTGGATGACGCTCCCCGTGCAGGTCTTCGCGGTGATGCCGTTGCTGGTCGTCGCGCAGGTCGTGCCGTTCGTGATCCGGCTGCTCACCGGCGCCGCGTTTCCCGGCTGGGGCTATCTGATCGACGGCTTCGTCGAGGCCGCATTGTGGCCGGTCGCAAGCGTGCTGCTGTTGATGCCGCAGCGTCGCCCGGCGGATCCTGACGACACGCGGCCCATCTGATGATGTCGCCGCCACGGGTTTCTGCATAACCGCATGACCGAATTCAAAGACACCCAGCAGCAGCTCACGAAGTTCCGCCTGCGCGTCGCGGCGGCGGGGCTGTTCGTGTTCGTCTGCTTCGGGCTGATCGCGTTCCGCTTTCTGTTTCTGCAGGTGTGGCACTACAGCAAGTACTCGCTGCAGGCCGACGAAAACCGCATCTCGGTGGCGCCGATCGTGCCGAACCGCGGCATCATCACCGACCGCAACGGTGTCGTGCTGGCGAAGAACTACTCGGCGTATACGCTCGAAATCACGCCGTCGAAGCTGAACGACACGCTGGAAAACGTGATCGACAACCTCGCGACCGTCATCACAATCGACGCCCGCGACCGGCGCCGCTTCAAGAAGCTGCAGGAAGACTCGAAGAACTTCGAAAGCCTGCCGATCCGCACCCGCCTCACCGATGATGAAGTGGCGCGCTTCACCGCGCAGCGCTTCCGTTTTCCGGGCGTCGAAGTGCGCGCGCGCCTGTTTCGCCAATATCCGCTGGGGCCGACTGCCGCGCACGTGATCGGCTATATCGGCCGGATCTCGCAGCGCGACCAGGATCGGATCGACGACACCAGCGACCAGAACAACAGCGACCCCGACCACTACGACCCACGTCTCGACGCGAACAACTACAAAGGCACCGATTACATCGGCAAGATCGGCGTCGAGCAAAGCTACGAAACGGAACTGCACGGTTTGACCGGTTTCGAAGAAGTGGAAGTGACGGCGGGCGGACGCCCGGTGCGCACGCTGTCGCGCACCCAGGCGACGCCCGGCAACAATCTCGTGCTGTCGCTGGACATCGGCCTGCAGCAGGTTGCCGAGCAGGCGTTCGCAGGCCGGCGCGGCGCGCTCGTCGCGATCGAACCGGCGACCGGCGACGTGCTCGCGTTTGTCTCGGCGCCCAGTTTCGATCCGAACTCGTTCGTCGACGGGATCGACCAGCAGACGTGGGACGATCTCAACAATTCGCCGGACCACCCGCTGCTGAACCGTCCGCTGCATGGCACCTATCCGCCCGGCTCCACTTACAAGCCGTTCATGGCGCTCGCCGCGCTGACGCTGCACAAGCGCACGCCGAGCTGGGGCTTCCAGGATCCCGGCTCTTACACGTTCGGCGGTCACACGTTCCGCAACGACGTGCCGCAAGGTCAGGGCTGGATCGACATGAACCGCGCGATCATGGTGTCAAACGACACGTATTTCTACATGCTCGCGCACGATCTCGGCGTCAATGCGATCGCGAATTTCATGAAGCCGTGGGGCTTCGGGCAGATCACCGGCATCGATATCGCCGGCGAGGCGCGCGGCATCCTGCCGTCGACCGAATGGAAGCGCAAGGCGTACCGCAAACCCGAGCAGCAGCGCTGGTACGAGGGCGAAACGATCAGCCTCGGCATCGGCCAGGGCTACAACTCGTACACGATTCTGCAACTCGCGCATGCGACGGCAACGCTCGCGAACAACGGCGTGCTGATGAAGCCGCACCTTGTGAAAGAGATCGAAAACCCGATTACGCGCGACATGCGTCTCACCGTCCCGCGCGACGACGGCCGCGTCGATGTCGCGCAAACAGATATCGACGTCGTCAAGCGCGGCATGGAAAACGTCACGACGAATCCGTCCGGCACCGCCTATCAGGTGTTTCGTAACGCGGCTTATCTGGCGGCGGGCAAGACCGGCACCGCGCAGGTATTTTCGCTGCAGGGCGCGAAATACCACGGCCACGCGCTCGCCGAGCATCTGCGCGATCACGCGCTCTTCATCGCGTTCGCGCCCGCCGACAATCCGAAGATCGCGGTCGCGGTAATCGTCGAAAACGGCGGCTGGGGCGCGCAGGCTGCCGGGCCGATCGCGCGCCGCGTGCTCGACTACTATCTCGTCGATCGCCTGAAACCGGGTGTGCAAGCGGCTGCCGTCACCGCGGCGGCATCGGCGACCGAGGACGCGTCCGCGCCGGTCATCGGCAGTGCGCCGCAGGCTGCACAAGCTGATGTCGGGCAGCCGGTTGCGCTCGCAGCCGGATTCACGCCGTTGCCGCCGCCGCCCGGCGCGGCCCGGCCGACCCCGCCGCAGGCTGCGTCGGGCGCTGCCGCAGCAGTGGCGGCGTCCACGCCATCCGCACCTTCGTCGCCCAGTGCGGTGGCGAAAGTGCCGGCCGGCGCGTCTTCGGCCAACGCACCGGCCAGATCGATAAAATCGGCTATTCCATCCGCATCGGCCGCCATCGCAGCATCCGCGTCGACCAAGACGCCGATACCGCGCAAATCCGGCCCACACAATCCCCGTCCGGCCAGCGACGCTGCACCGGTCGCCGCGGCGCCGGCGCGCGACGGCAGCGCGGAACCCGCGCCGCCCCGCACGCCGGCGACCGGCGGCATCGACGAGTAAGGAGAACCGGCATGCAATTCGACAAGCGCGCCTCGCTCGATCGCATCAAGCAGATGTTCGCGGGCTTCGACAGACCGCTCACATTGATCGTGTTCCTGCTGCTATGCGTCGGCATCGTCACGTTGTACAGCGCGAGTCTCGACATGCCCGGGCGCGTCGAAGACCAGTTGCGCAACATCATGCTGACGTTCGTGCTGATGTGGATCCTCGCGAATGTGCCGCCCAACACGCTGATGCGCTTCGCGGTGCCGCTCTACACATTCGGCATCGCGTTATTGGTGGCGGTGGCGCTGTTCGGTCTGACGCGCAAGGGCGCGAAGCGCTGGATCAACGTGGGCGTCGTCATCCAGCCGTCCGAGATCCTGAAGATCGCGACACCGCTGATGCTCGCGTGGTACTACCAGCGGCGCGAAGGCGTGATGCGCTGGTACGACTTCATCGTGGGCCTCGTGATTCTCGGCGTGCCGGTCGCGCTGATCGCGAAACAGCCGGACCTCGGTACCGCCGTGCTGGTGTTCGCGGCCGGGCTCTTCGTCATCTATTTCGCCGGGCTGAGCTTCAGGCTGATCGTGCCGGTGCTGATTGCCGGCGTGATTGCGGTCGGCTCGATCGCGGCGTTCCAGGACAAGATCTGCCAGCCCGACGTGCAATGGCCGCTGCTGCACGATTACCAGAAGCACCGCGTCTGTACGCTGCTCGACCCCACCTCCGATCCGCTCGGCAAAGGCTTTCACACCATTCAGGCGGTCATCGCGATCGGTTCCGGCGGAGCGCTCGGCAAAGGCTGGCTGAAGGGCACGCAGGCGCACCTCGAGTTCATCCCCGAAAAGCACACCGACTTCATCTTCGCGGTGTTTTCCGAAGAGTTCGGGCTGGCGGGCGGGATCGTGCTGCTCACGCTCTACATGGCGTTGATTGCACGCGGGCTGTACATAGCCGCTAACGGCGCGACGCTGTTCGGACGCTTGCTGGCCGGTTCGCTGACGATGGCGTTCTTCACCTACGCGTTCGTCAACATCGGGATGGTGAGCGGGATTTTGCCGGTGGTCGGCGTGCCGTTGCC
>DASXXR010000547.1:0-5009 GCA_036502945.1 Paraburkholderia sp. | reverse complement strand
TCGCGATCTACGCGGCGTGGCTGTCGCATGAGCGGCCGTCGAAGCAGTTCTGGATGTGCGCGCTCGCCGGCAGTGCAATCGTCATCGCGTTTGCGTTTCAGGCGGGCGGCGGCGCGCCGCAGGCCGGCGATCTGCTGATGCTCGTGGCGGTTGGCATCGGCGCGCTCGGTTACGCGGAAGGCGCGCGGCTCGCACGCCAGATCGGCGGCTGGCAGGTGATCTGCTGGGCGCTCGTGCTGTCGGCGCCGTTCCTGCTGATTCCAGTAGGCTGGCTCGCCTGGCAGCAGCATCTGCAGCACCCGGAGCCCGTCGCGCTGAAGACCTGGCTCGCGTTCGGCTACGTCTCGCTGTTCTCGCAGCTGATCGGCTTCTTTGCGTGGTACGCGGGCCTCGCGATCGGCGGTATCGCGCGGGTCGGCCAGGTGCAGTTGCTGCAGATCTTTTTCACGATGGCGTTTGCCGCGCTGTTCTTCGGCGAATCTGTCGCGCCGTCGACCTGGCTCTTCGCCGCCGCCGTGATCGTAACGGTAGTCATCGGCCGCCGCGCCGCCGTGCATACGGCGCCGCGGCCCGCACGCGCGGGTTGACCGCGCGCGCAATGAAAGCTTTCGTCGTCCTGTTTCCGTTGTTCAAACTATTTCAGCCACACCCGTTTAGGAGACGCCGAAGGCGGCATGTTCGTGCGGGGCACGCTGCGCCAATCGATCGATACAATGAAGCTGGTCGAAGCAGCCGTCGCGCAAAATGTTGCGTTCGTGCCGGGCGCACCGTTCTTTGCAAACGAAGCGCAGCACAATACGCTGCGCCTGTCGTTCGTCACGGCGCCGCCCGCGAAGATCGACGAAGGTGTCGCGCGGCTCGCGGCGCCGATTCGCCCGCGCGTCTGAAGCCGCGCGGCTACCATTGCAGTTTTCACCGATTGAAAGGACAAGTCATGGCTCAAGCGAATGTGTATGACAAGCTGAAGGAACTCGGTATCGAACTGCCGGCCGCCGGTGCGCCCGCGGCCGCGTATGTGATGAGCGCGCAAAGCGGCAACATGGTGTTTCTGTCGGGCCATATCGCAAAGAAGGACGGCAAGCCGTGGGTCGGCAAGCTCGGCGACAACCTGAGCACCGAACAAGGCAAGAACGCCGCCCGCCTGATCGCGATCGATCTGATCGCGACGCTCAACGGGCATGTCGGCGATCTGAACCGTGTCACGCGCATCGTCAAAGTGATGAGCCTCGTGAACTCGACGCTCGATTTCACCGAGCAACACCTCGTGACCAACGGTGCATCGGAACTACTCGCCGAGGTGTTCGGCGAACGCGGCAAGCATGCGCGATCGGCGTTCGGCGTTGCGCAGATTCCGCTTGGCGCGTGCGTCGAGATCGAGTTGATCGCCGAGGTCGCGTAGTTCAAGCCGCGCCGAACAGCGGCCGCACGCCGGCCGCCGCCAAAAGATAGCCACGCGCCGCGGGCGGCTCACAGCCCGCGGCGCATTTCGTTTTGCCCCACATCCGAACCCGCATCCGTCACGTGAACGAGGAACCCAGATGAATCCGCGCACTGTCCGCTTCAAGCAAGTCGACGTCTTCACATCGGTGCCCTTCAAGGGTAATCCGCTCGCCGTCGTATTCGATGCGGACGAACTCGACGCCGCGCAGATGCAG
This sequence comes from Paraburkholderia sp., assembly GCA_036502945.1. Taxonomy (GTDB): domain Bacteria; phylum Pseudomonadota; class Gammaproteobacteria; order Burkholderiales; family Burkholderiaceae; genus Paraburkholderia. The sequence continues at coordinate 3,354 of DASXXR010000547.1, read as the reverse complement.
GCGATCGCCCGCTGGACCAACCTCTCCGAAACCACCTTTCTGCTGAAGCCAACCGATCCGTTGGCCGACTACCACGTACGGATCTTCACGACGCACGGCGAGTTGCCGTTCGCCGGCCACCCGACGCTCGGCACCGCGCATGCGCTGCTGGAAAGCGGCTATCGGCCGAAGCAGCCGGGGCGGCTGATGCAGCAATGCGGCGTCGGTCTTGTCGAAATTGTCGAACAGGAGCGCAACGGCTGGGCATTCGCGGCGCCGCCCGCGCGTATGACACCGCTCGCAGAGGAACAATACGCGGCAGTCGCCGCAGCGATGCAGACCGATTCGATCGACTTCAGCGCGCCGCCTTGCACAGTAACTAACGGCCCTGCGTGGCTCGTCGTGCGAGTCGACTCGGCAGCGGCTTGCCTCGCGCTCAAGCCGGACGCCAGCACGCTAGCTGACGTCGCGCGGGCCACCGGCACGCATGGCTTCGCCGTCTATGGCCCGCATCCCGCTGGCGGGCCGGCCACGTTCGAGGTCCGCTGCCTGATGGCGGGCGGCGGTGAAGACCCTGTGACAGGCAGTGCGAACGCCGCATTGGCAGGCGTCTTGACCGCCCAGCAAAGACGGCCGGGCGAACGTTACACCGTCCGTCAGGGCACGGCGCTGGGCCGCGCCGGCAACGTAGATGTCCGCTATGACGATGCGGCCGGTAAGACGTGGATCGGCGGCGCGTCCGTCACGATCGTCGACGGTACGTTCAGACTGAGTTGAACCGCGCGGCCGGTTTGACCGGTAGCCACCGGCGCCCAAACCGTCGCGTTTCATTCATGCGACCCGCATCGACCGTTGACGCACGAACCGTCTGTGCAGGGTGGAAACGCAGTTCCTGTCAGCGGAACTGCGTGACCACAGGCGCTGGCATCGCCCTAATACCGAACCGGCAAGTCTGCCGCAAGCGCCAACCTGCCCGCCTTACCGGCCTGCGCTTCACCGCACAGGCACGCGTATACCCGATACGACAACCCTTTCTTAATCCTGAGCCATTCAGTAATATCGAAACGTAACCGATGACCATCATAGGGTTCGGCACGACGCCACGCCTCTTCCCGCAGCAATTGCGGTGCTTCGCTTACCATGCAGCCTGGTCCAAACACAGCGCAGTCGTCGATCGAAACGAAATCACTGCCGTAAGGCACAGGTCACGGTCTATTCGATGAATCAGTTCCCGTTTTCAACCGCACGTGACGTCAAGCGCCGCCTTGACCCGTCGGCATCGCGCCGCCGTGCGCTGCTTGCGATACCGGCACTCGGCGTGCTGGTGCTCGTGCTGCTCTGGACCGTGATCTTCGCGCGGCTGTCGGTCGAGAAGGACGCCACCTACCGTGAAGCGATGGCTTCCGCGGCGATCCTGTCCGCCGCGCTCGAACAACATACTGTCAAGGCGATTCACCAGGTCGACCAGATCACGCGCTTCGTCAAGTACGAGTTCGAAAAGTCGCCGGGGCGCTTCGACCTGGCGAGCACCGTCGAGAAAGGTGTCGTGCAGAGCGAGACCCTCGTGCAGGTTTCGCTGATCGATGAACACGGCAAGCTGGTTTCGAGCACGGCCGAGCTCAATCCGCGCCGCATCGACCTGTCGGACCGCGAGCACTTCAAGGTCCACGAGCACGAGAACGACGACCAGCTCTACATCAGCAAGCCGGTGCTCGGCCGCTTGTCGGGCCACTGGACGTTGCAGATGACGCGCCGGCTCAATCATCCGGACGGCTCGTTTGCGGGAGTCGTCGTCGTATCGGAAGACCCGAGCTACTTCACCAGCGACTTCTACAACAACGCAGCGATCGGCCGCGACGGCATCATCGCGGTGATCTCGGACAACGGCACGGTGCTCGCGCGCCGTACCGGCAGCGTCGAGCATCCGTCCGGCGTGTTCACCGCCAGCGGCACGTATCCCACCTCGGAACACGTGTCGGGCACCTACGTCGATTCGATCGACAACGTCACGCGCATCGTGTCGTACCGGCACATCGACGGCTATCCGCTCGGCGTGCTCGTCGGTTTGTCGCAGGCGGAAGAATTCGCCGATTACAACCACACGCGCAACGTCTATCTGTTAATGGCGAGCTTCATCTCGCTCGCGATGCTCGGTTTCTTCGCCGTTGCGACGGGTTTGATCGGCAAGCTGCTCGGCCGCGAGCGCGAGATGACGCATCTCGTCGAATACGACCTGCTGACCGGCTTGCGCAATCGCTATTCGACGCTGCAGATTCTGCATCACGAGGTTGCGCAAACGGCAAACGTCGGGCGCCTCGCGATCCTCTTCATCGACCTCGACAACTTCAAGACCGTCAACGACACGCTCGGCCACAACGCCGGCGACATCGTGCTGCAAATGACCGCGGCGCGCCTCGCGGACGCGGTCGCCGACGCGGGCGCGCTGTCGCGGATCGGCGGCGACGAGTTCGTCGTGGTGGCCAAGGGCGACGACGTCGAGCAGCGCGCGGTCACGCTGGCCGAAGCCGCCTCCGACGTCTTCGCGAAGCCGTTCGAAGTGCGCGGCAGTTCGTTCGTGCTGCATGCGAGCATCGGCATCGCGCTCTACTCGATAGCAAACGAAAGCGAAATCGATTTGCTGAAGAAGGCCGACCTCGCGATGTACAGCGCGAAGGATGCCGGCAAGAACTGCTACCAGTTCTATTCGCCGCAGTTGTCGCACCGCGCGGACCATTTGATGAAGTGGGAGCAGCAATTGCGCATTGCACTCGCCGACAACCAGCTGTTCCTCGCGTATCAGCCGAAGATCGACCTGACGCGCCGCTGCATCACCGGCTTCGAAGCACTCGTGCGCTGGAACCATCCGCAGCACGGGTTGATACCGGCCAACGAATTTATTCCGGTAGCCGAATCAACCGGCCTCATCGTGCCGATCGGCGACTTCGTGATTCAAACCGCATGCCGCCAGTTGGCGGAGTGGCAGCAGCAGGGTTACGAGTCGCTGTCGCTTGCCGTCAATATTTCCGCGGTTCAGTTCTGGCGAGGCGATCTGTTCGAGACGATCGCGCGCGCCATCGAGGAAACCGGCATTCCCGCGCGCCGCCTCGAGCTTGAAATCACCGAAACCGCGATGATGGAGTATCCCGACCTGGTGTCGGAAAAGATCTTCGCGCTGAAGCGGCTCGGCGTGCGGGTCGCGCTCGACGACTTCGGCACCGGTTACTCGTCGCTGTCGTATCTGAACCGCTTCTCGGTCGACACGCTGAAGGTCGACCGTTCGTTCGTGCAGGCGATTCCCGGCGACCGCAGTGTCTGCGTGATGGTGACGGCGATCGTCAACCTGGCGCGCTCGCTCGGGCTGACGGTGGTCGTCGA
>DASXXR010000546.1:0-6377 GCA_036502945.1 Paraburkholderia sp. | reverse complement strand
CCGCACCGCCCGCGCAGGTCATGCAAAACGGCCGTTGCCTTCGGCCGGATCGATGCACGAACCGCTGTCGTCGCGCGTGTCGGCGCCAGCGTTCGCCTTGAGGACCGCGGCCTTCGCAGCCGCGACGCGCGCTGCAGCCTGCGCCGCAACTTCCGCATCGGGGTCCGCGCCATCCACCGCCGCAACCGCAGACCACGCCGAGACCGGATCGGCCGCGGGCAACGGCGCGAGACCCGGCGGCTGTGCCGCAACGCTCTCGTGTGCCGTATCGAAGGCCAACTGATCCGATGCCTGCGCCGCGCCCGTCAGCTTCAGCGCCGGCTGCTCGGCCTTGCTTGCACGTTTGGTCGAACGCGCGACACGCTGCAGTGCTTCGTTCAGCGCATCGGGTTCGCGCGGCGCGCGCAGGCGGTCGACAATGCTGGCCGCCTTCACCTGTTCGCTGGTCGCGCCGAAGCTGAGCACGGCGCGCCGCATCAGTTCGCTGACGCTGATCCCGAGTTCGTCAGCGGTCGCGCTGATGGCGCGTTTCTGCGCGGTCGACACGAAGACGACGATGCGTTCGCTGGGCTTGTTCATGTATCGGCTCGCGTAGTGGTTGGCTTCGGACAGCGGTTAGTGTGTTCCGGGCGGCACGCGCCGTCACGACGCGTGTGGGTCATCATAAAACGACTCGCCAGGATGCGAAACCGGGCGTCCGGTGAAACTGCTGTGACATCAACGGCTTAAAGCTGTTCCGGTAGCATTGTCCACAGGCTTCTGAACAAAATCTGTTGATAACCGCACGGCCGCGTGAGAACAGCCACGTTACGCTTTTCGTGGGCTTTTCACGCTTTTTCGCACTTCGGGGTGCAATCGTGAGGGAATTCTTACAAAAAATTCACGTTGGACTGCGCTTGATTTCTTTAAAATGCGCTGTTACGTTGCGCCAGAAGCTGCTTTGGCGCGCCGTGCGGCCGGCCGGGGGCTTATGCGCCGCGCGGTGATGTGAGTTTCTGCAGCGCTGTTTGCCACAGTCGATCGAGGCGAACTGCCGGGCACAACGGTTCCGCCATTGCGCCACGATCACGATTCACGTGCACACGAAGCGCGTGCACAGACGGCGTGCAGCAAAGCGCCAACCATTCCAGTCATGCCTATCATCAAACGACCGCAATCTTCCAGCTCCTCGGGCCATTCCGGCGACCGCGATCCGGACCGGACCGACAATCCCTACCACCGCTATTCCGACGACGAAGCGCCTGTGCGCCGCCGCCGCTCGTTCGGCACGACAATCGCGCTATGGTTCGTCGGCCTGCTGGCGACGGTGGCGATTGTCGGCGCGCTGATCGTCGGCTACGCGCTCGTGGTGATGAACCCGCAATTGCCGTCGCTCGACTCGCTGACCGACTACCGGCCGAAGGTGCCGCTGCGCGTCTATACGGCGGATCATGTATTGATCGGCGAATTCGGCGAGGAGCGCCGCAGTCTTGTGCGCTTCCAGGACATTCCCGACCAGATGAAAAAGGCGGTGCTCGCGATCGAAGACTATCGCTTCTACGAGCACGGCGGTGTGGACTTCATCGGCATTCTGCGCGCGGGTTTCGCGGACCTTTCGCATGGCGGCGCGTCGCAGGGCGCGAGCACGATCACGATGCAGGTCGCGCGCAACTTCTTCCTGTCGAGCGAGAAGACCTACACGCGCAAGGTCTACGAGATGCTGCTGGCATACAAGATCGAGCGCGCGCTGTCGAAAGACCAGATTCTCGAGCTGTATATGAACCAGATCTATCTGGGCGAGCGTGCGTATGGTTTCGCGGCGGCCGCACGCGTGTACTTCGGCAAGGATCTGAAAGATATCTCGCTCGCGCAGGCGGCGATGCTTGCCGGCTTGCCGAAGGCGCCATCCGCGTATAACCCGGTCGTGAATCCGAAGCGCGCGAAGATCCGTCAGGAATATATCCTGAAGCGGATGCTCGACTTGCGCTACATCACGCAGGACCAGTACGACCAGGCGCTCAAGGAAGACATCCACACGAAAGTCGCCGGCAACGAGTACAGCGTGCATGCGGAATACGTCGCGGAAATGGTCCGGCAGATGATGTACGCGCAATACAAGGACGAGACCTATACGCGCGGGCTGAACGTTGTCACGACGATCGATTCGGCCGATCAGGACGCCGCGTACCACGCGGTGCGAAAAGGCGTGATGGATTACGAACGCCGGCACGGCTATCGCGGTCCGGAGGGTTTCGTCGCGTTGCCGGCCGATGCGGACGACCGCGACGAGACGGTCGAAGATGCACTCGCCGATCATCCGGACAATGGCGAGATCGTCGCCGCAGTCGTGACGGCTGCGAGCCCGAAGGAAGTGAAGGCGCAACTGCTTGACGGCACGATCGCGACGGTGAGCGGCGACGGCCTGCGCTTTGCGGCGACTTCGCTGTCGGCGCGCGCGGCCGAGGCGCAGCGTCTGCGGCCGGGTTCGATCGTGCGGCTGATCGCCGATGCAAACGGCAACTGGCAGATTACGCAGTTGCCGCAAGTGGAAGGCGCGCTCGTGTCGCTGACACCGCAGGACGGCGCGGTTCGCGCGTTGATCGGCGGCTTCGATTTCAACAAGAACAAGTTCAACCACGTGACGCAGGCGTGGCGCCAGCCGGGCTCGAGTTTCAAGCCGTTCATCTATTCGGCGGCGCTCGACAAAGGTCTCGGCCCGGCGACGATCATCAACGACGCGCCGCTGTACTTCCCGCCCAGTTCGCCGGGCGGCGACCCATGGGAGCCGAAGGACGACGATCAGCCCGAAGGCCCGATGCCGATGCGCATCGCGTTGGAGAAGTCGAAGAACCTGGTGTCGATCCGCATCCTGTCGTACATCGGCACGAAGTACGCGCAAGACTACGTGACGCAACGCTTCGGCTTCGACGTGGACAAGACCCCGCCGTATCTGCCGATGGCACTCGGCGCGGGGCTCGTGACGCCGCTGCAGTCGGCGGGCGCGTACTCGGTGTTTGCGAACGGCGGCTACCGGATCAACCCGTACCTGATCGCCGAGGTGACCGATGCGCGCGGTCAGGCGCTGTCGCGCGCACAGCCGTTGACGGCCGGCCGCGATGCGCCGCGCACAATCGACCCGCGAAACGTGTACATCATGAACAGCCTGCTGCATTCGGTCGCGACGGCCGGCACCGGCGCCGGCACGAACGTGCTGCATCGCTCGGATCTGCAGGGCAAGACAGGCACCACGAACGATGCGAAGGACGGCTGGTTCGCGGGCTATCAGCAATCGCTGGTGGCGGTTGCATGGATGGGCTACGACCAGCCGAGGAGTCTCGGCAGCCGCGAATTCGGCGCGCAGCTCGCATTGCCGATCTGGGTCGAGTATATGCAGCGCGCGCTGCGCGGCGTGCCGCAGGCCGAACCCGAGATGCCGGCGAGCGTGGCGAGCGTCGACGGCGAACTCTTCTATGCCGACATGGAGCCGGGCAGCGGCTTCGTGGCGAGCATCGGCCTCGATGGGTCCAACCCGCTCGCGGGCGCGGACGCACAGGGCGGCGTAGGGCCGGCGGGCATGACGCCGCAGCAGCAGGGGCAGCCGACGGTGTCGTCGACGGAAAAGAAACAGATCATGGATCTGTTCGAATCGAACAAGCCTTGAAGTACTGAACGCATTGAACCTGGTCTGAAGCGCGTCCGCGGCTTGGCTGCCCGGGCGCGTTTTTTTGCGCGACGAATGAGCCGTGCTGTTTCATGGCATCACATCGCACCGGGAGCCGCTGTTGTAATGGCTGTACGCAACCCTGTGACCGGGTGGTTGTGAGTTGCGCACATTCATGGCTGAGCGAGGTGCGAAATGACGATTGTTTCTGTCGATGCAGCGGCTTCCCATCTTTTTATGCATGAGGTAGCGGGTGAAACTGCTCATTCCTCTGGGTCTGCACACACGCAAGGCGAAGCGGTCATCCGTTTCAGGCCTCGAACGCCGCGACCGGAACCTCATGAACCGCACCCGCCTAAGCCGGAGCCGACCCCTCGTGAACTCACGCGGCCCGTGTCATCTGAGTCGCGACCGGGGATAAAGAAGCCAGCACAGAACGCTTTGCCCGAACAGTACAAATTCAGGAGCAATGCATTGCCTGCCGGCTACATCGGCAGACCGCACGGCAACCTGCAGCCCGACCCCCGCAATCCCGGCATCTTCTTCGATGACGGCGGCCAGCGATATTTGCAGAGCAACGGCAACCCATATGCCGTGAAATACGACCGCACAAACGACACGTGGCGTGCAGTTCAACTCGACGATCCGGCGAAGCCGGGACTTCCGGTCAAACAAGACGCCGATGGCAACTGGAGCTCGCACAGCGAGGTCGGGGGGCTCGGCGGCGATCCTGTCGACCCCAGCCACCCGAATGCGCAGGCGATCATGCATTTGCAGCAGCAATACACGCAATTGGAGCAGACTCACCAGGCCCTGGTTGTAAACGAGCAAAACCGTCGGCAAAGCATCGCGGATCTCGAAGCATACGAACAGACCATTCAGGACGACATACGTCGCGCCGAGGCGCCGCAGTCGCAGGCTGAAGCCGCACGGCCTCCACTGCCATGGCTTTGGCAAGAGCTAACGGTTTCGCGGCAGCGTATCCACACGCTGAGCCAGGAACTGGTCAGAGTACTGGAGGAGCAGCAGTTCTATGTGCAGCAGATGGAACAGACGCACCTGCAATTACTGCAACTGTTGCCGCCTCGATAGGCAGCGATGCACGGCGTGGTCGCATGGATGGGTTGTGATCAGGCAGGGGCCCGGCCGCTGCGAATTCCTCGCACAGTTCGCATTGCCGCCGAGCCCGTAGTCAGTCGCGCTATCTCATAGCACTACATCGCACGGAAAGCCGCTGTTCTAATGGCCGTACTTAACTCATGACCGCGCGGTTGCGAGTTGCGCACATTCCATCGCTAACCGAGATGCGAAATGACCCTTGTTTCCGTTGGTGCAGAGGCTTCCCATCCTTTCATGCACGAGGTAGTGGGTGGTGCCTCTCCTTGCGCAACCACTGCGCACACGCAAAGCGAAGCGGGCATCCGTTCCAAGCCTCGGATTCCACGACCGGAACCGCATGAGTCACGTCCGCCGAAGCCGGAGTCGCCCGACCGTGAATTCACGCAGCCCTTGCCATCCGAACCGCAACCTGCGACACAGCCGCCTGCACCGAACGCATGGCCCGAACACTACGCATTTGAGAGCCATGCACTGCCTGCCGGCTACATCGGCAAACCGCACGGCAGCCTGCAGCGCGATCCGCGCAATCGCGGCATCTTCTTCGATGACCGTGGCCAGCGTTATTTGCAAAGCAACGGCAGCCCATATGCGGCGAGATACGACCGTGCGAACAAAACGTGGCGCGCAGTTCAACTCGACGATCCGGCGAAGCCGGGCGTTCCGGTCAAGCAAAACGCCGACGGCAACTGGAGCCTGCACAGCGAGGTAGGGGCGCTTGGCGGCGATCCTGTGAATCCTGCCGCCCAGATTGCGGCGCGATGGTGAAGCCCGCAAGCGACACGACGAACAGCACGACGGTGACATTCAGCATCACGAAGCGCCGCTCGATGCACCCGCTGATCCAGCCGCTGGATTTGCGATGGAACCGGAGGGTGTGTCGCACTTCAAGTGGTCGCCAGGCTATGTTCCGTGATGACGTATTGCTTGCGGTGATCAGCCGCCAAGACTACTAAGCAAACACTTTAAGCGCCAAGCCCGGGCCCGAAATTGCTGCCAATCAACTTCGTCACCGCCGCAACGTCTGCATAGTCCTGCTCAGGCAATCCGTCGAGCATCGACAGCACTTCATTGCTGGCACCCGCTTCGCGCGCAGCATCGACGAGCGCGTCCTTGTTGGCCGGGTAGCGTGCGGCTCGCAAGACATCGGCGATCTGCAGGTCGATCGATTCTTCGGGGATGGCCGGTTGGGTCATGCACGCGCTCCCTGGCTGTCAGTCAGAAATAATCACAAAGACCGGCGGATCGATGGACCGGCCGGTCGCGCGCAGCAGGAAAGCGCGTCAGGCACTGCGCCGTCATGTCTGCGGGTGTTCGTTGCGCGCTGCGTAGCCGCGGTTGAAATGACGCGACTTCGGCAATGCGATGTGCTGCCATCGTTCCGGCCGGATGTTCGTCTCGACCGCGACATCGGGCGCGGGAGGCGCGACCGGTGCGGCGTTGGTGCGTACTGCGGCGACTTCGGCCACGCCGTCGCGCGCGGTATGAACCGGCGCGGCAAAACATGAGGCCGACAGCGTCACCATGGTCAACAGCGTCGAGGTTTTCATCGCCCGACCTCCTTTGCTATGCAGCGCAGGAATACTCTTGCAAGCGCCATGCCATTCGTGAACGACAGAAC
>DASXXR010000545.1:0-9398 GCA_036502945.1 Paraburkholderia sp. | reverse complement strand
AGCGCTGCGGGACGAAGGGCTCGTCGACCGGCGCGCGCCGTTGCCGGAGGATTGACGTGACGACGCACGTGACGACGCAGATCGATGCGCACCAGCACTACTGGGATCCGGCGCGCGGCGACTACGGGTGGCTTACGCCCGACCTGAAGCCGCTCTACCGTGCCTTCGGACCCGCCGACCTCGCGCCGCTGCTCGCGCGCGCCGGCGTCGCGCGGACGGTGGTCGTGCAGGCCGCGCCTACGGTGGAAGAGACCCGTTATCTGCTCGATATCGCGCGCGGCGATGCATCGGTGGCGGGCGTCGTCGGATGGGTGCCGTTGCTCGAGCGCGACGCGCCCGCGTTGATCGCCGATCTGGCGCGCGAACCGAAGTTCAAGGGCGTGCGCCCGATGCTGCAGGACCTGCCCGACGACGACTGGATCGCGAACCCCGCGCTAAAGCCTGCAATCGAAGCGCTGATCGCGCACGACCTTGCGTTCGACGCATTGATCTTCACACGCCATGTGGACGCGCTGGAGACGTTCGCGAAACGCTTTCCGGCGCTGCGCATGGTTGTCGATCACGGCGCAAAGCCGCCGATTCGCGACGTTGGCAACGTTGGTGACAGCAGCGCCGGCTGGCAGGCGTGGGCTGACGGCATCGCGCGGCTTGCCCGTTTGCCGCATCTGCACTGCAAGTTGTCGGGACTCGTGACCGAAGCGGCAGCAGGCTGGAGCGAGACGACACTGCGGCCGTATGTCGACCATCTGGTTCGCGCATTCGGCGCGGCGCGGCTGATGTGGGGCAGCGACTGGCCGGTGCTCAACCTGAACGGCGACTACCTGCTGTGGCATTCGATCGCGACGACGCTCGTCGCAGCGTTGTCCGATCGCGAGCGCGACGCGATTTTCGGCGCGAATGCCGCCGCGTTTTATCGCTTGTGATGGTGTCGGTGCGCGAGCGCCGAACATCCAGAAGAACAGAAGACCCGCAACCCCGGTGAGCGCGTACTGCAATACCCGGTTTGACTCAAACGCCAATTCGAATGGAGCCGTAGATGACACAAAGACTGGCTGGGAAGACGGCCGTGATCACCGCCGCCGGACAAGGCATCGGCCTCGCCACCGCCGAACTTTTCGCGCGCGAAGGCGCCCGCGTGATCGCCACCGATATCAAGCTCGACGCGCTTGCCGGCAAACCCGTCGAAGCGCGCCAGCTCGACGTTCGCGACGGCGCGGCGATCAACGCGCTGGCCGCGGAACTCGGCGCGATCGATGTGCTGTTCAATTGCGCCGGGTATGTGCACGCGGGCTCGATTCTCGAAGCAAGCGACGAAGACTGGGACTTCGCGTTCGATCTGAACGCGAAGGCGATGTACCGGACCATCCGCGCGTTCCTGCCGGCGATGCTGGCGAAGGGCAGCGGGTCGATCATCAATATGTCGTCGGCGGCGTCGAGCGTGAAGGGTGTGCCGAACCGGTTTGTCTACGGCGCATCGAAAGCGGCGGTAATCGGCTTGACGAAGGCGGTGGCTGCCGACTTCGTCGCGCGTGGTGTACGCTGTAATGCGATTTGCCCGGGCACGGTGGCGTCGCCGTCGCTCGAACAGCGGATCGTCGCGCAGGCCCAGGCGCAGGGCGCGACCGTCGAAGCGGTGCAAGCCGCGTTCGTCGCGCGCCAGCCGATGGGCCGGGTCGGCAAGCCGGAAGAGATCGCGGCGCTTGCGCTCTATCTGGCGTCGGACGAATCGGCGTTCACGACCGGCCATGCGCATGTGATCGACGGCGGCTGGTCGAACTAGCCGGACCGTTTTGCCTTGCTTCGCCTTCATTGAACCTTCATTGAACAGACAGGAAGTGCAACGATGAAACTGCTTCGTTTTGGACCGAAAGGTCAGGAAAAGCCCGGCTTGCTCGATGCGCAAGGCAAGCTTCGCGATTTGTCGAAAGTGATCGGCGATATCGACGGCAGCACGCTGACCGAGAGCGGCCTCGCGAAACTGCGCAGTATCGACATGGCGTCGCTGCCGGTAGTGGAAGGCAATCCGCGCATCGGTCCCTGCGTGGGCAAGATCGGCAAGCTCGTCTGCATCGGCCTGAACTACGCGGACCACGCGGCGGAATCGAATCTGCCGTTGCCGGCCGAACCGGTCATCTTCAACAAGTGGACGAGCGCGATTTGCGGTCCGAACGACGACGTCGAAATTCCGCGCGGCTCGAAGAAGACCGACTGGGAAGTCGAACTGGGCGTCGTGATCGGCAAGCCGGCGAAGTATGTCGACGAAGCGAACGCGCTCGATTACGTGGCCGGCTATTGTGTGATCAACGACGTGTCCGAACGCGAATGGCAGATGGAACGGGCCGGCCAGTGGGACAAGGGCAAGGGCTTCGATACGTTCGGCCCCATCGGCCCGTGGATGGTCACGCGCGACGAAGTGCCCGATCCGCAGAACCTGAAGCTATGGCTGGAAGTGGACGGTCATCGCTATCAGAACGGCAGCACGAAGACGATGGTGTTCGGCGTTGCGACACTGGTGTCGTATCTGTCGCAGTGCATGAGCCTGCAGCCGGGCGACGTGATTTCGACCGGCACGCCGCCGGGTGTCGGCATGGGCGTGAAGCCGACGCCGGTGTATCTGAAGCCGGGGCAGACGATGCGCCTCGGCATCGAAGGGCTCGGCGAGCAGCAGCAGAAGACTTACGCGGCCGAGTAGTAACGGGCTGGCGCGCTTCCTACTCCGCACCCGGCGGCGAATTCTCCGACCCGTCGCCGATCCGGTTAATCGTTCCCTGCGCGACGGCGACCAGTTTTTCCCGGTCGCCGTCCGTCACGAATACATGGCATTGACAGGTGGCCTGATGCCGGCCCGTGTAGACCACTTGCGCGCGCGCCATCAGAATGCCGTTCACCGCGGGCCTCAAATAATTGATCTTGTATTCCGCCGTGATCACCCTCGGCCCCAGCGCCAACGCGCCGACGAACGTCAGCGCGTTATCCGCCAGATAGCTGATCACCCCGCCGTGGACGAATCCGTGTTGTTGCCGCAAATCGTCGCGGATCGGCAGACACAACGTGAGTTCGTTTGCGCCGACATACATCAGTTGGGTGCCGAGCAGCACGCTGAACGGCTGGGCGTGCAATGCGCCGCGCGCCCGGTCCAGTATATCGGTCATCGTCGTTTCCCTTCGGGACACTGCCCGCAGTGACGTTCCACCCACTCTAGAAAGCGCGAACGCACCGCGTCAAGGTGATTTGGAAAAAATCGTGCGGCAATTATTGCGTGGAACGATGTCACTCCACGGAAAGCCCGTAGAACGCGCGCCGAAAGGGAGCCGCCCTCGCACACACCATCAGAACCGTGCGCAAGGCCGCTGACTGGATCGGGATTTCCGAGTTCGGTGCTGGCGGTCGCCGGGTAGCTCGGCTATCTTCCCAATTGCTGCGGCTCGAACCGAGGTGGCTAATGAAACCCGCGATTGAAGCGTTCCACGACCCCGTTACGGCGACGATCAGCTATGTCGTTCATGCGGGGCCCGGATCGCCGTGCGCGGTGATCGATTCGGTGCTCGACTACGATCCGCGTTCCGGGCGCACGTCGATGCATTCCGCCGACAGAATCATTCGCTTCGTCCGCGATACCCGGCTGCAGGTGCAATGGTTGCTGGAAACCCATGCTCATGCCGACCATCTGTCGGCGGCGCCCTATCTGCGGGAGCATCTGGGCGGTGCGACCGGCATCGGCGAACACATTCGCTCGGTGCAGCAGATCTTCGGCCCGGTGTTCAACTTCGGGCCGGCGTTTCAGGCGGACGGCTCGCAGTTCGATCACCTGTTCGTTGCGGACGAAACCTTTCGGGTCGGCGAACTCGAGGCCGCGGTGCTGCATGTGCCAGGCCATACGCCGGCCGACATAGCGTATGTGTTCGGCGCGGTGGTGTTCGTCGGCGATACGCTGTTCATGCCGGATGTCGGCACCGCGCGCTGCGACTTCCCGGGCGGCGATGCGCGGATGTTGTATACGTCGATCCGCCGTCTGCTGAGCTTGCCGCGCGACACCGAACTGTATCTGTGCCACGACTATCCGCCCAACGGACGTGACGTCTGCTGGCGCACGACCGTCGCCGACCAGCGCGAACGCAACATTCACATGCACGATTCGGTCGAAGAAAGCGCATTCGTCGCCATGCGTAATACGCGCGACGCCACGCTCGGCATGCCGACGCTGCTGATTCCTTCGATTCAGCTGAATATCCGCGCAGGCGTGGCGCCAGCGCCTGAAGCGAACGGTATTCGCTATCTGAAGACGCCGTTGAACGTGCTGTGAAGCTTGCTGTGAAGCTTGCTGTGACGCGCGGCGGGTTCATGCCCCGCTTGCGGGTCACGCCGAAGGTAATGCGGCGTAAGCCGTCGCGAGGTGATAGGGCGTTGTCGACGGCATATCGTCACGCGCGACGTCGCCTGCCGGTGTCTTGCATTCGAACCAGCCTTGCGGCCGCAGAAAGCGCTCGCTGAAGCGCGCGATCTGCTGCGGCAGCGCGGCGCGCACGCTGGCGTCGTCATGCACGGCGAGCGCGCGCAGATACTCGGTTTGTGCCCAGATGCGCTGGGTCGCGTCCTTGACGGCGCCGCTCTCGTCGAGCGCTGCACTGACGCCGCCTGTCGCCGCAACCACGCCGTGCTGCTGCGCAAAATGAAATGCGCGCGCAAGCGCTTCATCGAGACCCGCCGCGCTCAACAGCGGACCTGCTTGCCGCACCAGCCAGAACCACTCGAATTGATGACCCGGCTCGAGCCGGTTGTCGGCGCTGCCGAGCGGCAATTCCGCAATGCAGCCGGTCGGCGCGTGCACGAAAGTGCGGGCGATAGCGTTGCCGAGACGCTCGAGCGCCGTGCCGAACGCGGCATCTTGTGTGGCTTCGCGTGCCGCCAGCCAGGCTTCCGTCAGATGCATCAACGGATTTTGCAGCGGCGCGCCGGTCACTGTCGAAAAGTCCGCATCGAGCGCCGCGCTGAACAGGCCGTTCGGCGCAGCAAAGCGCTCGCTGATCAGCGACGACGTACGATGAACAATATCGAACGCGTCGCGATTGCCGGAGCGTGCGCCGTATGCCGCGCAGGCGAACACGACGAACGCATGCGTGTAGAGATCTTTGGTTGTATCGAGTGGGGTGCCCTGCGCATCGACGCTGTAGAACCATCCGCCTTGCCGGGTGTCCTGAAAGCAATGCAGCAGCGCATCGAAGAGCCGTTGTGCGTGGTCCACGGCGTTAGCCTGCGAGAACACGAACAACTGGCGCGCACAGGCCATCGCGCGGTAGCGTACGACAGGCAACGGTTGGCGGCCATCGGCGGCGACGGCTTCGTACGGCAGGTTCAGTGCTTCGTTGAAGCCCGGACCGCGCCAGATCGGCAGGACGACGCGTGCAAAATGTTCGCGCAGCGAAAGCGCGAGAACGGTCGTCGAAGCGGGTGTGCTCATGCGGTAATTTCGATGGATTGGAGACGCGCCTCGCTGCCCGGCGACGCATGACCGGCGTGCGTTGCAGCAAGCGAATAACCCGTTATGGTACGCCACGCCGGGTGAAGCCCGGCAGGACCGCAGCAAATCGCAGGTTGTCGGCGGGCTGACGTCCGCGGCGAGCTTGTGGTCGCTCGCGGCACGTTGACGTTTCATTCGCTACACGAAGTGCTGGGTGCCGCAAGCCCGCGCGTGAAGCAGTTCGTGGTGCAGCAGAGCGAAGACTCGCCGGAACTCGACGAGGCGATAATTACGCTGCATCGGGTGTCGTCGCTGGAATACGGGGCAATCTGCGAGCAGTTGCGGCGCTTGCCCGGCGTGAAGGCGTTCCGCGACGACGGCATGCAAGCGTGAGTGTGCGGCTTACGGACGGCCGCGTCCGCGACGGATTTGCAGCGCGGCGTCCGCCGTGTCGGGGTCATCGGAAGCATCTGCAGGGGGCATCGTGCCGCGCGAGATCCGGTACCACGTCGGCGCTTCGAATGCGAGCCACGCATGCAGTACGCACGCGTGCGTGAAGGATAAAACGCAGAAGGCCACGGCCGCGGCGATCGTCCATTGTGCGGTGCTAAGCGGCAAGGGCGCGTGGGTTGCGCTGCCTGCCGGGATCAACGGCCCGATGACGTCCTGCAAAATGCCCGTGCCCCAGACCAGCATGAGGAACGACGCGCCGCCGGCCAGCAGGCTGACGCCGAAATAGCGCAGCCCCACGTGCAGGCGGCTCGCGAACGGCCGCCGGTGATGCCGCTGGTTGACGTCGACGATCGCCAGAATGTTTGTCAACGCGATGACCGCCATCGTCGACGGCCAGAAGTACGGGCAATCGCTGTGCGCGTTGATCAGCAACAGAACGCCGATGACGAAGAAGGGCGGCGCGAGCAGGGTGCTCGCAAGCCACGATACCCCCTGCCACCCTTGCCACGGGCTGCGCCAGCGAAGCGCGAACGACATGCGGGCAGGGTCGCGTGAATCCTGCCCGCCGGCCGGCCGGCGGCGTGGCGGCGCGCAAACGGCCAGGCGGGCGGCGAGCCAGCGCAACCATTTCGTGCTCATCGCCACGAGATTCCCCTTGGGCGTCGGCGTTCGAATGCGGCATGCATCGTGCCGCGGCCCTGAATTGAGCAGGGCTGCTTGTGAAAAATCATCGATCCGTTCGAATAGTTTTGGTGTCTTTCTACTACCTAAGACGGAGCGACCGACGGTATCCCGCACTTTTTTTATCATGCACAACGACGTCTGCCCAATCTTTCTGTCACAAGTTTGACGCAAAAGATAAGCTACCTTGAAAAAAGACCCGTTCGATCTTTCGAGCGCAGCAAGACAAAAAAAGGAAAAGGTAGTGGAGCAGGCTCAAGACGATCCCCTCGCAGAAACATCGCAGACAGACCACGCAGCACCGCTCATCAACTTGCGCGACACAGGCCGCTTCCTCGAGGTGCTTGCCACGCTGAAGTGCTCACTGGCGATTAGCCGCCGCCCTTCGGGCGTCGCATTGCTCGGCGTCGAAAACGGCGTGCCGACGTTATCGGCGTGCTTGCTGCCGCGCTCGATGGGGCTCGCCGTTAGCGGCAAGCGCCTTGCGATCGCGACGATCCACGAGTTGATGATCTTCGCCAACGTGTCTTCGCTTGCGCCGCTTTATCCCGAGCGGCCGAACTACTACGACGCGATGTTCGTGCCGCGGATTTCCCACTATACGGGTGATCTGGATCTGCACGACATGGCCTTCGACAAGCAGATCGTGCTTGCCGTCAATACGCGCTATTCGTGCATCAGCGTGATCGATGGGTATTTCAATTTCACGCCGATCTGGCAGCCGCCGTTCGTGACCGATTTCGGGCCCGACGATCGCTGCCATCTGAACGGCATGGCGTTTCACGAAGGCAAGGTTCGCTACGTCACCGCGCTTGGCGAGACCAATACGCCGTTCGGGTGGCGCGAGGGCATGGCCGATGGCGGCATCGTGATGGAGGTGCCGTCGGGACGGGTTGTCGCGCGCGGCCTGTCGATGCCGCATTCGCCGCGCATGATCGGCAATCAGCTGTATGTGCTCGAAGGCGGTCGCGGCGCGCTGCTCAAGATCGATCCGGCGACCGGTGCGCAGCAGGTTGTCGCGAAG
The DNA here is from genome assembly GCA_036502945.1 of Paraburkholderia sp. Lineage (GTDB taxonomy): Bacteria > Pseudomonadota > Gammaproteobacteria > Burkholderiales > Burkholderiaceae > Paraburkholderia. The sequence goes on along the minus strand of DASXXR010000545.1, from coordinate 1,782 downwards.
TTGCCGGGCTTTACGCACGGCCTCGCCGAGTACGGCGGCGTGCTCTTCATCGGGCTTTCGAAGCTGCGCCAGAAGCGCGGCCCGCAAGGGTTGCCGATCGAAGCCGAAAGCGATGAACTGGTCGCGGGCGTTGCGGCCGTCGATCTGCAAAGTGGACAACTGCTGGGCGTTCTGGAGTTTTATAACGGCGTCGATGAAATCTTCGATGTTCAGGTTTTGCCGGATGTGCTGCGCGCCGAAATCCTGAGTCCGCGCCAATGGGCTGAGATGCCGTCGATTGCGACCATGCGCGGTGGATTCTGGCAGCGAAAGCCGCGCGAGGAAGACGAAGACGCGGTGAAGGCCGATTGAGTCTTCTTCATGGCATTCGCTCGATGTGTTCGCTTTCCGTCTGTAAGTTTGCTGATATAAAAATGTGCGGGTTGGTGTGGTCCAGTACGTCTAAATGAACAGGGTCATCCTGTCCACGCGGGCGTGCGGGTTGCGGCATATCCTGTTCAACTGCGTGCTCGCCCCGATATGCCATGGCGTACCCGAAACCGTACCGGCGCTTCATCGTCGTTCTGGCAGTGTGCCTGCCCACCGGCGCCGCGATGGCGCAGAGCATCCTTGAGCCGGTCATGATCGCGCCATCGAAGACAATCGGCGCGTTCGCTCTCGAGCCGAACGCCACCGGTTTTTTCGTCAACGACGGCGGCGATCTGCTGACTGCTCGCCATGTGGTTGAAGCGTGTCAGACGCTTTTTGTGATCAAGGACGGACAGGTTGCGCGCGCAAGCGTCAAGGCGGTAAGTCATGACAAAGATCTCGCAGTGATCGCGAGCCGGATCGAGCCGCTGCTGGCCGCGAGCTTTGCAAAGCGCTCCGGCCTCGTCGGCGTGCAGCCGGTGTTTGCGGCGGGCTATGACGCGCTCATGCACATGCCCGATCGTCAGACCGCCATGTTCAACGGGTTCGCACGCAATGCGACGACGGACCGCGAATCTGGCGCGCTCACGCTGATGTCGTCGGCGACGCATGGTGCGAGCGGGAGTCCCGTGCTCGATCAGGCCGGGCTGGTGGTGGGTCTCGTGACCGGTCGCGCGGAGGCATCGAACGAGAACCCGCGCGCTTACGTGGCGCGCTCCGGTGCCGCCGACTATGTGATTGCACTGTCGAGCGATTCGATCAAGACGTTCCTTGCTGTCAGCAACATACCGTTTAACGAAACCGATGTGCCGCAACTCGAGCCAATGCAGCCCCATGCCCCAAGAGCGGCGACGCTCGAGGCCGGCATTCTGTGCGGCGACTGAGCGGCGACTGAGCGTTGCGGTCGGATTAAGTGCGGGACATAAGCTGGAACTGGCCGCCACGAGCGCCGGCCCGATCCTATGTCCGCTCCTGTTAAGCCGCCGAAATAAAAAAAGTGCGGTTTTCTGCGACTCGTTCCGTCTATACAGATAGAAGCGCCGGTTAAGTACCGCATTGGGTCTTTGCGATCCGGGCGATGGGCGCTGGAACCTGAGAACTTCGGCTGCCTGAGTCGTCGCCGCAGAGCGACGCCGGCGCAGCCTACAGAGAATGCGGATCGGCCGTTCGCCGGCAGGAAACGAATCTGCGTCAAGTAAGCAAAAGACAGAATGCGTAGCGCGAGGGACCAGTTTAAGTAATTAGGAATACTGAGCCGATGTCATAAATATGACCTGGAACAGGTGTAGCGCAGAGGCTCTGCGAGTGGATCACAACGCTGACAATTTCAAGCAATCAAGGGGTGGCGCATGACGCCGGTAGTAGACGGGGAAT
>DASXXR010000544.1:0-5434 GCA_036502945.1 Paraburkholderia sp. | reverse complement strand
TGCGCGTACAACAGCAGTTCCGCCGACGTCTACACCGCGTCGCAGGCGCAACGCGAAGAAACCGTGCGCATGGCGACCGTCGACAGCGTCCGCGCCGTGAAGATCAGCTCGAACAACGGTCAGCCGACGGGCCTCGGGCTGCTCGGCGGCGGTGCGCTCGGCGCGGTCGCCGGCAGCGCGATAGGCGGCGGCACCGGGTCGATCGTGACGGGGATCATCGGCGGCCTTGCAGGCGCGGTAGCCGGCAACGCGGTAGAAAACACAGCGGCTGTGCGCGACGGCGTCGAGATCACCGTGCTTCTCGACAACGGCGACATGCGCGCGATCACGCAAAGCGCCACCGGCGAGATCTTCCGCGCGGGTGACCGCGTACGGCTTCTGTCGAGCGGCGGCGTCACCCGCGTCACGCACTAAACCCGTTCCCTGACTGCGGCGGCGCAGACCGCTGCCGCAGCCGACCTCACGCGCATGCGCTCCCCTGTGCATGCGTTTTTTTCGTGCATCGTATTTGCGGGCGACCGCCGTCAATGGCGCGGCGTTGGCATGGGCATGGGCGTCGGTTCCGGCAACGCACGGACGAAGGACGAAAAAAATCCCGCCACCGGCAAGCGGCGACGGGATCACGATTGAGTAGCGCTACTCAACCGAGCCGACACATATTCTCCGATGTGCCGGCTCTCACTGCGTGAGGCTATTACGGGCGCGGACCGGTCGGAAACGGCCATGCTGCGGCCGGATTCAACGCGGTCTTCACCGACGAAGCAGGCGCCGTCGATGCAGCGGGCGCAGCCGGAGCAGGAGCGGCCTTCTTCGCGACAGCCTTCTTCGCGGGAGCAGCCTTCTTCGCAGGGGCAGCGGCCTTTTTCGCGGCAGCCTTCTTCGCAGGCGCAGCCTTTTTAGCGGCAGCCTTCTTCGCAGGCGCCTTTTTCGCAGCGGCCTTCTTCGCTACTTTCTTCGCAGCAGCTTTCTTGGCGGGCGCCTTCTTCGCGGCAACCTTCTTCGAAGCGACCTTCTTCGCTGCGGCCTTCTTGGCCGGTGCAGCCTTCTTCGCTGCAACCTTCTTCACTGCGACCTTCTTGGCAGCAACCTTCTTCGCTGCGACCTTCTTGGCCGGCGCCTTCTTTGCAGCAACCTTCTTCACTGCGACTTTCTTGGCGGCGACTTTCTTCGCAGCAACCTTCTTCACTGCGACCTTCTTCGCTGCTGCCTTCTTAGCCGGAGCGGCCTTCTTCGCGACAACCTTCTTCACTGCTGCTTTCTTCGCGGCAGGTTTCTTCTTGGCGAGTGCCATCATTTTCTCCTTCAGGTTTTCAGATGAGAGTCAGTTCAAACAACACACCCTTCGTCAAAACCCGTTTCCCGCGGGCGCTTTTCAGGGCGCGCGCTACGAAGCGGGCTATTCATCGGCGTACGCAAGTCCTGCGCGCTTACGCTAATGAATACGGTAAGGCGCGCCGTGCCACGAGGCACCGCGCGCCAAGTCCAGTCGGCGTCGGATACCGACACCGGCAAGCGTTTGATCAAGCCGCCAGCGCTCACGCCGACGGCTTTTTCCGGGGGGAAGTTTGCCCATCCCACTGAAGGGTTCGCAAAGTGCCTGTGATGTTTGTGGGCCGCTAAGGCACCTGGCACGCTCTGCATCAGGCAGTCATACTCCTAACCATAATATGCCGCGGCCCTTGCCGGCGGCATCCCCATCAATCTCATACGCAGCGCGCGGGCTGTTTATTCCCAAGAGAGCGCGCCGCCAGTCTGATATTCGATTACCCGAGTCTCGAAGAAGTTGCGTTCCTTCTTCAAGTCGATCATCTCGCTCATCCACGGGAACGGGTTTTCCTCGTTCGGGAACAGCGGATCGAGACCGATCTGCTGGCAACGGCGGTTGCAGATGAAGCGCAGATAGCTCTTGAACATCGACGCATTGAGGCCGAGCACCCCGCGCGGCATCGTGTCTTCTGCGTAGCGATATTCGAGATCGACAGCCTGCTTGAAGATTTCGCGGATTTCCGCGCGGAACTCAGCCGTCCACAGGTGCGGGTTTTCGAGCTTGATCTGGTTGATCAGGTCGATGCCGAAGTTGCAGTGCATCGACTCGTCGCGCAGGATGTATTGGTACTGCTCCGCCGCGCCGGTCATCTTGTTCTGGCGGCCGAGCGCCAGGATTTGCGTAAAGCCGACGTAGAAGAACAGGCCCTCCATCACACAGGCGAACACGATCAGCGACTTGAGCAGCTTCTGGTCTGCTTCGAGCGTGCCGGTCTTGAAGGCCGGATCGGTCAGCGTATGGATGAACGGAATCAGGAATTCGTCTTTCGCGCGGATCGACGCGACTTCGTGGTACGCGTTGAAGATCTCGCCCTCGTCGAGCCCGAGCGACTCGACGATGTATTGGTAAGCGTGCGTGTGGATCGCCTCTTCGAACGCCTGGCGCAGCAGGAACTGGCGGCATTCGGGCGCCGTGATGTGCCGGTAGGTGCCGAGCACGATGTTGTTCGCGGCGAGTGAATCAGCGGTGACGAAGAAACCCAGGTTGCGCTTGATGAGACGGCGCTCGTCCTCGGTCAGACCGTTCGGGTCTTTCCAGAGGGCGATGTCGCGGGACATATTGATTTCCTGCGGCATCCAGTGGTTCGCGCAGCCGGAGAGATACTTCTCCCATGCCCACTTGTACTTGAACGGCACCAGCTGATTGACGTCGGTCTGGCCGTTGATGATGCGCTTGTCGGCAACATTCACGCGTGCTTCGGAAGCGGCAGCCGGCGCTGCCGGCGCGGTCACCTGACCGGCGAACGGAGCGACGGCGATGTCTCCCGCGAAGATAGCTTGAGCGGAGGGAGCTTGATGAGCGGTACGCGTTTCGACTTGCGAACCGACGGCCGTTCCCTCAGCGTTGCGCAACACGTTTTGTTGCGAAGCACTCGAGGGAGTTACGGCAGTGATCTCGTCATCCCAGTTGAGCATAAATGTCACCATCAAATTAGAACGGTTTGTACCATCTTTTCACGAGCGTTAAAAGGGCTCACTCATGAAAAATCGAGTTTTCGATTCGCGATGCGACCTTCATACAACACTTTGTTCAACAGACTGTGAAGGTCGCTTCATCTCAAGCGATCGAAACGTGTGTTGTCGACGTGCTTCACTTGATCGAATGAGCGTTGCTTCGATGGTGTTTCGAAGCGGGTTCGATGGGCAGTGAAGCTGTCGTGTGCAGCTTGATCTACTGCGTTGCCGATGCTGCTGGAACTGCAGGTTCGAAGTGGACTGCGGTAGTTAACTAGTAAGCGCGATCGTCGGCTCGCATCGACGAGCGCTTGTGAGCTTGCAGCCCGACTACTGCCTTACTTCGAATTCGACGCAGCGAGCGGCGCGCACCGCTCGCCGACTGCGTTACTGGCAGGCTTCGCACTCGTCAAAGCCAGGGTCGCCGGGACGCATCATGCACACCGGGCCGTCCGCTTCCGGCGCCGTCTGAACCGCGACGGCGACAGCCGCAGCCGCCTGCAAACCACCCGACGAAGCGATGCCGCCACCCACGCCGAAGCCGCCCACCGCGCCGCCACCCGTTGCACCACCGGCACCACCCACGCCGCCGTCACCCGACGGCACCGCGTTCAACGCGCCGTGCGCGACCGTCGACTTCTCGACGTGCGTCGCCGCCATCGTGCGCAGGTAGTACGTCGTCTTCAACCCGCGCAGCCACGCAAGCTTGTAGACCTCGTCGAGCTTCTTGCCCGACACGCCGCCCATATAGATATTGAGCGACTGCGCCTGGTCGATCCACTTCTGCCGGCGCGACGCCGCCTCGACGAGCCACGTAGCGTCGACTTCGAACGCCGTCGCGTAGATCGCACGGAGGTCGGCCGGGATCCGGTCGATGCGCGACGGCGAGCCGTCGAAGTACTTCAGGTCGGCGACCATTACCTCGTCCCACAGGCCGCGCGCCTTCAGGTCGCGCACCAGGTAGTCGTTCACCACCGTGAATTCGCCCGACAGGTTCGACTTCACATACAGGTTCTGGAAGGTCGGCTCGATGCACGCCGACACGCCGATGATGTTCGAGATCGTCGCCGTCGGCGCGATCGCGACGCAGTTCGAGTTGCGCATCCCGTGCGTGGCGATGCGCGAACGCAACGTCGCCCAGTCCATCGATTCGCTCGAATCCACTTCCACATAGCCGCCGCGCGCGTCGGCGAGCAGCTTCAGCGTGTCCTGCGGGAGAATGCCGCGGTCCCACAGCGAGCCGCGGTAGCTCGAATAGCGGCCGCGCTCTTCAGCCAGCTCCGTCGACGCGTAGTACGCGTAGTAGCAGACCGCTTCCATCGACCGGTCGGCGAACTCGACCGCTTCCGGCGACGCGTACGGCGTGCGCAGCAGGTGCAGGCAGTCCTGGAAGCCCATGATGCCCATCCCGACCGGGCGGTGCTTCAGGTTCGAATTGCGCGCCTTGGCGACCGCGTAGTAATTGATGTCGATCACGTTGTCGAGCATCCGCATCGCGACGCTGATCGTGCGCTTCAGCTTGTCGTGGTCGAGCGTCAGCGTACCGTCGGCCAGCGTCTTCATATGCGCGACGAGGTTCACCGAGCCCAGATTGCAGACGGCGATTTCGGTGTCGCTGGTGTTCAGCGTGATTTCCGTGCAAAGGTTCGACGAATGGACCACGCCGACGTGCTGCTGCGGGCTGCGGATATTGCACGGATCCTTGAACGTGATCCACGGATGGCCGGTTTCGAACAGCATGCCGAGCATCTTGCGCCACAGCTGCGCCGCCGGAAGCTTCTTGAACAGCTTGATTTCGCCGCGCGCGACCTTCGCTTCGTAAGCCGTGTAAGCCGCTTCGAACTCGGCGCCGAACTTGTCGTGCAGGTCCGGGCAGGTGGACGGCGAAAACAGCGTCCAGTCGCCGCCTTCGTGGACGCGCTTCATGAACAGGTCCGGAATCCAGTTCGCGGTGTTCATGTCGTGCGTGCGGCGGCGGTCGTCGCCGGTGTTCTTGCGCAGCTCGAGGAATTCTTCGATGTCGAGGTGCCACGTTTCCAGGTACGCGCACACCGCGCCCTTGCGCTTGCCGCCCTGGTTCACCGCGACCGCGGTGTCGTTGACGACCTTCAGGAAGGGAACCACGCCTTGCGACTTGCCGTTGGTGCCCTTGATGTGCGAGCCGAGCGCACGCACGCGCGTCCAGTCGTTGCCGAGACCGCCGGCGAACTTCGACAGCAGCGCGTTCTCCTTCAGCGCCTCATAGATGCCATCGAGGTCGTCGTCGACCGTCGTCAGGTAGCACGACGACAGTTGCGAGCGGCGCGTGCCGGAGTTGAAGAGCGTCGGCGTCGAGCTCATGAAGTCGAAGCTCGACAGCACGTTGTAGAACTCGATCGCGCGCGCTTCGCGGTCGATCTCGCCCAGCGCGAGACCCATCGCGACACGCATAAAG
>DASXXR010000543.1:0-3776 GCA_036502945.1 Paraburkholderia sp. | reverse complement strand
CGGGCGTAAGCCACCCGTAGTCGCCGCGCGCCGGATCCCAGTAGTGCTGGTGCGCATCGATCTGCGTCGTCACGTGCGTCGTCACGTCAATCCTCCGGCAACGGCGCGCGCCGGTCGACGAGCCCTTCGTCCCGCAGCGCTCGCCACAACGCGGCCGGAATCGGGCGCTCGAACGATTCGACGTTTTCCCGCACTTCGTCCGCGCTGCGCGCGCCGGTCAGCACCGTGGCCACTGCGGGGTGCGCATAGGGAAACTGCAACGCGGCGGCAGCAAGCGGCACACCGTGCAGCCGGCACACCGCTTCCAGCCGCGCGACGCGCTCGATTACTTCAGGCGGCGCCGCACCATAGTTGTATTTCAGATCGCCCTCGACACCACGCGCGAGAATGCCCGAATTAAAGGCGCCGCCAATCAGGATGCTCACGTTGCGCTTTTCGCAGTCGGGCAGCAGATCGTCGAGCGTCGTCTGTTCGAGCAGCGTATAGCGGCCCGACAGCAGCGCGCAGTCGATATCGAACTCGGCCATCATTTCCAGAATGGCGTGGCCTTCATTGACGCCGAGTCCGACCGCCTTGACGACGCCCGCCGAACGCAGCTCGTCCAGCGCGCGAAATCCGCCTTCGTCGGTCAGTTGCTTCCAGTAACGCGCGTTCTGGTCGCCATGCGTCACCTGGCCGATGTCGTGAATCAGCAGGATGTCGATATCGATGATGCCAAGCCGCTGCTGGCTGTCTTCGAACGAACGCAGAATGCCGTCGTGTGTGTAGTCGTAGATAGCTTCGAACGGCAGCGGGTTTTGCCAGCCTTCGCTACCGTCGTAACGCGACTTGCGCGGCACGTAGTGGCGGCCGGCCTTGGTGGACAACACGTAGTCTTCGCGCGCATAGCGGCGCAACGCGTCGCCGAGCCGGTGTTCGGCTTTCGTGTGGCCGTAGTGCGGCGCGGTGTCGAAGTAGCGCACGCCGCAGTTCCATGCGGCGTCGACGGTGTCCTGCGCCTCTTCATCGGACAGATCGCGATACAGCCCGCCGAGCGGCGCGGTACCGAGGCCAAGACCGCCGACCCGCAACGCGCGCCGCCCGATCGCGCGGCGCCGCCCCACCTTCGAATCAACCGCGGATGTCATCGTCAGATCTCCTGTTGCGTTGCGCGTCATGCGTTGCGCCTCATGCGTGGCCGCTTCAATGCAGCTCAATGGAGTCAATGCGGCGCGATCTCGACCACGCGATGCGGCAGCGCCGCATTCGACGGCAGACAGGCGGGCCCGACCGGCTCGAACGTCTTGTACGTAAGGATAAACTCCTGGTGCCCGAGCGTTTCGGATTTCGACGCGTTGCCTTGCGCGACGGCCAAGGTCACATCGAATACTTCGCCGCCGACTTCGTCGAGCGTGCCGCGGCCTTCGAGAATACGGCCCGCATCGACGTCCATATCGCCGGACAGATTGCGGAACGTCGACGGATTCGCGCAAACCTTGATCACCGGCGAAATAGCCGAGCCGACCACGGATCCGCGCCCGGTTGTGAACAGGATCACATGCGAACCGCACGCAATCAGTTCCGCGATTTCCGCGTTATCGCTGATGTTCGGGAAGCCGAAGCGCGGCTCGCCATCCGGCACGACGTCGAGCAGATAGAGGCCGCCTGTGGGTGGCACGTCGCCAGGCTTCACAATGCCGACGATCGGCGAAGCGCCGCTTTTCGCGTAGGCGCCGAGCGATTTTTCTTCCTGCGTTGTGAGGCCGCCGTCCGCGTTGCCGACCGCAAAGCTGCCGTGGCCGAGAATCGAGTAATAGCGCGCGGCCTTTTCGACACACGCGACGATTTCGTCGCCGAGTTCGGGACGCGCCGCGCGCGTCTTCATGTGGAACTCGCAGCCTACGAGTTCGCCGGTCTCTTCGAAGATGCAGGTTGCGCCCGCCTCGATCAGGCGATCGAATGCGCGGCCCACCGCGGGATTCGCGGTAATCCCGCTCGTGCCGTCCGAACCGCCGCAAACCGTGCCGATCACGAGTTCGTTCAACGCCATCGGCACTTTCTTCTGCTGCGCGAGTTCGTTGCGCGCACGGTGCACCCAGTCGACCCCGTACTGGATCGTGCTGCGCGTGCCGCCCTTTTCCTGAATCGTCAGCACGTCGACCGGGCGTCCCGTCGCGCGCACCGCGTCCACCAGATAGTGCTTGTTCATGCTCTCGCACCCGAGCGACACGAACAGCACCGCGCCGACGTTCGGATGTGTCGTCAACCGCTCCATCATCTTTTCGGCGTAACTGTTCGGGTAACAGCCCGGGAAGCCGATCAGATGCACCGGCGCTTCGTGTTCGGCCGAAGGATCGTCGAACGCATCGAGCGGCTCGCGAAAGTGCGTGACGATCTCGCGTGCGACGTGGTGCGCGCATTCGACGAGATAGGCCACCGCGACCACATTGCGGATGCCTTTGCGGCCATCGCTGCGCAAGTAGCCTTGCAGCGTCGGCTGCACGGCGGCGGATGCTACGGAAGTGTCGGTCATGATCGTGTTTGCACGGCGCTGGGCCGCGTCAATGGTGGACGAATTCGTGTCCTGCGTCGTGCGTATACGTGGGCAGGTAGTCGCTTTCGAGGTTATGCGTGTGCAGATGCTCGCCGCGCGCGACGGCCGCTGTCACATGGCCGATCACCGCGCCGTAGCGCAGCACCTTGTCGTCTTTCACAAGCGCGCGGCGCGCAACCTTGTGGCCGAGGTCGATCGTCTTCGCCAGCGTCACGCGCTCGCCTTCGATATCGATCTGCGTACCGGCCACGAGCCGCGCGGCTGCAATAAGGCAGTTGTCCTGCGGGCTCAGCAGAATCAGGCGTGGGTCTGTCATAGCTTCACTCAGAAAGGTTCTCCGTAATCGGCACGATCACACGTGCAATCAGTTCTGTCCTTCACCGCTCGCGAGCCGCGCGACCATCAGCGAGCCGAGAATGATGGCGCCGTAGATCGCCTGAATCCAGAACGACGGCACCTGGGCGAGCGTCAGCAGGTTTTGCACGACGCCGAGCAGCAGCACGCCGGACAGTGCGCCGAGCATCGTCCCTTTGCCGCCGTCGAGCGAAATGCCGCCGATCACCGCCGCCGCGAACACCGTGAAGATCATGCCGTTGCCCTGATTCGCGTTGATCGCGCCGACGTAGCCGGTTACGACGAGGCCGCCCAGCGAAGCGAGCACGCTGCCGAGCACGAACACGCCCCACGTAATGCGTTCTACGCGAATGCCAGCCGCACGCGCCGCTTCCGGGTTGCCACCGATCGCATACAGCGCGAGGCCGAGCCGGTGATAGCGCAGCATGAATGCAGCGCAGGCGAAAGCAGCCGCGGCCAGCCACACCGACAGCGGCAGGCCGAGCACGATCATGGTCGCGAGCGCAAAGAACGATGGCGGCATGTCGAACAGCGTGCCGCCCTTGGTTGCGCCCACAAGCATCCCGCGCAGCACGATCAGCATCGCAAGCGTGACGATGAATGCATTCAGCCGCAGCCGCACGACCAGAAAGCCGTTGATGAAACCGACAAATGCGCCGACCACGAGGATTGCAAGCAAGCCCACCGCAGCCGGCCATTCGAATCCGAAGCCGGCGGAGGCCGCGGGCATCACCAGCATCGCGCCGATCGCGGGCGCAATGCCGACCGTCGATTCGAGCGAAAGATCGAACTTGCCGGTCAGCACAATCAGCGATTCGGCGAGCACAACGAGCGCAAGCGCCGCCGACGCGCCCAGCACGCTGATCAGATTCGCCTTCGTCAAAAAGCT
>DASXXR010000542.1:0-1567 GCA_036502945.1 Paraburkholderia sp. | reverse complement strand
TCGTCGTCGCTGATCCAGTCGAAAATCACCGGTAACCTGGTGTTCGTGCTGCTGCCGCCGCTGTCACACTGGGAGATGTTCGGCGCCTATGTGCTGGCTTCCGCGACGCGCGGCCTCGCCGTGGGCTTTGGTGTGTTCATCGTGACGATCTGGTTCGTCGCGACTCAATTTACCGCGCCGCTTTTCATCATTGCGTTTGCCGTGCTCGGCGCGGCGATTCTCGGCACGCTCGGTGTGATCGCCGGCATCTGGGCCGAGAAGTTCGACCAGCTCGCCGCGTTCCAGAATTTCGTCATCGTGCCGCTGACGTTCCTGTCGGGCGTGTTCTACTCGACACACTCGCTGCCGCCGCTGTGGCGCGAAGTGTCGCGGCTCAACCCTTTTTTCTACATGATCGACGGCTTTCGCTACGGTTTCTTCGGCGTATCGGATATCAATCCGTTCGCGAGCCTTGCGATTGTCTGCGGTTTCTTCGTGGTGCTGGCTGCGCTGGCCATGCGTCTGCTCTCAAGCGGCTACAAGCTGCGCCACTGACAAGGAGCATCCCATGCTACCGACTCCCGAACAGGTCAAAGACTACATCGCGGCTGGGCTCGCATGCGAGCATCTCGAAGTCGAAGGCGACGGCCAGCATTTCTTTGCGACCATCGTTTCGCCGAGCTTCGAAGGCAAGCGGCTGATCCAGCGTCATCAATTGGTGTATGCGGCGCTCGGCGACCGCATGCGTGAAGAAATCCACGCGCTCAGCATGAAAACACTGACGCCTGCCGAATGGCAAAGCGCGTAATCTGGAACCCTAGTGCGTATTACTCAAGAAAGTCAGGGCGCCGCTCGCGGCGCCGCCGCTACTCCCTCTAATGCGCCGAACCGCGCACGCTTGGATCAGGAACTGACAGGCATGGACAAACTCGTTATCGAAGGCGGCCGGAAGCTTTCAGGTGAGATCGTTGTTTCGGGTGCGAAGAACGCAGCGTTGCCGATTCTCTGCGCGAGCTTGTTGAGCGCAGAGCCGGTTCAGCTCGCGAACGTGCCCGATCTGCAGGATGTGCGCACCACGCTCAAGCTGCTCAAGCAGATGGGCGTGCGTGCGGAAAGCGTGGGGACGGGCAAGATGATGCTCGATTCGTCGCAGATGAACAACCTCGTCGCGCCGTACGAGCTCGTGAAGACGATGCGCGCGTCGATTCTCGTGCTGGGTCCGCTGGTCGCGCGCTTTGGCGAAGCGAAGGTGTCGCTGCCGGGCGGCTGCGCGATCGGCGCGCGTCCGGTCGATCAGCACATCAAGGGCCTGCAGGCAATGGGCGCCGACATCACCATCGAGCACGGCTTCATCGAAGCACGTGCGAAGCGCCTGAAGGGCGCGCGGATCATCACCGACATGATCACGGTCACCGGCACCGAGAATCTGCTGATGGCGGCGGTGCTGGCCGAAGGCGAAACCGTGCTCGAAAACGCGGCGCGCGAACCTGAAGTCGCCGATCTGGCGCACCTGCTGGTGGCGATGGGCGCGAAGATCGACGGGATCGGCACTGACCGGCTGGTGATCCAGGGCGTCGACAAGCTGCAT
>DASXXR010000541.1:0-14456 GCA_036502945.1 Paraburkholderia sp. | reverse complement strand
TGCGAGCCGTATCTGCAGCGTCAGGTCGCGCTGGTCAAACCGAAGCTGATCGTCGCGCTGGGCCGCTTCGCCGCGCAGAGCCTGTTGAAGACCGATGCGAGCATTTCGTCGTTGCGCGGCCGCATTCATGAATACGAAGGCGTGCCGGTTATCGTCACGTATCACCCGGCGTATTTGCTGCGCAGCCTGCACGACAAGGCGAAGTCGTGGCAGGACTTGTGTCTTGCACGCGATACGTGGCACAAGGCGGCAGGCGGCGCGGCGCAGCCCGGGGCACGGCAAGGGGACGGCACGGCGGCAGGTCTGCCGGCTGATTTTGCCGTCGGTTCCGCCGCCGGTTTTGCCGCTGAGCCCGCGGCCAGCTCCGCCGCGAACCCCGCCGCGAACCCCGCCGCCGACCCGCCTGTCCACTAATGGAAGCCACCGCGCCAACCGCCTCGTTGCCGGCGGCCTCCGTCGCCCGGCTCGACGCATTGCGCGACCCGGCCGTGCGCGACCTCGCGTGGTTGCTGTTCAGTCCCGATCTGTTGCGCGCGCAACCGCCGGCCGGCGTGCTGGCAAGCCCGTTCGAATCCGCCGATGAAGCAGCCGCGACGCTCGCCTGGCTGCTGGCGCAGGACATCGACGCAACCGCACTGCATCGGCATATCGCGGCGGCGCGCGTGACGCGGCTAGGCCGCTACGCCGAATGCCTGCTTGCCTGGTTCCTGCAACAGGGCCCGGCGGCGCGGCTCGTCGCGGCGAACATCGCGCTGCGGCGTGCGGGTGTGACGCTCGGCGAGTGCGACTTCCTCGTCGAAACGAAGACCGGTGCGCGGCTCCATTGGGAGCTCGCGGTGAAGTGCTATCTGCACGCGGGAGAGGGGCGCGCGCAACTCGCGGACTATGTCGGCCCGAACCTGCAGGACCGCTTCGATCTGAAGCTCGGTCATCTGCTCGATCATCAACTGCCGTTGAGCGCGCGCGAGGAGTTTGCGTCGCTCGGCCATCGCGGTCCGTGGCAGGCGCAGATGTTCGTCAAAGGCTGGCTCTTTTACCGCCACGGTGCGACGCCGCCCGAATCGCCGCAAGTCGAGCCCGCGCATGAGCGCGGCTGGTGGGCCACGCGCGCCGACTGGCCTTCGTTTGCCGCTGGAGAAAGCGATGTGTGGATGGTGTTGCCGCGTCTTCAATGGCTGTCGCGCCGGCTGAAGCCAGCCGGGGTGGCCCGGGTAGCCGACGCGGGCGAGGCCGACCTCATCGACGTGCAAGCGTTGACCGCACAACTCGGCCAGCATAGCGGCCCGACGATGGTAGCGGCCTTCGCCGCAGAGGGCGACGGGCAGTGGCGCGAGCGCTCGCGCGGTTTCGTCGTGCCGGACGATTGGCCCGAACGGGCATTGGCGTTCGCGCGCGGTTGAAGCTGGAAGCCGCCGCGCTCAGGCGCTGCGCGTCACCACCAGCGGTAAAAATGATGCACGGGCCCGACGCCGCTACCGACGTCGAGCCGTTCACTTGCTTCGAGCGCGCCGGTCAAATACCGCTTCGCCTCCGCGACGGCGCTTGCGAGATCGCGCCGCTGCGGCAGCAACGCCGCAATCGCCGACGACAGCGTGCAGCCCGTGCCGTGCGTATTTTTCACCGGCACCCGCGGGCCGCCGACCCGCAGCGTGCCGCTTTCCTCGATGAGCCAGTCGGGGCTGTCGACGGCGGCGAGATGACCGCCTTTCATCAGCACCGCGCGCGCGCCGAGCGCGCGCAGCGCTTCGCCTTGCTGGATCATCGCGGCTTCGTCGGCCGCGGCGGACGTGCCGAGCAGCGCGGCCGCTTCCGGCAGATTCGGCGTCAACAGGTCGGCGAGCGGCAGCAGTTCGTCGCGTACCGCGGCAACCGCATCGGCTGCGAGCAGCGCGTGATTGCTCTTCGAAATCATCACGGTGTCCAGCACGACCCGCGCCGGACGGTGACGCCGCAGCGCGTCGGCCACCGCCCGTGCGATCTGCGCGTTGGCGAGCATGCCGATCTTCACTGCATCGATGCGGATGTCGTCGAACACGGCGTCCAGCTGCGCGGTCACGAAAGCCGGATCGGGCGTGTGGATCGCGCTCACGCCGCGCGTGTTCTGAGCGGTGAGCGCGGTGATCACGCTCGCGCCGTAAGCGCCGAGCGCCGAGAACGTTTTCAGATCGGCCTGGATGCCCGCGCCGCCGCCGGAATCGGAGCCGGCGATCGTCAGGACGTTGGGGATCGGTTGGGTCATGGATAGCAGCGAGAGGTCGGATAAGGCGGCCGCGTTTCCGTGCGCCTGCCGCGCGGCGCCCGCGTCAATGGCGTGCTTCGCCGATCAGCGCGACGGAGTCGAATGCGCGCTGGTTCGCCTGATGGCGCCGCATCACAAGCCACATCATCACGCATACGAACGTGCCGAATAGCACGATGACGATCGACACCGGCACATCGAGCCACACGAGCACCGCATACAGGCACAGCATGATCAGCACCGACAGGTTCTCGTTGAAGTTCTGCACAGCGATCGAGTGCCCCGCCGACAGCAGCACGTGGCCGCGATGCTGCAGCAGCGCGTTCATCGGCACGACAAAGAACCCCGACAGCGCGCCGACCACCATCAGGAACAGGTACGCGAAGATCAGATAGCCTGGCACATGCATGCGACCTACATAGAAGCCCCAGTGCGGCGGAAACATCTGCCGCGTGTAGAACGCCATCAACATGACCGCGATGCCCATGATGATGCCGACCGGCAGCACCGACAGCGACTTCTTCAGCGGCACGCGCGCCGCAGCGATGATCGCGCCCGCCGCGACGCCGACCGCGACGACCGCCTGCAGGATCGCGCCTTCGGACAGCGACATGTTGAGCGACACTTCGGCCCACTTCAGCACGATGAACTGCAGCGTCGCGCCCGCGCCCCAGAAGAGTGTCGTGACGGCGAGCGAGATCTGGCCGAGCTTGTCGTGCCACAACGTCACGAAACAGTCGGCGAAATCGCTGATGAGCTTGATCGGGCCGTGTTCCTGTTTCGGATAGCGGGCGCCGGTGTCGGGAATGCGCAGGTTGAAGAGTGCAGCAATGGCATAGATCGCGATGATGATGAGCATCGCTGCTTCGGCGGGCGAATGAATTGCCGACGGCATGTGCTTGATGATGTGCGACGCGATATGCGGGCTGATTAGCGCGCCGCCCAGCACGGTGCCGAGAATGATCGAGCCGACCGTCGTGCCTTCGATCCACCCGTTCGCGGCGACGAGCCGGTCGGGCGGCAGCAGTTCGGTGAGTATCCCGTACTTGGCGGGCGAGTAGGCCGCCGCGCCGAAACCGACAATGCCGTATGCGATCAGCGGATGCGCACCCACCAGCATCGCGATGCAGCCGACCACCTTGATGGTATTCGTGACGAACATCACGCGGCCCTTCGGGCGGGAGTCGGCGAACGCACCGACGAATGCAGCAAGAACGACGTACGACAGCACAAAAAACAGCTTGAGCAGCGGCGTCATCCAGTTAGGGGCGTGAAGGTCTTTCAGCAGTGCAATAGCAGCGATCAGAAGCGCGTTGTCGGCCAGCGACGAGAAAAACTGCGCGGCCATGATGGTGTAAAAGCCTTTTTTCATCTGATGCGATGCTGTCCTCGCTGCAGTCTGGTGGCCCAGACCGCAAATATGACGTTCCGGCTAATTCTGTTCGAAATGGGTTGTGCGCACGGCTTTATATCATGAAAATAGCTGAATCCTGACTAGCAAAATCCTTGATCGAACCGCCGCAGCGGACTTCGCGGCGCAGAAAATGCGCTGTAAGCTGCTGATTCGACAGTGTCTTTACGAAAATAGCCATGCCGCGTCCGCTCCTCGCCACGATCCACACCGCCGCTCTCGCTAACAATCTCGCTGTTGCCCGCCGCTATGCGCCCAAGTCGAAAATCTGGGCGGTCGTCAAGGCCAATGCGTATGGCCACGGAATGGCGCGCGCGTTCCCGGGGCTGCGCGCCACAGATGGCTTCGGATTGCTCGACCTCGAAGAAGCGGTGAAGTTGCGCGAATTGGGGTGGGCCGGGCCGGTTCTGCTGCTCGAGGGCTTTTTCCGGCCGACCGACATCGATGTGATCGACCGCTATAGCCTCACCACTGCGCTGCATTCGGACGAACAGCTGCGCATGCTTGAAATGGCGCGGCTCTCGAAGCCGGTCAATATCCAGTTGAAGATGAATAGCGGGATGAACCGGCTCGGCTATTCGCCGGAGCGCTTTCGCGCCGTGTGGGAGCGCGCGCGTGCGTGCCAGGGCGTCGGGCAGATCACGTTGATGACCCACTTTTCCGATGCCGACGGCGAGCGCGGTATCGAACACCAGATGCATGCGTTCGAGCGTGGCGCGAAAGACATCGCGGGCGCGCGCAGCCTCGCGAATTCCGCCGCGACGCTGTGGCATCCGTCGTCGCACTTCGACTGGGTGAGGCCCGGCATCATTCTGTACGGCGCATCGCCTTCCGGCGTGCATGCCGATATCCGTAGCGCCGGCCTGCAACCCGCGATGACGCTGTCGTCCGAACTGATCGGCGTGCAGACGCTGCCCGAAGGCGAGACGGTCGGCTACGGTTCGGTCTTCAAAACGCGTGCGGGCATGCGGGTCGGGGTCGTCGCGTGCGGCTATGCGGACGGTTATCCGCGCTGCGCGCCGGAAGGCACGCCGATCATCGTCGACGGTATCCGTACGCGGATCGTCGGCCGGGTGTCGATGGACATGATCACCGTCGATCTGACGCCGTGTCCGTCGGCGAATGTCGGCTCGCGTGTCGAGCTGTGGGGCAATGCGCTGCCGATCGACGACGTCGCGCAGGCTTGCGGCACGGTCGGCTACGAGCTGATGTGCGCGGTCGCGATGCGCGTGCCGGTTCGCGCCGAATAGTCTGCACCTCCGCACCTCCGCGCCTCCGCACTTCCGGCCGGATAACAAGAACACCGAACAGGCAACGAACAGGCAACCCCGCGTGGCTAAACAGAAAACGTTGTACACCTGCACCGAATGCGGCGGGCAGGCGCCCAAGTGGCAGGGGCAGTGCCCGGCATGCGGCGCCTGGAACACGCTGGTCGAAACCGTCGCGGAAGCCGCTTCGTCACATCGCTATCAATCGCTTGCGAAAAGCGCGCCGGTGCAACGGCTTGCCGATATACGGGCGTCGGACGTGCCGCGCTTTTCGACGGGCGTCGGCGAATTCGATCGCGTGCTGGGCGGCGGACTGGTCGCGGGCGGCGTCGTGCTGATCGGCGGCGATCCAGGCATCGGCAAATCCACGCTGCTGCTGCAGTCGCTCGCGCAAATCGCCAGCGAGCGGCGCGCGCTTTATGTGAGCGGCGAGGAATCGGCCGCGCAGATTGCGTTGCGCGCGCAACGGTTGTCGCTGCTCGAGCCGGGCTCGCAGGCGAGCGAACTGAAGCTGCTCGCGGAAATCCAGCTCGAAAAAATCCAGGCGACGATCACAGAAGAGCGGCCCGATGTCGCCGTGATCGATTCGATCCAGACGATCTATTCGGAAGCGCTGACGTCGGCGCCCGGTTCCGTCGCGCAGGTCCGCGAATGCGCGGCGCAACTGACGCGCGTCGCGAAGCAGACGGGCACCGCGATCATCATGGTCGGCCACGTGACCAAAGAGGGCAATCTGGCCGGCCCGCGCGTGCTCGAGCACATCGTCGATACGGTGCTTTACTTCGAAGGCGATACCCATTCGTCGTTCCGGCTCGTGCGGGCGTTCAAGAACCGCTTCGGCGCGGTCAACGAACTCGGCGTGTTCGCGATGACCGAGCGCGGCCTGCGCGGCGTCGCGAATCCGTCCGCGCTGTTCCTGTCGCAGCACGAACAGATCGTGCCGGGCTCGTGCGTGCTCGTGACGCAGGAGGGCACGCGGCCGCTGCTGGTCGAGGTGCAGGCGCTTGTCGATACGGCCAACGTGCCGAATCCGCGGCGCCTTGCCGTTGGGCTCGAACAGAACCGCCTCGCGATGCTGCTCGCTGTGTTGCATCGGCACGCGGGCATCGCGTGTTTCGATCAGGACGTCTTTCTGAACGCGGTCGGCGGTGTGAAGATCACCGAGCCCGCCGCGGACCTCGCAGTGCTGCTCGCGATTCATTCATCGATGCGCAACAAGCCCTTGCCGAAGGGACTCGTCGTGTTCGGCGAAGTAGGGCTCGCGGGCGAGATCCGGCCGTCGCCGCGCGGCCAGGAACGCCTGAAGGAAGCCGCCAAGCTCGGTTTTTCGATTGCGCTGATTCCTAAGGCGAATGCACCGAAACAGGTCATCGACGGCTTGCAGGTGATCGCCGTCGAGCGCATCGAACAGGCTATCGACCGCGTTCGCACGCTCGAATAGGCGGCAGTGCGGCGGGCACGCGCGGACGGGTTGCGCCGCGTAATCCGCTGTAAATTTCCCCCACGCGGCTGTAACCCAGGATGCACCTGTTTTCCCTATTCTTTTGACGAGCAGGCAATTCGTCATGATTGGAAAAAAGGTGCGTCTTGAAAGAGTCTCGTGAACCTGGAGCCGAAGGTCTTGTGAATCTGCGCGGCTGCCGGGTATCGGCACCGATCCGGCAACCTTGGGGCGACAGCTACAGGATCGTCGAATGGATCGATACCGCGGGCCAGATCTCGCGCCGGGTCGTGGCGGTCGACGTGACAGCCGATGAAGTGCGGGCGGCGATCCGCCGCCATATCGAAGGGCGCAGGCATGTGCTGATCGACGACGAGCGGCAGCCCAGACAGACGTTGCCGCGCCGTTAGCGGCCCTGCCGCGTTACTTCATCCACGCCGCATTGTCACTGTCGCTGTCGCTGGATGGCGCAGACGCTTCGAGCGCATCAGGATTGAAGAGCGGGTGCTGTGCCGCTTCCGCCGGCGTCAATACCGGCGACACGCAACAGTCGAGCGGCTCCAGCAGCTCAACCCATTCAGCGAGCGTGCGCGTGTCGATCAAGTCCTTCAGATCCTCGATCAGCGCGCCGGCATCCGCGCCGCCGACGGTTTGCCCAAGACTCCAATGCCGGGTCGCCCAGTCTGGCCGGCCAAGCGCCTTGCATAGCGTCTGCCAGAATTTGAGCTCGAGCGCGGCCACCACGAGCCAGCGCCGGTCGCGGGTCCGGTACAGGTTGTAGCAGGGCACGCCGCCATTCACCAGGCCACTGCCCGCCGCGGGCGCGGCGCCGTCGTCGACGAGCGAGACGTGGGCGATTACGTTGTGCGCGTGCGTTGCATGCGTCATCGATACGTCGACGAAACGCCCTTCGCCGCCGCGCGCGACATGCCATAGGGCCGCGAGAATCTGCGTGAGCGCGCTCAATGCGCCCCCAAGCAGATCGGCGATCTGGAAGTTGGGCAGGATCGGCGTGCCGTCGCGGGACGCCAGTTGATCGAGCACGCCCGCGTAGCCGAGGTAGTTGACGTCGTGCCCCGCGAGCGCCGCATACGGCCCGCTCGAGCCATAGCCGGTGATCGCGCAGTAGACGAGCTTCGGGTTCAGCTCGCGCAACGCTTCGTAGCCGAGACCGAGCCGCTCCATCGCGCCGGGCCGGAAGCTCTCCACCACCACGTCCGCTTCACGTGCGAGCGCTTGCAGCACGGTGCGCCCCGCTTCGGTTTTCAGATCGAGCCGCGTCACGCGTTTGCCGCGATTGACGATCTGATAAAACATTCCCGGCCGGCCGGCGAGTTGATCGGCTGGGCTTTGCATCATGACGCGGCTCGCGTCGCCGGCGCCGGGCGCTTCGATCTTCAGCACGTCGGCGCCCAGTTCGGCGAGCCTGAGCGTCGCGACAGGGCCGGGCAAAAGGCGCGTCAGGTCGATGACGCGCAGGCCTTTCAGTGCAGCAGCAGATGACAATGCCAACCTCCCGTCGATGCCGGCGCGATGCTCAAATGCATACGCGCCGCGCGCTCAGATGCAGGTGCCTCGAATGCACGTGCCATCAGCCGATTTGCTCCAGTTCCTCATGCGCGTCGAGCCATTCGGCTTCGAGCGCGGCAAGGCGCGTGTTCACATCGGCTTGACGGCGGATCGCGTCCGTTAACTTCGTTTTGAGCGCCGCGCTGTAACTGGCCGGATCCGCGACGAATATATCCAGCGTCGCTTTTTCGGCATTCAGCGCGTCCATTTCCTTTTCGATCTTCGTGATGCGTGTTTGCAGCGGTTTCTTCAGGTGCGAGAGCTTTTGCCGCGTCTCGGCTTCCTGGCGCCGCAGTTCCTTGCGGTTGGCCGAGGGGTCGCCGCCCGCCGCGTTGCCGTCGATCCCTGCGACGGCTTTCAGCGCCGCGCGCTGTTCGGCCGCGTGTTGCAGCAGCCAGTCGCGATAGTCGTCGAGGTCGCCGTCGAACGGCTGCAGCCGGTGTTTCGCGACGAGCATGAACTGATCGGTGGTGGCGCGCAACAGGTGCCGGTCGTGCGACACCAGAATCAGCGTGCCCTCGAACTGCGCGAGCGCCATCGTCAACGCGTGCCGCGTTTCGAGATCCAGATGGTTGGTCGGCTCGTCGAGCAGCAGTAGATTCGGCTTCTGCCAGATGACCAGCGCGAGCGCGAGGCGCGCTTTTTCGCCGCCTGAAAACGGCGCGATCGCGGCAGTGGCCATATCGCCGGAAAAGTTGAAGCCGCCGAGAAAATCGCGCAGTTCCTGTTCGCGCGTATCGGGCGCAAGGCGCGCCAGATGCTGCAGCGGCGTATCGCCGGGCCGCAGCGTTTCGAGCTGATGCTGCGCGAAGTAGCCGATCCGCAAGCCCTTGCCTTGCTGCACATGGCCGCCGAGCGCTTCGAGCGTGCCCGCCAGCGTCTTGATCAGCGTCGACTTGCCCTGGCCGTTCGCGCCGAGCAGACCGATCCGCTGGCCGTTCTGGATCGACAGCGCGACGCCTTCGACAATCGGAATCTCGACGCTGTCTTCCGTGCGATAGCCGCAGCGCACGCCGTCCATCACCATCATCGGATTGGGCGCGGCATCGGGGGTGCGGAACTCGAATGTGAACGGCGACGCGATATGCGCGGGCGCGATCAGCTCCATCTTTTCGAGCGCCTTCATCCGGCTTTGCGCCTGGCGCGCCTTGGTGGCCTGCGCCTTAAAGCGGTTGATGAAGCTCTGCAGATGCTCGACGGTTTTCTGCTGCTTTTCATAAGTGTTCTGTTGCAGCGCGAGTTGCTGTGCACGCAGGATCTCGAACTGCGAATAGTTGCCGCCGTAACGCTTGATCTGCCGGCTCTCGAGATGCAGCGTAACATTGCAAACCGAATCGAGAAATTCGCGGTCGTGCGAGATGACGACCAGCGTGCCGGGATAGCGGTGCAGCCAGTCTTCGAGCCAGACGATCGCGTCGAGGTCGAGGTGGTTGGTCGGTTCGTCGAGCAGCAGCAGGTCCGAGCGGCACATCAGCGCTTGCGCGAGGTTCAGGCGCATGCGCCAGCCGCCGGAAAAACTGCCGACGTCTGCGCGCGTTTGTTCGAGCGTGAAGCCAAGGCCAAGTAGCAAGGCTTCGGCGCGCGCCGGCGCGGTGTAGCCGTCGGCATCGGCGAAGGCGGCGTGCGCTTCGGCTTCGGCGGCGCCGTCATGCACGGCGGATGCGGCGGCGATGCGCGCTTCGATTGCGCGCAACGCGGCGTCGCCGTCAAGCGTGTAAGCGAGCGCGGATTGGTCGGCCGACGGGGTTTCCTGCGCGACATGCGCGGTTTGCCACGACGGCGGCATCGAGAAATCGCCTGCGTCCGAGTGCAGCTCGCCGAGCAGCACGGAGAATAGCGTCGACTTGCCCGCGCCGTTTGCGCCGATAAGCCCCGCCTTCTCGCCGGGATTGAGCGTGAAGGTGGTCTGTTCGAAGAGCGGTTTGGTGCCGCGTGTGAGACTGAACTGGTTAAAGCGGATCACAGCGATGCCAGCCTGAAAAAAACGCTATTTTAGACTGTGCCGGGCGCGGGCACGCATCGTCCGTTCGGACGATTGGCGCGAAAGCTTCGCGTACGTATATTGATAGCTCGGGTGACAGCCCGGCTGACAACTTTCATGGGGAGCGCAAATGACATCGATCTATTCTTTTTCAGTCCGCACATTGGGCGGCGAGGCGATCACGCTGGAGCGTTATCGCGGCAAGCCGATGCTGATCGTCAATACGGCGAGCGAATGCGGGTTCACGCCGCAATACGCGGGGCTGCAGGACCTGCACGAGCACTATGGGGCGCGCGGGCTCGCGGTGCTGGGCTTTCCGTGCAACCAGTTCGGCAAGCAGGAGCCGGGCGACGCGGAACAGATCGGCAGCTTCTGCGAAAAGAACTACGGCGTGTCGTTCCAGATGTTCGACAAGATCGACGTGAACGGTGCGAGCGCGCATCCGCTATACAAATTCCTGACCGAGGAGGCACCGGGGCTGCTCGGCTTCGAGGCGATCAAATGGAACTTCACGAAGTTTCTGGTCGACCGCGACGGCAACGTCGTGAAGCGCTACGCGCCGGTGACGAAACCCGAAGCGATCACCGAAGATATCGAGCGGCTGCTGTAGCGCTCGCCGTATCGACTAAAGAATCGGTGCGAAGAGCCGTGCGAGGTGCATCGCCACGCGCCGCCATGCGGGCGCTTTGCGATACTCGCTGCGGTCGATCTCATACGATTCGGCGAAATCGCGCAGCAGCATCGCTTCGACTTCGGCGGCGAAGCCGCGGTCGACCGTGAGCACCATGATCTCGAAGTTGAGGCGAAACGACCGGTTGTCGAGATTGGCGCTGCCCACGGCGGCGGCCACGTCGTCGATCAACACAACCTTCTGGTGCAGGAAGCCCGGCCGGTAGCGGAAGATTCGCACGCCCGCGCGTATCGAGTCGTAAGCGTAGAGCTTCGACGCTTCGAACACGACGATATGATCGCGCCGGCTCGGAATCAGGATGCGCACGTCCACGCCGCGCAACGCCGCAAGCCGCAGTGCGGAGAAGACGGCTTCGTCCGGCACCAGATATGGCGTCGTGATCCAGACGCGCTCGCGCGCTGCGGTAATTGCTTCGACGAAGAAGAGCGAGCAGGACTCCTGCTTGTCCGCGGGGCCCATCGGGATTACGAGGCAATGCATGTCGCCTGCGGCGCCTTCGGATGACGGCGCGTTCGGGCGCGCAACCGCGGGCATGACTGGGGCTGTGGCTGTGGCCGTGGATGCAGATGCAACGGCAGGCATAACCGCGGACGCAACCGCACGGGCGCGCGGCGGCGGTTCCAGCGGCGGCAGTTGCTGCGTCGCCCAGTACCAGTCTTCAGTAAAGACGAACTGGATGCTTGCCACCGCCGGTCCGCGCACTTCGATATGCGTATCGCGCCACGGCGACAGCGGCGGCTTGGCGCCCAGATACTCGACGCCGATATTGTGTCCGCCGACGAACGCGCACTCGCCGTCGACGACGACGATCTTGCGGTGATTGCGGAAGTTGATCTGAAAGCGGTTGACGAACTTGCGGTTCGTTGCAAACGCGTGCATTTCTACGCCGCCCGAGCGCATCTCCGCCACATAGCGATGCGGCAGATCGAAGCTGCCGATGCTGTCGTACAGCACATAGGCGCGCACGCCCTGTGCGGCTTTCGCGATCAGCGCGTCCTTGAAGAGTTCGCCGAGCGCATCGGCGCGCACGATGAAGAACTGGACGATCACATAGCTGCGGGCGTTTTCGATCGCTTCGAGGATCGCCGCGAAGGTGGCTTCGCCGTTCACGAGCGTGCGGACCGAGTTGCCCGCCAGAAACGGCATGCCGCCGAGGCGTGTCAGCGACCGTACGAACGGGTGTCCGAGTTCCTGTGCAGGCCGGTCATGCGACGATGCTTGCGTATCCCACTCAGGCGGTTGCGCGCGCGTGCGCAGCAGTTCGTTTTCGAAACGGCGCGCGTCGACGTAGCCTGCGAATTTGCTGCGGCCGAGAAACAGATACGGGATGAGCGTGAAGTACGGCATGGCGACGAGCGATACCGCCCATGCAATCGCGCCTTGCGACGTGCGGGTATTCAGGACCGCGTGGCACGCGGCAATCACGCCCAGCAGATGAGCGAGAAAGACCAGCGTGCCGATATGAAGCAAGTCGAATTGCATAAGCCTGCAAAGGATTGACGAAGCGGTTGGAGGGCGCTTGACTGCATTGCCCACGGCCCGCGTCGGTCCGCCGGCCGAGTTCATCTTACCGAACCGGCCCGCGGTCAAGCCATTTCGTCCGAGCGCACGTACGCGCAAGCGCAAAACATCGCGCATGCGCCCGATAGCCGCGCGAATCGTGTGACATTGCGCAGCACGGTCAGCCGGGCCGCCGGCCCGGCATCGTCAGCCGACAGCCGACAGCCGACAGCGTCAGCCCGGCAAATCGTTTGCCTGGATCAGGAACACGTTGTCATCGCCAGCGCTCGTCGAAAGCCACACGAGGTCGAGCCCGCCGAGCGCCGCTTCGACGTTCGCCCGTTCATTGCCGATTTCGACGACCAGCACGCCGTTGTCAGTTAGCCAGCCGCGCGCTTCGCCGATGATGCGCCGCACGACATCCATGCCGTCGGCGCCGCCCGCGAGCGCCATTTCCGGCTCGTGCCGGTATTCGGCGGGCAGCGTCTGCATCGATTCCGCGTTCACATACGGGGGATTCGCGATGATCACGTCGTAGCGGCGTTCGGGCAGCGGCGCGAACAGATCGCCTTCGAAGAGCGCGACACGCTCGTCGAGCTCGTAGTCGTGCACGTTACGTGTCGCCACTTCGAGCGCGGCCGGCGACAGGTCGACCGCATCGATATCCGCATTCACGAACGCGTACGCCGCGAGGATCGCGAGGCAGCCGGAGCCGGTGCACAACTCGAGCACCGCGTCCACTTGCTCGGGGTCTTCGACATAAGGCTGAAGCCCGTCCTGCAGCAGTTCGCCGATGAACGAGCGCGGCACGATCACCCGCTCGTCGACATGAAAGCGAAACCCGTGCATCCACGCTTCCTGGGTGATGTAGGCGGCCGGCACGCGCTCGGTGGCGCGCCGCTCGATGACCTTCAGCACGGCTTCGATTTCGTCGGCAGCCAGGTGCGCGTCCATGAACGGATCGAGCAGATCCAGCGGCAGGTGCAGCGTATGCAGCACCAGATACGCCGCTTCGTCATAGGCATTGGCCGTGCCGTGACCGAACGACAGCTGCGCCCGGTTGAAGCGTGACACCGCGTAACGCAGCACGTCGCGGACGGTGGAAAAGGGATGAGTCATTGCAATGGGCCCCTTTTGGTCTTTCGGCATGTCGGCATTCCGTGATTTCGTCAGGCGATCAGTTGTTCCAGCACGCGGCGGTACACGTTCTTCAGCGGTTCGATGAACGCGACGTCGACATGTTCGTCGATCTTGTGAATGCTCGCATTCGGCGGCCCGAATTCGACGACCTGTTCGCAGATACGTGCGATGAACCGTCCGTCGGACGTACCGCCCGTCGTCGACAGTTCGGTCGTGACGCCGGTCTCGTCGCGGATCGCTTTTTCCAGCGCGTTCGACAGGTTGCCGCGCGTCGTCAGGAACGGCAGGCCGCTGACGGTCCATTTCAGATCGTAGTCGAAGCCGTGCCGGTCGAGAATATCGTGCACGCGGCTTTTCAGACCTTCGACGGTGCTGGCCGTCGAGAAACGGAAGTTGAACATGATCTCGGCGTGGCCGGGAATGATGTTGGTCGCGCCGGTGCCGCTGTGGAGGTTCGACACTTGCCACGTGGTGGGCGGGAAGTATTCGTTGCCGTCGTCCCAGCGTTGCGCGACGAGTTCGGCGAGCGCCGGCGCGAGCAGATGCACCGGGTTCTTCGCGAGGTGCGGGTACGCGATGTGCCCTTGCACGCCCTTCACCGTGAGCTTGCCCGACATCGAGCCGCGCCGGCCGTTCTTTACCATGTCGCCGAGCGTCGCGCTCGACGTCGGTTCGCCGACCACGCAATAGTCGAGCCGAACGCCGCGCGCCTTGAGCAGTTCGACGACCTTTACGGTGCCGTCGGTGGCCGGGCCTTCTTCGTCGCTCGTAATGAGGAACGCGAGCGAGCCGCGATGCGCGGGGTGCGCGGCGACGAATTCCTCGCTCGCGACGACAAAGCCCGCAATCGATGTCTTCATATCCGCCGCGCCGCGCCCGTACAGCTTGCCGTCGCGATGGGTCGGCTCGAACGGCGGCGAGGTCCATTGCTCGAGCGGGCCGGTCGGCACGACGTCGGTGTGGCCCGCGAACACGAGCAGCTTGCCGTCCGCGCCGGCGGTGCCGCGCCGCACCGCCCACAGGTTTGTCACGCCGTTCGACTCGATCGTTTCGCAGGCGAAGCCGAGCTGCGACAGGCGCTCGATCAGCAGGCGCTGGCAATGCTGGTCGTCGGGCGTCACGGACGCGCGCGCGATCAGCGCTTCAGTAAGGGCAAGGGTGCCGGACATGGGTTCAACCGCTTTTCAGAAACTTCGAATGAAAAAATGCCGGCCCT
>DASXXR010000540.1:0-3533 GCA_036502945.1 Paraburkholderia sp. | reverse complement strand
CACACGCTGGTCGAATCGGGCAAGGCGTTCGGCTTCTCCGGCTTCACGCTGGTGAGGCGCATCATCCTGCCGCCGATCTTCCTGCGCGCGATGCCGATGATCGGCAACCAGTTGATCCAGATCGTCAAGGATAGTGCGTTTCTGACGGTCATCGCGGTCAACGAACTGACGCACGAAATGACCGGCATCCAGACCACCTACTTCATTCCGTTCGCTGCCTTCGTTACGGCAGTGCTGCTTTACTGGTGCGTTTGCCTTGCGATCGAGGCCGGCACCGGCATGCTGAACAAACTCGCTGAGGAACGCCGCACGTGAACTCCCCTTCCGCTCCGGCCGTGGCACAGGCTCTGCAAGCCGCGACGCGCGACAGCGCGCGGCACGTCGTGATGCTGAACGGCATTTCGAAGTCGTTCGGCGAGAATCAGGTGCTGCGCGACGTATCGCTGCAAGTCGCGCAGGGCGAAACGATCTGCCTGCTCGGCCCGTCGGGCTGCGGCAAATCGACGTTGCTCCGCTGTATCAACTGGCTTGAGACGCCCGATGCTGGCAACGTCCATATTTCGGGGCAGCGCATGGGCGTGCGCGACAACACCAGCATCAAGATGAGCGACGCAGACCTCGCGCAGATGCGCTCGAAGATCGGCATGGTGTTCCAGCACTTCGCGTTATGGCCGCACCTGAGTGTCATCGAGAACGTGATGGAAGCGCCGCTGCATGTGCTAAAGCGCGATCGTGCGACGGTGCGCAGCGAAGCGGAGGCTCTGCTCGCGCGCGTGGGCCTCGCCGACAAGCACGATCAGTTTCCTGCGCGGCTCTCGGGCGGCCAGAAGCAGCGTGTCGGCATCGCCC
Organism: Paraburkholderia sp.; assembly: GCA_036502945.1. Lineage (GTDB taxonomy): Bacteria > Pseudomonadota > Gammaproteobacteria > Burkholderiales > Burkholderiaceae > Paraburkholderia. The sequence continues at coordinate 2,684 of DASXXR010000540.1, read as the reverse complement.
GCGCGCTCGCAATGAAACCCGACGTGCTGCTGTTCGACGAACCGACGAGCGCGCTCGATCCGATGCTGGTCGGCGAAGTGCTGGCTGTGATGAAGTCGCTGGCCAACGAAGGCGCAACGATGATCATCGTCACGCACGAGATGGAGTTCGCGCGGCAAGTGGCGAGCCGCGTCGTGTTCATGGACGGCGGCCAGGTCGTCGAGACCGGCACGCCGGAGGCGTTTTTCAGCGCGCCGTCGTCGCCGCGGGCGCAGCAGTTCCTGGCGCGTTTCCACAAAGGCTAAGCGGCGCGAACCTATCGCGTCGCACGCCACCGCGCGTCACTTGCGATCGACGATGATCCGATCGAACGTGCCGCCATCGGAGAAATGAACCTGCTGGGCCTTCTGCCAGCTACCGAATACCTGTTCGACGGTGAAGGTCTTCAGCGCCTTGAACTCGCTCGCGTGCTTCGCCAGCACGGCCGGGTCGCGCGGCCGCAGATGATGCGCCGCGATAATTTCCTGAGCGGGTGCCGAGTACAGAAAGTCGAGATACGCCTGCGCTTCCTTGCGCGTGCCGCGCTTGTCGACCACCTTGTCCACAAGCGCCACCGGCGGCGCGGCCAGAATACTCGCCGATGGGTACACCGCCTCGAAGTCGTCCGTGCCCACGCCGCTTGCGATCAGCGACACTTCGTTTTCGAAGGTCACCAGCACGTCGCCGATGCCGCGCTGCGTGAACGTGGTGGTTGCGCCGCGTCCGCCCGTATCGAGCACCGGCACGTTGCGGAAGATGGCTTTTTCGAAATCGAGCGCCTGCGCGTCGGTCGCGCCGTTCAGCTTCCTGTAGCCCCAAGCGGCGAGATACGTATAGCGGCCGTTGCCGGCCGTCTTCGGATTCGGAATCACGACCTGCACGCCGGGCTTCGCAAGATCGTCCCAGTCCTTGATGCGCTTCGGATTGCCCTTGCGCACGAGGAACACCATCGTCGTCGTGTAGGGCGCGCTGTCGTTCGGCAAGCGCGTACGCCAGTTCGCCGGCAACAGATGGCCTTGCTCGGCGAGCAGGTCGATGTCGTTCGGCTGGTTCATCGTCACGACGTCCGCCGGCAAGCCTTGCAGCACCGACAGCGCCTGAGCGCTCGAAGCGCCATGCGACTGGCGCACGGCGATCGTCTCGCCGGCATTCTGTTTATAGGCGGCGGCGAACGCGGTATCGATGTCCTTGTACAACTCGCGTGTCACGTCGTACGACACGTTGAGCAAGGTCGTGTCCGCGTGTGCGCGCTGCGGCGCAGCCGTCCAGAGCGTCAGCGTCGCGATGCCGGCCGCAAGCCAGCGCGATTTGCCCATATAGCCTGTCATTTCTTCTCCGTTTTGATGTCGTGCACGCGACGTTTTTTGCCGAGGCCTGTGCGGAAGGGCCGCCTCAGGTGGCTATTATTCGCGAAGTGGCATCACGGATGCTGCGAAAGCGGCATGCCTTCGGTTCCGGCATGAAGACGATCGGCGTAACGGGGCTGTCCCGGGTCACGCTGCGGGCGGAGTGTGCCACGGCAGCGACCCTTGTCCCGCAGCGAGACGAGACAAGGTGCGCATCAACAGATACTGATCAACGCAGCGATTCCCAGCGCTCGCCGAGCCCTTCGGTAATCGCTTGCGCGTCGAAACGATAGGCCATCAGCGCGGCGAAGCCGCGGCGGCCGTCGATCGAAGCCGGCGCGCTGGTAAAGCCGTGCTTCGCCATCAGCGCGGCTTCGATTGCATCGGCGGCTGCCTTGCCGATCTCGATGGCCGCCATCGAATGGCCGGCGTTCTTCGCGAGACCCGCCGCCTGCGTCGCCGCAATGCCGAGCGCGTGACGGGTGCGCGTTTCATCCAGCCTGAAGAGGCGCGCCGCCGCCAGCACCGCGCCCAGCACGCCGATCGCCGACGCGACATTCCAGCGCGACCTGAACGCTTCGCTGTCGACCGCCGCGCGAATCCGGGCCGCCGCTTCGATACCGACTGCCGCGGCCGCGGCGAGCTCGTCGTCGGGAGCTGAAAGCAGTTCGCCGACGGCGACCACGGCCGCCAGCACCGGCGTCGACGTCGACACCGAACCTTGCGCCGCCAGCGTGGCGCCGAGCACCCATGCGCGCACGCGCGCATCGTTCGGACCGCTGCCCTGCGTTTGCAGCAGCGCGGCGGTCTGCCGCCCTGCATCGTCGACGTCAGCAGTGTTGGTGCGCGCTTGCCCGACCGCGCGGCCCGCCGCGGCGACGGCCTGCGCGCCGCGCGTGGTCAGCGGGCTCGCGGCGAATCTGATGAGCGAATCGGAAACGGCTGAATGAGCGGCAGGATTATGCATGGTTCAGTTCCCTGGTCGGAGTGCAAAGCGCAAACAGCGCGTCGAGATTCTTCGCGGCGTCCAGTGCGCCGACTGCAGCGGCAAGCTTCGCGGCAACACCGGCGCCCAGCAGCGGATCCACCAGCAACTGGACCTTGTTCATCAGTTCGTCATCGGTCAACGGCCGAGCCAGACTGCCGCGCGCGTGTTCGACGTGGTGTTGGACGATGGCACCGTTCTTCAGCTGTGCTTCGATAAACACCTCGTCGCGATTCACTGACGGGTCAGGCGCCAGCGTCGTTTTCGCGCGCACCGCGCGCACGTCGTCGAGCACGACCCGCGCATCGTCGTATTGCGCGATGCCGACGCGCTTG
>DASXXR010000539.1:0-14790 GCA_036502945.1 Paraburkholderia sp. | reverse complement strand
GAATTCGCCGCCGCGGAAAAGGGCTTCACCGCGGTCAAGCATCAACGCGAAGTCGGCACCGGCTATTTCGACGCGGTCACGCAGACCGTCGAACGCGACGCGTCGACCACCGCGCTGCATGGCTCGACCGAAGACGAACAGTTCTTTGACAAGAAGGTGGCTTGACCCATCGAGCCGGGTTCAGGCTCGGTTCAAACCGGGTTCGGAGCCTGCCAGGCCCGAACCCGGCCCGCGGCGCCGCCGGCCAGACCCGCGTCAGCGTCACCGATAGACGATGACCGGAATCTTCGTATGCGTGAGAACGCGCTGCGTCTCGCTGCCGATCAACAGGCTGCCGAGCCCGCGCCGCCCGTGCGACGCCATGAAAATCACATCGCAGCCGCCCTGCTCGGCCGCTTCGATGATGCCGAGATACGGCGACGGATGCACGCTCGTGTGGCTCGCGAACGCGACACCCACGGAGCGCGCGGCCTCCTCGACTTCGCGCAGGTGATCGCGCGCTTCGCGCTCGCTGCGCTCCTGGAAATCGATCGGCGGCTCAACCACGACTTCGGAAAACGGCGAGTACGGATACTGCGGCAAACACGCGTAGGCCGTCACGCGCGCGCCGACCGCCTGCGCCAGATCGATCGCGCCGTCGATCGCTTTCTTCGACAGTTCCGAACCATCGGTCGGTACGAGGATATGCTTGAACATGGTGCTCTCCGTCGTCGACTGCGGGTGCACTAAAGGCCTGCGGCACGCGGGCGGCGCCCGCAACGGCACGGCGACCAGCTTGCTGAATCGATTGTAGTGCTTCGAAATTGCGCGCAAGCGGCGCGTGCGGGTCTGTCCGTATATCGGAAACCCGCGCGGCCGGCGCATCGATGCATGGCGCAACGACCAGGGTGCGCGCTTAGCGCCGACGGCTTCGCGATGCGCTATTTGCGCGCGCGCCGATACGCAACCCAATCGCCTGAGCCGATTTCCGGCAAGCCCTTCACGGCGTCGCGCTGCACCGGATAGTAGCGGCACTCGAACACCGCACCTTCGATACCCACCGTTACGCGGCGCGGCACGAAGAGCCCTTCTTCGCCCGGATAGACGGCCTCGATCTCATCGAGCACGGCCACCAGCCGATCGTCGATCTCGTAGACGTCGCCCTTCACATGAATGCCGGCCTCGTCGGGAACGAGCCCCGGATACGTGCCGAAGTCGAACAGGCGGCCGCGCACTGTGGCTTCGCCGAGCAGCGTCGGCGCAACGATAGAACGCCGCGCCGCCGCTTCGCCGATATCGTTCACTTCACCGGACCGCAGTGTGCCGTACACGAACACGTATTGCATCGCGCTTTCTTCCTTTCTGGGTCACGCTTTTGGGTCACGCTTCTGGGTCAACCACGTGGCGCGCTCGCGACGAGCACGCCGTCGATGTCCGCATCAACCCACTCGCCGGGCCGCGCGAGGATTGCCGGCAAACGCACCGGTTCAAGCACGCGCAACGTGCCGACGGCAAATTGATCCACGTGCGCGTCCGCACAGGTCCGCGGTTGCAAAGGCCATCGGGGTCTACGGCGCCGGTGACGAGTATCGAAAGCGGGATGCGGGATCGCATGCATTATGCCTCGCAGCACGCGTCCACACGCCGGAGCCCGGCACACCGTCCGAAGCCGCTTCGCTCGCGCGGCCTCTACAATGTGTACCACGCGGCTCTCAAATACCGCACATTGCCTTCACTATGAACCAGCCCGCAACACCCACGCTTTCGACCCGCGTCGACTTCGCCGACATCCCGCCCGAATTCGCGCCCACGCCGACGCACCCGATCCGCGTCCGTTCGCGTCCGATGCCGGCCGGCGTGCGGGTCGCGCGGCATACGCACGCGTGGGCCCAGGTTGCGTATGCATCGCGCGGCGTGCTGCGCATGACCACCGTCGGCACGACATGGATGGTGCCGCCGTCGCGCGCAATCTGGGTGCCGCCGCATGTGCTGCATGAAGTCGTGATCGTCGAAGACGCGTTCCTGCGCACGTTGTATGTGAACGAGAACGCCGTGCCGCCCGGGCTCGATGCGTGCCGCGTCGTCGAGGTGTCCGGGCTGTTGCGCGAAGTCATCGCGGCACTCGATACGCCCGGCCTCACGCCCGCCCGCGAGCGGCTGCTCGGCTCGCTCGCTCTCGACGAGCTGACGCGCTCCGAACCCTTGCCGCTCGCCGTGCCGATGCCGACCGAGAAGCGGCTGCGCGCGCTGTGCGAAGCGGTGCTCGCCGATCCGGCCAGCACCGCTTCGCTCGAGCGCTCGGCCTCGGCGGTCGGCGCGAGTACGCGCACGATCGCGCGGCTGTTCCGGCAGGAATTGGGTGTGAGCTTTTCGCAATGGCGCCAGCAGGCGGTGCTCGCGCGCGCGATTCCGCTGTTGAGCCAAGGTCGGCCACTGTCGCAGGTTGCGCAGGAACTGGGCTATCAAAGCCAGAGTGCGTTTTCAGCGATGTTCCGGCGCGCGTTCGGCGAGAGCCCGCGTGCGTTTATCGTGCGCGGCGCGGAACACCGGCCCGGGGAAACCAGCGACGATCCGCATGACAACGCGGCGCCCGGACTCGCTGGCACCTGAACGGATCCTCCCGAACACGGCGCGCCGGCATAAACCGGAAAGCGCGCGCAGCGCGTTAGACGCGGCGCGCCATATGGCGAATCGAGCCGAGCTGGGCTAGACGCGGCCCCGCCAGCCGGTAGCCCATGCGCTGGTAAAGACGGGCCGCCGGATTGTCGACGAACACGCGCAGTTGCAGCTCGTGCAAGCCGCGCGCCCGCGCCCAGCGGTGCGCCACGTTCAGCAGATAGGTGCCCGCGCCGCACCGGCGGTGCCCTTCGGCAATCTGCACATCGCGGATGTGCAGCGCATCACCTTCTTCGGTGATGCGCAACACGCCGATCCGCTCGCCGTCGGCTTCGAGAATGAAATTTTCCGATTCACGCCAGCTTGCAAGGAACAGATCGCTGCGCCAGACGAGGTGATGACGACGGTAGTAGCCGCCCATGTTGTTGCGCGTCAGCGCTTCCGCGAACGGGAAGTCGTCCATGCCGGCCTGGCGCAACTGGAACGGAGACGGAGCGTCAGTGGGATCGAGCATTACGCGGCGATGGAAAGGGGCGGTCGCTCCACGTTAAAATACGCCGCGAGCGCTGGCAATGGCTTTTTGCCCGGAGCAGCGCCACAAAAAAAGCCCGCTGACGAATCAGCGGGCTTTTCCGTTGCTGGCGGAGTGGACGGGACTCGAACCCGCGACCCCCGGCGTGACAGGCCGGTATTCTAACCAACTGAACTACCACTCCAGTTCTTGCATTCCGCCTGCGGGTGTCCGACCTCCTGCAGGCCGCACCGCGCGATACCGCTGCGCGACGCTTGTGTCTGGCGTCCCCTAGGGGATTCGAACCCCTGTACTCACCGTGAAAGGGTGATGTCCTAGGCCTCTAGACGAAGGGGACAACGTACTGCCGAATTGACTGCGCGCCTTTCTTTCCGACGCAAACTTCCGATGCTTACACCTTAATGAAAAAGCCCGCTCAAGTCATACCTGAACGGGCTCAATCTGGCGGAGTGGACGGGACTCGAACCCGCGACCCCCGGCGTGACAGGCCGGTATTCTAACCAACTGAACTACCACTCCAGTCTTTCTACCCTGGCTTGCGAGCGTTGGTTGTGTCTCGCGAGCTGCGCCGCTTTGGGCCCTTACCTACCGCTTGGGGCACCGCAAGCAACGCCGATATCTGGCGTCCCCTAGGGGATTCGAACCCCTGTACTCACCGTGAAAGGGTGATGTCCTAGGCCTCTAGACGAAGGGGACATAATCTTTTCAGATCTGTCGCACTGCATTGAAGTCAGTTCGCGATACAACCTGCTGACTGCAATTACCGCTTATCTACTGCTAATTTCGCTTCAAAACAGCGAAGACCGCCATTCTAACGAGCTTGCCGCGCTTTGTGAAGAGCTTTTTGCTACAGGCCGGCGCTTCGGGAAGTAACTTCACTCATCCACTTCCAGCTTCACCCCAGCCTTCACTACGCGTGCCGACCTTCGAAATATCAAAGATCGTGTAGCCGCTCCGAACTAGCAGAGCCTGCGATTATACGCAGCGTGACAAGCCGCGCGCAAGGATTTTCCATTTGGCCCGGCCTTCAGCCGAACCGGCTTTTCGATGCGTTTCGTCCGTCGAGACCTTGATTCGCGTCGGCATCGCAAACGACCGAAACATCCTCGGGCTCGCGCTGCAATCAGCGATAAGGACCGTTGCAGGCAAGCAAGAGGATAGTCTGAGAACAGTACGAGCGAATGTCGTCGGCTAAGCTCGTATCCGATCAGCCTGCAGGATTGCGGGCACTTTTCGCGGAGCATGCGATGACTCGAAGGATCGACGCAACGCGGCTCGCGGGCTTGGAGCTCGCCAGCGACGGCTCCCGCTTTTCCTTGCGCGGCGTCGACGACGCCGGCATGCCCTGGTCGCTGCGTCTGCCAACCGAATGTCTGCAGCAACTCATATTGACGTTGCCCAATGTAGCGGCTCAGGCGCTGCAGCAGCTTCACGGCGACGACAGCCTGCGGATCGTCTACCCCGCACACACGACTGCTGTCGAACTCGCGAGCGATCTGCGGACCTTCATCCTGACCCTGCAGACCGAGGACGGTTTTCACGTATCGTTCGGGTTAAGCGAGGAACAATGCGAAAGGATCGGAAACAGTCCGCGTCTCGCGATGTTCGCCCCGCCGACGCAGAGCCGGCCGTCCTAGGTTCGAGACGTTTTCGCGCATGCGACGTCGTCAAGCCACTTGCACCGCGGCGCCGCGTCGGAACACGCGGATGCGAAGCTGCTTCGCGTTCATCCAGACGCCTCATAGTCGGCTCACGCACGAGCGCACGCGCGCAATAGCAGGCACGCCGCCCTTCGCATAACGAAGCGCCTGATCCGCATCGTGCAGCGGCTGTCTTCGAGTTGGCTGTAAAGTCAATGAACTGGCATCGAACCAGAAGGCGCGGGGACAACGACACATCCGTACGAGGAAACAGCTTGAATCACGAAACACGACACGAATCGCGGGCCCCCCTGCATGTTCAGCATCACGAATGGATCGACACGATGGCACAACGGTACGGCATGCATTGCCGGTTCGATGCCGCACCCGCAGTCCCCATACAAACGCGCGACTGGTCTGCAGGCGAAGTCGCTTTTGTCGACCTGACGATAGGCCGGCACAAGCTGTCGGCGCTCGAGGGGCGCGCCCACACGTGGCTGAACGACTGCATCTTTCTGAAGCTGGTCGTCTCGGGCGGCCTGGCATTGGGCCAGTACGGTCAGGAACGGATATTCAAGCCGGGCAGCATCGTTCTGGTCGATCCCTCGACCCGCTTCGACGAATACGTCGCCGATCACACGCGGCTCATCGTGTTGCGCGTGCCGAAGCAAGCGCTGCGCGAGCGAGGGTTTCGGCACGCGTTCGGCACGATCGTCGCGCCGCGCCCCGAGTGCCCGGACGTTTCGGCGGTTCGGGATTTCCTGCTGACCGTGGCCGCGCAGTCCGACACGCCGAGCGACGCGATGCGACACCGGTTCGGCGAGCAGTGTCTGGATTTGATGGACATCCTTGTCAACGATCCGGTGGACCGGTCGCTGACCCGTAGCACGGAAGCCACCTTGATGCGAGCAAAGCGCCTGATCGCGCAGCGTTTGGGCGACGCCACGATGGACGTTGGCAAGATCGCCGCCGAGATGAAAATTTCCTCGGCTTACCTAAGCCGGCTCTTCAAGACAGACGGCCTGTCGGTGATGCGCTATGTGCTTTCGCTGCGGCTCGAACATGCTGCGCGCCTGCTGCAGACGTCTGCGAGAAATCGCCTGCAGGTTCAGGAAGTCGCCTTCCAATGCGGATTTGTCAGCGCCGCGCACTTCAGTCGCGCGTTCAGGCAACGCTTTGGCGTCGCTCCGCGCGACATGGCGCATGCCGCGTCGAAGCAGATAGCGCGACGGTTGCAAGTCGACGCCTGAAGAAACATCGCCGTGCCGGTTTGCACGCCGCCGTCAGGACGGGGCGCCCTCGCCGGCCGCATGCGGCGCGCTGTCGGACTGCCTTCATATTCATTACATTCACGCGATGCACTGACCCTTCGCATAAGCGCAGCGGTATTGCAATGCGATGTATAGAATATCTGGCAATTCACGCGCCGCGAGGCCGCCGCTTTGTGGCGGCCAGGTCCACCGGCCGACACAAGGAGACACGCGATGTGGTTCGTCGGAAAGAGCGAGCTTCTCTCGCTGATTGAGCGCAATTGCCTCGAAGAGGTCATGCCGGCCTTCAGCGATCACCGCAGCCTGCGCAAAGGCGCGATCATCTACCGGCCCGAAGACCGGAGCGAGTACGTGTATCTGCTGAAGGTCGGCAACGTGCGTCTCTTCAGGCTCACCGAGGACGGTCAGGAAATCACGCTGTCGTTCATCAAGGCCGGCATGATCTTCGGCGACGGCGACGTGCTGAACGAAGCCAGCTATTCGCACCACGCGCAAACGCTCGCCCCCAGCCGGATCTGCTATATCCGCAAAGCGGATTTCAAGGATCTGCTCAAGCGCTACGACGCGATCAACCAGTTCGTGCTGAAGAGCCACCATCATCGCTGGCAGGAAGCGCAACAGCTGATCGAGAACCTGTCGCTGCATGACGTGCGCAAGCGACTCGTCAATATTCTGACGATGTTCGCCGCGCAGATCGGCTGCCCGTTCGTGCATGCCGGTCTGACCGGCGCGATCCTGATCGACCTGTCGATCGCGCAGGACAAGCTCGCGGAATTCATCGGCACGTCGCGCGAATCGGTCAACCGCCATTTCAGCGATCTGAAAGCGGAAGGCCTCGTCGATACCCACGAACGCAAGATCGTGCTGACGCAGGCCTTCGTCGCGCACTTTTTGCCCGCGTCCGCCGCCACGCTGTCTGCGCCGCCGGCATCGCCCGCGCAGGCCGTCGCTGCGATGCCGGCCAACCAGGCTTTCAAGGCGCCGCTAGTGCGCGCCTGAAAGCGCCAGCTTGACCGTCGCGACGCCGCTTTGCGGGCTTGACAGCACCGGCACGCGCGTCGCGCCCAGCGAAGCCACGAGCCGCGCCATCGAAACCTGCGCGAGCACCACGACGTCCACCTCGTCCGCGAGCCCGACGATGGTCCGTTTAAGGATCTCGTCGTGGCGCGCCGTATCGCCTGCCAGCAGCGCGTCGAACGCCTCTTCCGCGACCCGCTCGACCACGCTGATCTCCCGCTTCTGTTCCGCCGCCTTCTTGCGGATCAGCCGGACCGTCGGTTCGAGCGTGGTCTTCACCGTCGCGACGACGCCGATCCGCGCGCCGATCCGGCTCGCTTCCAGCGCCATCGCTTCGTCGACCTTGACGATCGGCGTGCGAATCATGCCGCGCAGCACATCCACCGCTTCGCCGACCGACGAACAGGCGTTGAGAATGTAGTCCGCGCCCATCGCCTGCGCGTTCGACATATAGCTGTAGAGCCGGCCTGTCACCTCGGGTGTCAGATGGCCCGCGGTGCGCACGTCGTTCAACAGGCTGTCGTCGACGATGTTGATCACGCGGGCGTCAGGAAGCTGTTCCTTGAATTGATCCTTGATCGGCTGAACCGTCACCGGACCGGTATGCACTACGACAATCGTGGCCATGTCTTTCAATACTCCGTTGAAGAAAATCAATGCCGCTACGCGGTGGCGGCTGCCATTACGCGTTCCTGAGTAGCGTCCGCGCGGTCGAACATACCGTTTAACCGGCCTTCGCGCACGACGAGAATCCGGTCGCTGATCGCGAGCACTTCCTGCAGATCCGACGATATCGCAATGATCGCGATGCCTTGCGCAGCGAGCCGTCCGAGCAGCGCATGCACCTCCGCCTTGGCACCGATGTCGATGCCGCGGGTCGGCTCGTCGACGATCAGCACCCGCGGGTTGCGCGCGACCCACTTCGCCAGCACGACCTTCTGCTGGTTGCCGCCGCTCAGGTTGATCACCTTCTGTTCGATCGACGGGGTCTTCACCGAGAGCGTGCGCACGAACTGGCGGCAACGCTCTTCTTCGGCCGCGCGCCTGACGAACTGGAACGGCGCATACGCTTCAAGATGCGTGAGGCTGAAATTCTCGCGAATGCTCATCCCGGCCACGAGCCCCTGCCCTTTGCGGTCTTCGGTCACGAAGCCGATGCCATGCGCGATCGCGTCATGCGGATTGGCGATGGCCACCGGCTTGCCTTCGATCAGCACTTGCCCAGTGCAGGGCCGCATGCCGAAGATCATCTCCATGATCTCGGTGCGCCCCGACCCGACAAGGCCGGCAATACCCAGAATCTCGCCGCGATGCACACGGAAACTGACGTCGCGAATCCGTGCGGGCGCCGAGCGCGTGGCGCGCATCGCAAGATCGCGCACTTCGAGCACGACCTCGCGGGTGGCATGCGAGGCCGACACCGCGTACAGGTCGCTCAACTCGCGATCGACCATCTTGCGCACCAGCCACTCGCGCGTGACTTCGGCGATCGGCAGCGTGCCGACCGTCGCGCCGTCGCGCAGCACGGTCACGCGGTCGGCGAGTTCGAACAGTTCTTCCAGCCGGTGCGAAATGTACACGACGCCGATACGCTGCATGCGCAAACGCTTGATCAGTTCGAGCAGAATGCGCGTCTCGTGATGGCTGAGCGAAGCGGTCGGCTCGTCCATGATGATGATCTTCGAATCGCACGAGATCGCCTTCGCGATTTCGACCATCTGCTTCTGGCCGACGCTCAGTTCGCCGACCGGCATGCGCGGATCGAGCGTCATGCCGATCGTGTCGAGCAACGCGCGCGCCGCGTCGTTCATCCGTGCGCGGTCGATCAGGCCAAGCCGGTTGAGCGGCTCGCGCGCGAGAAAGATGTTCTCCGCAATGCTGAGATTCTCGACAACCGACAACTCCTGATAGATGATCCCGATCCCGAGCGAGCGCGCGTGATTGCCGTCGCGCAGCACAACCGGCTGCCCGTCGATCAGGATCTGGCCACCCGTGTCGGGCGGCTGCACGCCGGTCAGGATCTTCATCAGCGTGCTCTTGCCGGCGCCGTTTTCGCCGGCCAGCGCGAGCACCTCGCCGCGCCTGACATCCAGCGTCACATGGTCGAGTGCCCGGACGCCGGGAAACGTCTTCGAGATGTCGCGCACTTCGAGAAACGGCGTCATCGGCTGCCTCTTTCGCGGTTCGATTACTTGGTGTAACTGCCGAGGTTATCCTTCGTCACCACGGTCACGCCGGTATCGATATCCTTCCCCTGCGCTTCCGTGCCCTGAATCTGCGCAACAAGGTGCTCGACGGCCAGCCGCCCCATCGTGACCGGCCGCTGCACCATGATCGCCTGGATGTAGCCGTCGCGCAGGCCTTTGACGGTATCGGGCAGATCGTCGAACGCAAGCACTTCGATCTTGCCCTTCATCGCGCCGAATTCCCGCGTGTTGAGCACCTTCGCCACCGCCGGGCCGCCCACCTGGCTCACGCCGAAAATTCCCTTTAACTGCGGATGCGCGCGCAGCGTCGTCTCGGCGACGGAGACGCCTTTCGCGAGATCGTCGTCAGTCCCCTGGGTTTCGACGATCTTGATGCCCGGGTATTTCGCGAGTCCGTTCTTGATGCCCGTGATGCGCTGGTTCAGATTCACCGCGCCGAGCTGGCCGGTAATGATCGCGACCTCGCCGTTGCCGTTGAGCGCATGCGCCATCGTGTCGGCCATCGCCTCGCCCGCCGCCACGTTGCTGGTGCCGATGTACATCGAGCGCCCGCTGTTCGGCGAATCCGAGTCGTAGGTCAGCACCTTGATGCCGCTTTGCTCAGCGCGTTTCATCACGCTTTCCACCGACTTCGGCTCGTTGACCGAAATCGCGATGCCGTCGACATGCTTCGAGATCAGGTCTTCGATGATCTGCACCTGGGTCGCGCCCTGCGTGTTCTGCGGCACGACCCATTGGTACTTGACATCGAGCTTGCCGGCCGCCGACTTCGCACCGTTGTTGCAATCGTCGAAGAACGGCACAGCGACCTTCGGGATCACCGCGACCGAAATGTCTTTCGCGTCTTTCGCGTGTGCGGCGGATGCGATCGCGCACAGCACGATCAGGCTTGCTGCGCGTACAGCGTGAGGCATGCTTCGTTGCATGATGTCGTCTCCTGGATCTTCGTTTCTATAGAGTGGAACAGCACGCGCGCAGTCATCGGCCCTTGCGGCGCAACCGCCAGATGTCGATGCTCACCGCGATCAGGATCACGCAGCCCGTGATGGTCTGCTGTGCATAGGTGTCGATGTTGAGCAGCACCACGCCGTTGGTGATGATGCCCGCGAGCGCCGCGCCGATGATCGCCCCTTCGACACTGCCCACGCCGCCCGACAGACTGGCGCCGCCGATCGCAGCGGCGGCGATCACATCGAGTTCCGCGCCGAAGCCGGCGGCCGGCTCGGCCGAAACAAAGCGCGAGAAGCTGATCACGCCGGCCAGCGCGGCAATCGCGCCTGACAGCGCATACACGGTGAACTTCACACGATCGGTACGCACGCCGGAGAGGCGCGCGGCGATCTCGTTGCCGCCGGTTGCGTACACGTGCCGGCCGAAACGGGTGCGCCGCATCACGACCGAAAAGCACACCGCGAGCAGCGCCATCACGACCACCGGGAACGGGATGAAACCGATGTAACCCTGGCCGATGAACGTGAAGCTGTCGGGGACATCGGGCGTGACCGGCACGCCCTTCGTGATGATGTACATCAGCCCGCGTCCGATGCTGAGCGTGCCGAGCGTCGCGATAAAAGGCGGCAACTGGATGCGCGTGATCAGAAAGCCGTTGAACGCGCCCACGCCCACGCCGGTCAAGAGTCCCGCCAGCACGGCCGCGAACGCCGGGAGACCGTGCTGGAACGCGAGCGCGGTAACCAGCGACGACAACCCCATCACCGAGCCGACCGACAGGTCGATGCCGCCCGTGATGATGACCAGCATCATCCCGACCGCCATGATCGCGGTCAGCGAAAACGAGCGGAACACGCCCATCAGGTTGTTGGTCGTCAGGAAGTACGGCGAGAACAGGCTGATCAGAATGCCGACTAGAATCAACACCGCGAGAATGTTGAACTCGCGGATTCGCAGACAGGCGCGCAACATGACGAGCGGCGCCGGCGCAACGGGCGCTTCGGTTTTCGAAGGGATTGCTCTCAACGGACGTCTCCTCGGCCTGGTGCCCGGTTTCGTGCGAAATCTGATGTGCGGTGTGGTTCATCCGCGCTCGACATCGAGGACGATCATAGGTTGAGACCGCGCCGCGAAACTGTGACGGACGTCATACAAACCTATTGGGGTTGACCCGTAATGCGGCGCGCCGCTAGCGCGGACTATGACGTCCGTCACAGAACCCGCGGCACGAAACTCGCTAAGCTGCAAGGTACGGTCAGAAGCGTAAAGCGACTCCGGCCCTCTGATTCACCCTTACAAGGAGCAAGACGCATGACGAAACGAGTGATAGTGACCGGCGGAAGCGGGCTCGCCGGAAAATGGGTTGTCGAAGACCTCGTGGAGCACGGCTATGAAGTGCTGAATCTGGACCGCGTGCCGATGCCCAAACGCACGGCGCGCACGCTGATCACCGACATCACCGACGCCGGACAGGTCTTCAACGCGCTTGCATCGAGCACGGCGCCGGCCGAATTCGCCGACGACCTCGAGCCGAAGCCGATCGACGCGATCGTCCACTTCGCGGCGATTCCGCGCATCATGGTGACGACCGACAACGAAGTGTTCCGCATCAACGTGATGGGGACGTACAACATTCTCGACGCGGCGTCGAAGCTCGGCATTCGCAAGGTGATTGTGGCGTCGAGCGAAACGACGTACGGCGTGGTGTTCGCGCACCGCCACCGCAATCCGCAGTACTTCCCGCTCGACGAGCAATACCCGGTCGACCCGATGGACAGCTACGCGACGTCGAAGGTCATCAACGAAGTGACGGCGAAGGCCTTTCATGCGCGCACCGGCGCCGACATCTACTGCTTCCGGATCGGCAACGTGCTCGACCCGGAGGACTACGCGAAATTCCCGACCTGGCTCAAGGATCCAGCATTGCGCAAGCGGATCGCGTGGAGCTATATCGACGGCCGCGATCTCGCGAAAGCATGCCGGCTCGGCATCGAGAAAGACGGCCTCGGCTTCGAGGTGATGAACATCGCGGCGGACGACGTGTCGTCGGATCTGCCGACAGCCGAACTGCTGAAGCGCTACTACCCCGAAGTGCCGGTGAAGAAACAACTGGGCGAGTTCGAGACGCTGTTGAGCAATGAGAAGCTGAAGCGGTTGCTGGGCTGGAAGCAGCAATACTATTGGCGCGAACAGGCGAAGAAGAACTGACGGGCTGCTGGCGAGTCGCGGCCGCCCGGAGCGGCTGCGACTCGGCTGAGGTGTGGCACGTCGTTGCGGCGAGACGAACATCGCTCGCTACGATCTGCAGCATCGGAGAGGCTCAAATCGCAGCAGCCAACCGCTCGCTCTGATTGCGCAGGCCGCGTCCCGCAGGCGCTTTCAATCGTTCCGCCGTACGCTGATCGGTCGCAGAAAAGGAGATGCAGAAAGGCACAGCAGAAAAAAATAAAGCCCTGAGAAGACTCAGGGCTTAACTATGACTTTCGTTCTGCGGACCATGTTGTGGTGGAGGTAAGCGGGATCGAACCGCTGACCTCTTGCATGCCATGCAAGCGCTCTCCCAGCTGAGCTATACCCCCTTGCAGAACAGAAGCGAGATTGTAGAGAGCAAATGGCGCTTTGTAAATACCTTCTCACTTCTCCCGCGCAACTTTCCTGGCTCGGCCGCGGTGCGCCTGAAACGAAACTGAAGCGCCCCCTCCTCACACCCGCCGCCACGCCAGCCTCGTTCAGCCGAGCGCCTTCTCGATACGGCTCACGACCGCTTCGCGGCCAAACAGCATCAGCACACTGTCGATAGAAGGCGTGTGCGTCGTGCCGGCGACCAGCAGCCGCACCGGCATCGCGAGCTGCGGCATCTTCAGCTTGTGTGCGGCAAGCACGGCCTTCAACGCGGCAGCAATGCTCTCCTTCGTCCACTCCGCGCTTTTCAGCGCGGTGGCGAGTTCCGCAAGCGCGGGACGCACCGCGTCGGTCACGTGCTGCGCAAGCGCGTCGGCCTCGGGTTCCGGCTCGCGGTAGAACATCGCGGCGCTTTCCGCGATGTCCCTCACCGTCGACGCGCGATCCTTCAACAGTCCCACCACAGCCGTCAGATCGGCGCCGTTCGCGAGCGTCGCGTCGTCGATGCCGAGCGCCGCGAAAAACGGCTTCGCCAGCTCCGCCAGCCGCGCGTTGTCCGCTTCCTTGATGTAGTGGTTGTTCAGCCAGTTGAGCTTGTCATGGTCATACTGAGCCGGCGACTTGCCGAGATGATCGAGGTTGAACCATTCGACGAATTGCTCTCGCGAAAAGATCTCCGCGTCGCCGTGCGACCAGCCAAGACGCGCCAGATAGTTGAGCACCGCCTCGGGCAGATAGCCCGCGTCGCGATAACCCATCACGCTCATCGCGCCATGGCGCTTGCTCATCTTTTCGCCCTGCTCGTTCAGCACCGTCGGCAGGTGCGCGTAGACCGGCGGCTCCCCGCCGAGCGCGCGCAGGATGTTGATCTGGCGCGGCGTGTTGTTCACATGATCGTCGCCGCGTATCACGTGCGTGATGCGCATGTCGAGATCGTCGACCACCACGCAGAAGTTGTAGGTCGGCGTGCCGTCCGGACGCGCGATCACCAGGTCGTCGAGTTCTTCGTTCGAAATTTCGACGCGCCCCTTCACCTCATCGTCCCACCCGACGACACCCGCCAGCGGGTTGCGAAAGCGCGTGACGGGCTGCACGCCGGCAGGCGGCGCCGGCAGCACCTTGCCCGGCTCCGGCCGCCACGTGCCGTCATAGCGCGGCTTTTCGCCCGCGACGCGTTGACGTTCGCGCAGCGCGTCGAGTTCTTCGGTCGACATGTAGCACGGGTACGCGAGGCCCTGTTCGGTCATCTGCTTCAGCACTTCGCGGTAGCGGTCCATTCGCTGCATCTGGTAGTACGGGCCTTCGTCGATATCGAGGCCGAGCCATGCCATCCCTTCGAGGATCGCATCGACGGATTCCTGCGTGGACCGCTCGACGTCGGTGTCTTCGACACGCAGTATGAAAACCCCCTTCGACTTGCGCGCAAACGCCCACGGATACAGCGCGGAACGGATATTGCCGAGATGGATGAAGCCGGTGGGGCTCGGTGCGAAGCGGGTGCGGACGGTGGTGGTCATGGATGGTTACTCGAAAGCGAACGCCCGCGCGCGGCGACGATCATCTGGCGCGCGCGTCGACGAAGCGCGGTGCACGCGCAACAGGTTCTCGCGCGGCTGCGGATAAAAATGCGAAGAGGCGAATTATACCGTCCCGGTAATGTTTCACCGGCCTTGGGGCATCTGGGCGTGCGATCGGGGATGGTTCACGGGCGATGCGGGCTTTGCTTTATGATGTGCGCGCGCTGCTGTCCCCAGCGAGCGCCGCAAAGGGCGTTTCGCCGCGCACGAATCGCGTTCGCGCGGCACGCGGCGCATGCCCATCCGTTGCCGCTCGAAGCGCGCACGCCGTTGCTGGAGAATTCGTTGAAACCGTCATCCCCACGTCTTGCCCGCCGCGCCTTTTCGCTCGCCGCGGCGTCCGCCGCGCTTGGCGCCTGCGCGCTGCCCGGCAGCAAA
>DASXXR010000538.1:0-4571 GCA_036502945.1 Paraburkholderia sp. | reverse complement strand
CTCGAGTGCCCGTTCGGCGAGGCCGATCAGCCGCATGCAGTGGTGAATGCGGCCCGGGCCGAGGCGGCCCTGCGCAATCTCGAAACCGCGGCCTTCGCCGAGCAGCAGGTTACCCGCCGGCACGCGCACGTTGTCGAGCGTGATGTCCATATGACCGTGCGGCGCGTCGTCGTAGCCGAACACCGTGAGCGGCCGATGCACGGTGATGCCGGTTGCGTCGGCGGGTACCAGGATCATCGATTGCTGCTGATGGCGCGGTGCGTCGGGGTCGGCGTCGGTCTTGCCCATCACGATATAGACCTTGCAGCGTGGGTCGCCCGCGCCTGACGACCACCACTTGTGGCCGTTTATCACATAGCTGTCGCCGTCGCGCGTGATGCTCGTCTGAATGTTCGTCGCGTCCGACGATGCGACTTCCGGCTCCGTCATCAGAAACGCCGAGCGGATCTGGCCTTGCAGCAGCGGCTCCAGCCATTCGCGCTTGTTGTCGGCGCTGCCGTAGCGCTCGATCGTTTCCATGTTGCCGGTATCGGGCGCGTTGCAGTTGAACACTTCGGGCGCCCACGGCACCCTGCCCATGATCTCGCATAGCGGTGCGTATTCAAGGTTCGAAAGGCCCGCGCCGCGCTCGGAATCCGGCAGGAACAGATTCCACAGTCCCGCATCGCGGGCGCGCTGCTTGAGCATTTCGATCAGTTCGGTCGGCACCCACGCGTTGCCGTTCTGCCGGTTGCGGGCAATTTCGGCGGCGAACGCGTGCTCGTTCGGATAGATGTGCGCGTCGAAGAAGGCGAGCAGCTTTTCGCGCAGTGCCTGAACCTTCGGGGTGTAGTCGAAATTCATGTGTGCCCTCGTGAATGATGCCGATGTCGGTTAGCGTGCTTTCTGCGCGTAGCGCCAGGCGAGTTCCGCCATCGGCCGCGCGCGGCGGCCGGCGTCGAGCGCCTGCGCGCTGGCCGCCGTGCCGTCCGTCACGCGCTTCATGATCCCTTGCAGGATCGCCGCGATGCGGAACATGTTATAGGCGAGGTAGAAGTTCCAGTCGCCGCGAATCTCGAAGCCGGTGCGCGAGCAGTAGCGCTCGACGTAGCGCGCTTCGTCGGGAATGCCGAGCGCGGCCCAGTCGAGACCGGCAATGCCGCGGAACTGCGCCGGATCGACGTGCCATGCCATGCAGTGGTAAGCGAAGTCGGCAAGCGGATCGCCGAGCGTCGACAGTTCCCAATCGAGTACCGCTAGCACGCGCGGTTCCTGTGGATGGAAAATCAGGTTGTCGAGCCGGTAGTCGCCGTGCACGATCGATACGTGCCCATCTGCGTGCCCATCTGCGTGCTCATTTGCGTGTTCGACTGCTTCGTTCGGCATGTGCTGCGGCAGCCATTCGATCAGCCGCTGCATCGCATCGATCGGCTCGGTTTGCGACGCCTGATATTGCTTGCTCCAACGGTTGATCTGCCGCGCGAAGTAATTGCCCGGTTTGCCGTAGCTGGCAAGCCCGACCGCCGCCGCATCGAGCGCATGCAGCGCGGCGATCACGCGATTCATTTCGTCATAGATCGCCGCGCGTTCGTCGCGCGTCATGCCGGGCAGCGATGGATCCCACAGCACGCGCCCGTCGACGAACTCCATCACATAGAACGCGCGGCCGATCACGCTTTCGTCTTCGCACAACGCGAGCATCTTCGCGACGGGCACGTCGGTGTCGTAAAGCGCATGCATCACGCGATATTCGCGCTCGATCGCATGCGCGGACGGCAGCAGTTGCGCGCCCGGCGCAGGCTTCGCGCGCATCACGTACGCGCGCGCCGGGGTGATCAGCTTGAACGTGGGGTTCGACTGGCCGCCTGCGAACTGCTCGAGCGCGAGCGGACCCGCGAACCCGTCGACATGCTCCGCAAGCCATCCAGCAAGCGCATCGACATCGAAGCGCTGCCGCTCGGTGACGGGCCGTGTGCCTTCGAATGCCGAGTACTCGGTGTGATTGACTGCTTCGCCGTTGGTTGTCGATTGCGGCATGTCTCCTCCTTCGTGTGTCCGACTGCAGGTTGCCTAACTGCGCTTGTATTGAAGGTATTGCGCGTAGAGCATTTCCATTGTCGTGTTGCGCACGTCGCGGTGAAGCGGCGACGGCGGCGAGTGATTGATAAAACGCAGCACCCAGTCGCGCGGCGCGGCGCCGACGTCGAGTGCGTTGATGCAGCCGGTTGCCTGCGCAAGGTGGCCGAAGAACGTGCGGCCGCCCACGGTCAGCGCGTGCGAAAGGATCGCGCGGTTTACGCCGCCGTGCAGTACCAGCAAGACGCAGTCCCACGACGGGTCAGCACGGAGCGCCGCCAGCGCGGGCAGCACGCGGTCGAACAGCGCGCCGATCGTCTCGCCGCCCAGAAAGCGCGTGTCTTCGGCCACGATGCCGTCGAATGCGCCGAGAAACACGGCTTCGAGATCGCTATCGGGAATGCTGCTGAGCCTGCCGCCGTGAATCTCAAGCCACGCAGGCTCGATTTCGGTTTCGATCTGCTGACCGGTTTCGGCGAGCACGCGCTGCGCGGTCTCGACGGTACGCGGCAAGCCGCTGACAATCACGCGGTCGAAACGAATCTGCTGCGCGGCGAACGCGTGGCCTGCGGCGCTGGCCTCGTCGCGGCCGTTCGCATTGAGCGGCACGCTCTGCGGGTCGATCGTGCGGCCCGACGCATCGAAATAGGTGACGTCGCCGTGGCGCATCAGATAGATGCGCCGGCGCTTCGGCAACGGATAGCGAGGCATGGCAGGCGCGCTCATTTATAAGCCGGCGAACGTTTTTCGAGGAACGCACTGATGCCCTCGAGCGCGTCGCCTTGATGCAGCGAGGCGACGAAGCTGTCGCGTTCCGCGACCAGATGGTCCGCGAGCGGTTGCGCGCCGGCAGCGCTGATCAAGGTCTTGATCCGTGCTGCCGCGTTCGGCGAGATCCGGCCCAGTTCGTCGGCCCACGCGAGCGCGGCATCGCGCACTGCACCGGGTTTCGCGAGCCGGTTCACGACGCCTAGTGCGTGAAGGCGAGCCGCGCCGATCGGTTGGCCTTCGAGCAGCACTTCGGTAGCGAGTTGCCGCGGCAGCGCGCGTGCGAGAAACCACGAACCGCCGCCGTCGGGCGTGAGCCCGACGCGGGTGTACGACATGACAAACTTTGCATCGTCGGCGGCGACGATCAGGTCGCACGCGAGCGCGAGCGAAAAGCCCGCGCCCGCCGCCGCGCCTTCGACCGCGGCAATCACCGGCTTCGACGAAGCCTGCAGCGCGGCGATCCATTCGCCGAGCAGATCGATGCTTTGCGCCTGCACGGAAGGATCTTTTGCGCGGTTCTCGAGGAGCCGGTTCAGGTTGCCGCCCGCGCAGAAGAACTGGTCCGCGCCGGTGATCACGATGGTGCGGATCGACGTATCGCGTTCCGCGGTGTCGAGTGCTTCGATGCCGGCGGCGTACATGTCGGGATGCAGCGCGTTGCGTGCGCCCGGATTCGACAGTGTGAGGACGAGGGTCGATTCGCTTTCGGCGGGGCGCGACGCGAGCAGTTCTGCGCTCATTGCGATTGCTCCGGTGGGTTATCGAGGTCCGACGCATCGGGCTGCGTCAGAGACAAGCCGAGCTGCGCGCGTCGCGCGAGCCACGGCGAGGGACGATAGCGCGGGTCGCCGAGTACGCGCGACATGTTGCGCAAAATCGTCAGAATGCTCGACGCGCCGAGCGCATCGCCGAGTGCGAGCGGGCCGCGCGGATAGCCGAGGCCGAGCATCACCGCGAGATCGATATCCTGCGGCGATGCGATTTGCCGCTGCGCGATATCGCAGCCGATGTTGACGATCGTCGCGACCACGCGTTGCGCAACGAAGCCGGTCGAATCGCGGATCACGGTGACAGGCACGCCGTCGGCAGCGAAGAGCGCGTGTGCGCAGTCGCGCGCGGCGCGCGTGGTGGCGGGCGTCGTCATCAGCGTGCGGCGTTGCGCGCCGACGAGCGGGAACAGCGTGTCGATCGCAACGACGCGGGTCGCGTCGAGTGCTTCGTCGAGCGCGGCGGTGGTCGCGTCGAGGCCGAACGGCGTCACGACCAGCAGTGAATCGGCGGCGGGCGTGTTGCTGTCGTCGAGCGGCACGCGCGCTTTCGCGATCAGCTGGAGCACGGCGTCGCGCGCTTGCGGGTGGCGTTTGCTGACCCATACGCGCTGGGGCAGTGCAACCGGCGCACTCGCTTCGGGCGGCGCTTGTGGCTTGCCGTCGACGTATCGATAGAATCCTTCGCCCGTCTTGCGTCCGATGAGCCCACCCGCGAGCCGCATGCCGGTGATCGGCGACGGCGTGAAGCGCGGCTCTTCGTAGAACTGGTGATAGATCGATTCCATCACCGGATGCGATACGTCGAGCGCCGTCAAATCGAGCAATTCGAACGGTCCGAGCCGGAAGCCGGCCTGCTCGCGCATGATGCGGTCGATGTCGGCGAAGCTCGCGACGCCTTCATCGGCGATGCGCAGGCCTTCGGTGTTCATCCCGCGGCCTGCGTGATTGACGATGAAGCCGGGCATGTCCTTGGCA
>DASXXR010000537.1:0-6780 GCA_036502945.1 Paraburkholderia sp. | reverse complement strand
GCCGATGGCCAGCAAGCAGAACGAGATGATTGCGGCGATCCCGGTGCCGCCGCTGCGATGCGCGTTTTCCACGATGCTTTGCACGCCCGCGGCCGCCTGGTCGCCCAGCATGCCGTTGACGTGGTGGAACAGCTGCCCGCGCGCCGCCTCTGCGCCGAAGAACCAGCCGGCCACGGCGATCACCATGACGAGCGTCGGTGCGAGCGAGAACGCTGCGTAGAACGCGATGCTTGCGGCCATCGCCGCGCAGCGGTTGTCGATGAACTGCCGGAACGCGCCGATAGCCCACGAGGCCTGTTTGCGAGCGGCTGTGTGCAGCTTGTCGGTGGAAAGATTTTCGAACTCCATGGCGGTCCTTCTTGATGAGGTCGTGACACGGGATCGGGCGGGGAGGTGGCTGCTGCAGCTCGCCCAAGTCCGACGCAAGCGCTGTACCCGTTGCCGCAACGCCGCATGTTTATCGGATCAGGCGGTGCTTTCCCTAGCTTTGTAGAAGTAAATACGATGCTTCAGGAAACGACCTATTCTTTCAATACCCCACAACATAAAACGCGAGGGCACTGTGTTGCAGATGTCCCGGCGTCAATTCCTTAAGGTGACGGCGACCACGCTGGCGGGATCGAGTCTGGCTTTGCTGGGCTATGCCCCGGACGACGTGATTGCCGAAGTGCGGCAGTACAAATTGTCGCGCACCGTCGAAACACGTAATACCTGTCCTTACTGCTCGGTCGGCTGCGGCATCCTGATGTATGGTCTCGGCGACGGCGCGAAGAACGCCACCGCCAGCATCATTCACATCGAAGGCGATCCGGACCACCCGGTCAATCGCGGCACGCTATGCCCGAAAGGCGCGAGCCTGATCGATTTCATTCACAGCGAGAGCCGGCTCAAGTATCCCGAGTATCGTCCACCGGGTGCGTCCGAGTGGCAACGCATATCGTGGGACGACGCGCTCGACCGCATCGCGAAGCTGATGAAAGAAGATCGCGACGCGAACTTCGTCGAGACCACGGCGGACGGCAAGAAGGTGAACCGCTGGCTGACCACGGGCATGCTCGCTGCATCGGCGAGCAGCAACGAGGTCGGCTACCTGACGCACAAGGTTATCCGCGCGACGGGGATGCTTGCGTTCGACAACCAGGCGCGTGTCTGACACGGCCCGACGGTGGCAGGTCTTGCCCCGACGTTTGGCCGTGGTGCGATGACGAACCATTGGGTCGACATCAAGAACGCGGACGTGATTCTGGTGATGGGCGGCAATTCGGCCGAGGCGCATCCGTGCGGTTTCAAATGGGTCACCGAAGCCAAGGCGCATCGCAAGGCGCGTCTGATCGTGGTGGATCCGCGCTTTAACCGCACCGCTTCGGTTGCCGATTTCTATGCACCGATTCGCACCGGCACCGACATCGCGTTTCTCGGCGGGGTTATCAACTATCTGCTGACGAATGACAAGATCCAGCATGAATACGTGAAGAATTACACAGACTTCACGTTCATCGTCCGTGAAGACTTTGCATTCAACGACGGTATCTTTTCCGGCTACAACGCGGAACAGCATGCATATGCGGACAAGTCGTCGTGGGACTACGAGCGCGGCGACGACGGCTTCGTGAAGGTCGACCCGACGCTGCAGGATCCTCGTTGCGTGTACAACCTGATGAAGCAGCACTATTCGCGCTACACGCCGGAGATGGTCGAAAAGGTGTGCGGCACGCCGAAGGACAAGTTCCTGAAGGTGTGCGAGATGCTTGCAACGACCGCGGCGCCGAACCGCGTCGGCACGATCCTGTATGCACTCGGCTGGACACAGCACTCGATCGGCTCGCAGATAATCCGCACCGGCGCGATGGTGCAATTGCTGCTGGGCAACATCGGCATGGCCGGCGGCGGCATGAATGCGCTGCGCGGCCACTCGAACATCCAGGGACTGACGGACCTGGGCCTGATGTCGAACCTGCTGCCCGGCTATATGACGCTGCCGACCGAAGCCGAACAGGATTACGAGGGATACATCAAGCGGCGCGCGGCGCAGCCGTTGCGCGCGAACCAGTTGAGCTACTGGAAGAACTACCGCGCGTTTTACGTGAGCCTGATGAAGTCGTGGTGGGGCGACGCGGCCACGGCCGACAACAACTGGGGTTACGACTATCTGCCGAAGCTCGACAAGCCGTACGACATGCTGCAGATCTACGAGCTGATGGCGCAGGGCAAGGTGAACGGCTATCTTGCGCAGGGCTTCAACCCGCTTGCCGCCGCGCCGAACAAGGCGAAGATGACCGTGGCGCTGTCGAAGCTGAAGTGGCTCGTGATCATGGACCCACTTGCGACCGAAACCTCGGAGTTCTGGAAAAATTACGGTGAATATAACGACGTCGATTCGTCGAAGATCCAGACTGAGGTATTCCGGTTGCCGACCACCTGCTTCGCGGAGGAACGCGGCTCGCTCGTCAGCTCCGGGCGCGTGCTGCAATGGCACTGGCAGGGCACGCAACCTCCCGACGACGCCCGCAGTGACCTGGAAATCATGTCCGGTATCTTCATGCGGATGCGCAAGGCCTATCAGGAACAAGGCGGTAAGTATCCCGATCCGCTCGTCAAGCTGAGCTGGCCGTACGCGCATCCGGATAGCCCGACGCCTGAAGAGATCGCGATGGAGTTCAACGGCAAGGCGCTTGCCGATTTGACCGATCCGAAAGACGCCAGCAAAGTGCTCGTCAAAGGCGGCGACCAGCTATCCGGCTTCGGCCAGCTGAAGGACGACGGCACAACCGCAAGCGGCTGCTGGATTTTCTGCGGAGCGTGGACCCAGGCGGGTAACCAGATGGGGCGACGCGACAACTCGGATCCGACCGGGATCGGCCAATCGCTGAATTGGGCGTGGGCATGGCCTGCGAACCGGCGCGTACTGTATAACCGCGCGTCGTGCGATCTGAACGGCAAGCCGTTCGACCCGTCCCGCAAGCTGGTTGCGTGGAACGGCAAGGCATGGAGCGGCCCGGATGTGCCGGACTACAAGGCGGATGAAGCGCCCGACGCCGGTATGGGGCCGTTCATCATGAACCCGGAAGGCGTGGCGCGTTTCTTTGCACGCGACGGATTGAACGAGGGGCCGTTCCCCGAGCATTACGAGCCGTTTGAAACGCCGCTCGGCTATAACCCGTTCCATCCGAACAACGCACTAGCAACCAGCAATCCGGCCGCGCGCGTGTTTCCCGACGATCGCGCCGCGTTCGGCAAGTCGCCGGCTTTCCCGCATACCGCGACGACCTACCGGATCACCGAGCACTTCCACTTCTGGACGAAGCACGCGCGCCTCAACGCGATCATTCAGCCAGAGCAGTTCGTCGAGATCGGCGAAGACCTCGCGAAGGAAATCGGCGTGGTGGCAGGCGAGCGCGTGAAAGTGTCGAGCAATCGCGGCTATATCGTCGCCGTTGCGGTCGTGACCAAGCGGATCAAGCCTTTGATGATCGACGGCAAGAAGGTGCAAACCGTTGGCATCCCGCTGCATTGGGGCTTCAAGGGCCTGACTAAACCGGGTTATCTGACGAATACGCTGACACCGTTTGTCGGCGACGGCAACACGCAGACGCCGGAGTTCAAGTCGTTTCTCGTCAAAGTCGAGAAGGCATAGGGGGCGCCATGGCACTGCAATCACTCGATATCAGGCGTCTGTCGGCCACCACGGTGCCGCAGACTTCGGTGCGCGCGCCCGTTACCGGCAGCGTCGCGAAACTCATCGACGTTACCAGGTGCATCGGCTGCAAAGCCTGCCAGACGGCGTGCATGGAGTGGAACGACCTGCGCGACGAGATCGGCGTCAATACGGGCGTCTATGACAACCCGCACGACCTCACCGAGCATTCGTGGACGGTGATGCGTTTTGCCGAATATGAGAATCCGAACGGCAACCTCGAATGGCTGATCCGCAAGGACGGCTGTATGCATTGCGACGATCCGGGCTGCCTGAAGGCGTGCCCGTCGCCGGGTGCGATCGTGCAGTACACGAACGGCATCGTCGATTTTCATGAGGAGAATTGCATCGGCTGCGGTTATTGCATCGCGGGTTGTCCGTTCAACATTCCGCGTATCTCGAAGGCCGACCATCGCGTCTACAAATGCACGCTGTGCTCGGATCGCGTGGCGGTCGGGCAGGAACCGGCTTGCGTGAAAACCTGCCCCACCGGCGCTATTGTCTTCGGCACCAAGGAGGATATGAAGCTGCACGCGGCCGAGCGCATCGTCGATCTGAAGGAGCGCGGCTTCGAGCACGCGGGTTTGTACGACCCGCCGGGCGTCGGCGGCACGCACGTGATGTATGTGCTGCATCACGCCGATCAGCCGTCGCTGTATCACGGCCTGCCCGATAACCCGGCCATCAGCCCGATGGTGTGGATCTGGAAGGGCATTGCCAAGCCGCTTGCAGTGGCGAGCATTGCACTGGCCGCATTGGCCGGCTTCTTCCATTACGTTCGTGTCGGCCCGAACGAAGTGACGGAAGACGACGAAACGGCCGCGCGCGACGAAGCGCGCCGGCTCAGGGAGCAACGTGGAGCCAACGTCGAGGAGCACAGGAAATGACACAACGCGATCCCAACCTGATCGAGCGCTACACGGCGAACGAACGCACCAACCACTGGATCACCGCGATTACGTTCGTGCTGCTCGCGCTGTCCGGCCTGTCGATGTTCCACCCGTCGCTGTTCTGGCTTTCGGCGCTGTTCGGCGGGGGGCAATGGACGCGTATTCTGCATCCGTTTGTCGGCCTCGTGATGTTCGTGTCATTCCTGATCCTCGCCTTGCGTTTCTGGCATCACAACTACCTGGACGACAACGACTGGCAGTGGATGAGGCAAATTGACGATGTTCTTGCCAATCGCGAAGACAAGCTGCCGGAGATCGGCCGTTATAACGCCGGACAAAAGCTGCTGTTCTTCGTGATGGTCGCGTGCCTTGTGCTGCTGCTGTTGAGCGGCATCGTGATCTGGCGGCGCTACTTCTCGTTCTATTTTCCGATCGGCGTGATTCGTTTGGCCGCTCTGGTGCATGCGATTGCCGCGTTCGTGCTGATCGTCGGCATCGTCGTGCATATTTACGCGGCGTTGTGGGTCAAGGGGTCGGTGACGGCGATGGTGCGCGGCACCGTTACGCTCGGCTGGGCAAGAAAGCATCATCCGCGATGGTTTCGAGAAACCATCAAATAGCGTGCGGCAGCGATAGTCGGGACGGCTTGTATTCCGCTTGCCGATCGACGGAACCCGCGCCAGAATCAGGCGAGCACACGAAACGTGTGCAGAGCCATCGTGCTTGACGGGTGCCTAAGGGGCGCTCAAAGGGCGCTCAAGGGGAGCCGGTCAATTGGTGCAGCGCATTCTCGAACCCGGGCAAATCGAGTCGCTCGATCACTCCGCTATTGTGCGGGTCCGTCTGCCCGAACGGGCCACGTTGTTCGCTACCCGCGCCGCGCGTTTGCGGCAACTGGCGAACAACAATCCGATCGGCGGCTATCTCCGGCTGATGGCGTCGCTTGCCGATGCGCAGCAGCAGACGTTGTCGACCTTCGAGGCGGCGCTACCGTCTGCCGAAGCGATTGCGCAGGCGCAGCAGAACGCGATGCCGCTCGTGCCGGCGCTGTCGCCCGAACGCAATCCCGCATGGCGTGATGTGCTGCAACAGCTGTTGGACCGTGTCGAAGCCGCGGGCGCGGTGACGCCCGCGCTAGGCGGGGTGCTCGACGGGCTGCGCGCGAAAAGCGCGGCGGAACTCGACGCGCAGGCCGATGCGATTCTCGCGCAGCGCTTCAACGAAGTCGATCCGGCCACAGCGCCGTTGATCGTGGCCGCGCTACAAGTGGTGTGGACCGATCTTGCTTGCCGGCTCGATGCAAGAGACATTCCCTATATCGACGCGCCCGGCGCGTGCCCGGTTTGCTGCGCTCAGCCGGTGGCGAGCGTGGTGCGCATCGGCGGCCAATACCAGGGGTATCGCTACCTGCAATGCGGACTGTGCGGCAACGAATGGCACATGGTGCGTGTGAAGTGCTCGAACTGCGATTCGACGAAGGGCATTGCGTACCACAGCGTCGAAGGCGGCAGTGAAGCATTGAAGGCCGAATCGTGCGACGAATGCCATACGTATCGCAAGATCGGCTATCAGGAGAAGGACTACGATTTCGAGCCGCTCGCGGACGACCTTGCGAGCCTGACGCTCGATCTGTTGATGAATGACGCAGGTTACCGGCGCAGCGGGCCCAATCCGCTGCTTTGGCCTGAAGTGTCATCGGATGGATGAGCGGAGATACATGGCGTGAGCGAAGCTTCGGCGAGTGAACTGAACGCGCGGCTTGCACGCGTGCCGGCGGTGGAGCGGATGCTGTCGGCGGACGCGCTGCAGCCGCTCGTCAGCGAGTACGGGCGAACCCAGGTGGTGGACGCGGTGCGCGTTTCGCTCGAAGCGTTGCGCGGCGAGTTACTGGCCGGCGGGAACGAAGCCGAATCTGCTGGCCAGTTCGCCGAGCCGGAATCGTCCGGTTACGAAGCACGAATCGTTGCGCACGCAAGCAGCGTGCTTGCCGGACGCGCGCGCAGCCGCCTGCGCGCGGTATTCAATCTGACCGGCACCGTGCTGCATACGAATCTTGGCCGCGCGCTGCTGCCGGACGAAGCCGTGCGATCGGTAATCGACGCGCTGACGCGCCCGACCAACCTTGAATTCGATCTGGACACTGGCGCACGCGGCGATCGCGACGATCTGATCGGTGAACTCATCTGCGAATTGACC
>DASXXR010000536.1:0-4897 GCA_036502945.1 Paraburkholderia sp. | reverse complement strand
GTATGCGACACTCGCATCCGGTGTCTTCGCATTGCAGACCTTTCCGGACGGCGGTTCCGAAGCAGGCGCGCTCATGATCCCGTATCGATACCTGTCAGCCGTGCTGATCAACCTTTTGGTGCCGTGGCTCGCGTATCGGCTGGCGCTGCCGCACTGGGGGTACGCAGGCGCGCTCGCGGCGTCGGCTATCCCGCTCGTTGCGTGGATGGTGTGGGATTATGCGCGCCTGCGGCACTTCGATGCGTTAAGCGCGATCGTGCTGGCCGGTCTGCTGCTTTCGCTGGCGTGCATGCCGCTCGGTGTCGGCGAACACGGCCGCGCGCTTCAGGAGCCGACGATCTCCGGCATGATCGGCGCGGTGTTTCTGCTGTCGTTGCCCCTGCGTCGTCCGCTGGTTTTTTATCTTGCGCGTTCGACGATGGCTCACGAGAGCCGCAGCGGCGCGGCGGATTTCGAGCGCCATTGGCGCGAGCGGCCGGAACTCGCGTTAGCCATTCGCCACATGACGCTCGTATGGGGCATCGGGCTGGTGGCGGAAAACATCGTGCGCTACTGGATCGTGTCCAGCTGGTCTGACAGCGAACATGCTGTGCTGGTATCGAAGCTGCTGAAATACGGCGTCTATGGCGGGCTCACGCTATGGACGATCTGGTATCGACGCTACATTCGCCGTAGCTCCGATGTGACAAACGCGACATGAACAGGGCGGGGTTGACCGCGACACAAAACCGCGTGGGCGCAGGGATCGCGCCACTCCGGCCGGAGGCGCCGGCAACAATGTGATCGCTTTGACGGCCGTCGCGAGGTTTCAACGGCCTGCTAGTGCCGGGCGTGGCGCGGCACCGGACCAGCCGGCTTTTTGCCTGTCAGTTTCACGTTGTCGAAATCGCATTGTCCGCCGTTGCCCTGGAATGTCAGGGTGAGCTGACCGTCGGTGCTGGCTGGACTAAGGGTTTCGGTCACAGTCCGCCAACTTGCCACGTCGGTCAGATCCTTTTCATATAAGGTGCCGCTACCAGCCTGAACGACGACGTGTGCACTGGCACCGGTGTACTGGAGTTGATAGGCATACGAAAACTGACAGGAAGGCGTGCCCGTGGCGATCGCAACGCTCTGGCTGGCGGAACCACCGTTCGTCAGTTGCGCCGCGCCATCGATGATTTGCGCAGTAGAGCCGTAAGCGTTCATGGTCCAGCCGTTTGCCTCATCCGAAAAGTCTCCGTTCACAACGATGCTATCGGCGGATAGTTGATGCTTTTTCCTGGTCATGACTGTCTCGATGGAAATGACAAAATTAAACGCAAATCCCTGTCATGGAATGCGCGGGCGCTACGCCAATTGCACGGTTTATATAGACGTAACTGCATAACCGCATCCGGAATATATGGATGCAGTCTTGCTGGTGAAAGATGGGGGATGTCCTCGCTCAGCGTAGGATGGCATGCTCTAATTGTCAATTGAGATTTATAATTCCCTTACTCCCCCGTCACAATTTTTCATAATATCTCCATTCGTTTTACAACCACTTAAAATCCAATAAAGATTGCAAACTTTAAATGATTATTTGTTTATTTAAATATAAATAGACAGATTTAAAATAAAAATAAATAGCAAAGAAATAATGGAATTCGAAATGGCATTGCGCGACCGGGCACGACAACTGCTATCAGGTCGAGGCCTTCCAATCCGCAATGACTGACCGGAGAAAACAATGCAAAGAAGAAAGTTCATCTTGACCGCTAGCGCCGTCCTCGCCGCAAGCAGCTTTGGGGTGGCTGGCTGCACGACGACCTCTGAAAGTTCTGCGTCCAGTCGCGCAGGCGACGCAGACAAACGCCAATCGATCAATGCCGATGTCAACGCGACGCTCTCGCGCCTCTATACGACGGTCAACGGATCGCGCGAACTCGTCGCGAAAGCGCGCGGTGTGCTGGTGTTCCCATCAGTCGTGCAAGCCGGCTTCTGGATAGGCGGCCAGTATGGCAACGGCGCGTTGCGCGTGGGTGGACAGACGGCCGGCTACTACAGCACGGCGGCCGGATCGTTCGGCCTTCAGATCGGCGCGCAATCGAAGGCGATCGTCTTCCTGTTCATGACGCAGCAGGCGCTCGACGATTTCCGCAACAGCCCGGGCTGGGCGGTCGGCGGCGACGCAACGGTCGCCGTCGTGAAGGTCGGCGCGAACGGCAACATCGACTCGTCTACGGCAACCGCACCGATCGAGGCATTCGTGATGACGAACGCGGGCTTGATGGCGGGCATCTCGCTGGAAGGCACGAAGGTCACGAAGCTCAATATCTGAACGCTGCCAAACTTTGCGTAGTAACAACCGGCTTGCGGTCTTCGACCGTACAGCCGGGGCATGACGGTTTGTGTAAAAGCCGCCGTGCCCGACAGTGAAAATTGCATTCGGGCACGCGATGCGAAACCGCATTTTTACGAAGGGGCTTTGAAAGCATGGTAACGCGCTGCACCTGATTCATTGTGCTCCCGAGGCATAAATGCAAAATCGAGTTGAGCACTTTAAGATGCATCGGTAGGCCCGAGTACAAGCGCGTGACGCGTCCCGTTCCCTCATTCTTTCGCCGGAGTCCATCTTGCCGCTGAACGTTCTTCTCGTCGCCTCAGAGGCGATGCCCCTTGCAAAATCAGGCGGTCTGGGCGACATGGTAAGTGCGTATGCGGCCGCGTTGCGCAATGCGGGCGTCGACGCATCGATTCTCCTGCCCGCCTACCCGGCCGCGTTGGAGAAAGCCGTCGGCGTTACGCCGGTGTGCCGGATCGGCAGCTTGCCGGGCGGCGACGCGCGCTTGCTGCGCGCCCAGATGCCGGACTCCGGCGTCCCGGTGCTGTTGCTTCAGATGGACCATCTGTTCAAACGCGAGCAGCTTTACGTCGATGAACACGGTCGCGACTATCTCGACAATACCGTGCGTTTCGCATCGCTAGCCACGGCCGCGGCGCGTATTGCACGCGGCGCGCGCGGCATCAGGCGGCCCGACATCGTGCATGCCCACGACTGGCATGCGGGGCTTACGCCGTTGCTGATGAAGCTTGCGGGCGTACCGGCGAAAAGCGTGTTCACCGTTCATAACCTCGCATTTCAGGGCAACTGTCCGCTCGCGCTAGGCGGCTGGCTAGGCGTGCCCGATGAATTGCTCGCGCCCGCGCTCACCGATGAACGCAGCATCGAGTTTTACGGCAAGTTGAGCCCGATGAAAGCGGGGATCGTTCACGCGGATTGCGTGACGACGGTCAGCGAAAACTATGCGCGCGAGATCCTCACGCCGCGCTTCGGTCATCGGATGGAAGGCGTGCTGCACGCCTGCACGCACAAGCTGACAGGCATCACGAACGGCATCGACGATGCGACATGGAATCCCGCAACGGATCCGCACATCGCGCGCGCCTATTCAGTCGACGACGTGCGCGGCAAGCAGGCATGCAAGCGCGACCTGCAGCAGACATTCGGTCTCACCGTCGACCCGTTCGCGCCGCTGATTGCGATCGGCAGCCGCCTGACCGGTCAGAAGCTTGCCGACGTCGTCGCGGCCGCACTGCCGGTGATGCTCACACGGCATCCGCGGCTGCAGATCGCGATTCTCGGCAAAGGCGAGCTACATCTGGAAGAGGCCGTTCGCGCGCTCGCCGCGTTGTGGCCGCAACGCGTCGGCGTGAAAATCGGCTACGACGAACACATCGCGCACAAGCTGCATGCGGGCGCCGACATGCTTTTGCACGGCAGCCGCTTCGAGCCGTGCGGCCTCACGCAACTGTACGCAATGCGTTACGGCACGATCCCGATCGCGTCGCGCGTCGGCGGCCTTGCCGACACGATCGTCGACTACACGCCTACGCGCTCGCCCAGACGCGGTCTGCCGGAAGACGGCGCAACCGGCTTTCTGTTCGACGGCGAATCGCCGCAAGACGTCGCGGCTGCGCTGGAGCGCGCGCTCGATGCATTCATGCGTCCATCGTCGTGGCACGCGCTCCAGCGCAACGCGATGCGCTGCGACTTCGGCTGGGCGCGCCCGGCGGCCGGTTATCTGAAGCTGTACGAGTCGCTCACCGATGCGCGTCCGGCGCGCACTGCGCTGGGCGATGAACAGCACACGCCCGCCCCCGTCGAGCAGGCCGCAAACGTCGCGCAACGGCGCCCCGCGGCGCGAGCGTCGGTCGCAAGCACACCCGCCACCCCGTGGAACGGAAACGCCGCCACACGCGAAGACATTGCACGCAGCGCCTGAGCGATAGGAGTTCGCGCGGCGGGACGGCGCAAACCTGCGTCATGCGGCACGGCAAACATGGAACGCGGCCACGTCTGTGCTATCCAGGACTTACAAACAAGTCCGATTTTTGCACGCGCGCCATAAAAGGTTCAGCCGCAGGCGCGCCGTTGCGGGATCGCCGCGATGCGCACCATACGATTCGCCTTACGCAAGCCCAGCAACGTCTTGCGCGCGCACTTCAGCTGGCGAGCCCCTGCATGCAGGCCGCCACGCCCCCCCGATGGCACAGGTCATGCGTACGGACGAAACAATTGAACCTTCGGATTTAACGCATCAGCGCGATGCGCACCGCAGACGGCCGCCCTGTAATGATGGATACCAACGCACTTACGGATACCTGCCTCCCCACCATTTTGCTCATCGACGATGAAGAGGATCTGCTGGTGGCATGGGCGCTTCTGCTTGAACTGGAGGGATTCCATGTGGTCACCGCGCTGGAGGCCCGCAAAGGAATCGAGCTCGCACATCAATTGCACCCCGCGCTTGTGATTACGGATTTGATGATGCCGGAGATGGGCGGCGTCGAAGTCTGCCTCGCGCTCAAAGCCGACCCTTCGCTCGACGACGTTCCGGTGATCTTGTGGAGCGCTTCGCCGGAAATACCGGCG
>DASXXR010000535.1:0-6423 GCA_036502945.1 Paraburkholderia sp. | reverse complement strand
GCAACGATCGGATCATCGGTTTTGAGCAGCTCGTCGAGCGCGCGCACGGTCTCGAATGCGAAGCGATCGACACCGGTCGCCCGTCGTCCGAGAAAGCGGCCATTGATGACCAGGCCGCGCGCTGGCGTTGATTTCATTCCGAGCCCCCTGTGTCGACCGGAGTTGGAGCTTTAGCGCTTACTTCGGTCCCCTGCAAGATGGTTTTGCCATCTTTCTTTAAACCGCTATTCGGCGATTGCCGAGGCCTTAAGTTCCTTAAGCCCCCTCAAGTCCCTTAAGCCCGCCTCGCAAGCGGATTCGCGATATAGCGGATCGCGTAGTCGCTCAGGCGCCGCGACGGAAACAGGCAAATCGCCGTTAGCGCCACCGCGCCCAGTTTCTTGCCCGTGCTCCAGAACGGATTGCCGAACACCGAATGAAAGTAGCGCCCCGACTCGAACATGAACCAGTGCCAGCGCTTGCTGATCGGCGCTTCATAAACCTGCGCGCACAAGCGCGCCTTCTCATACGAAAAGTCGACAATCTGCTCGGGCAGCGCTTCACCGAGCCGCTTCTTGATCAACTCGCGCAGCGCATTCCAGCGCTGCGGGAACTCGCTGACGACGTCGTTGACGTCCTGGCAATTGGCGATCGACAACCCGACCTGCGTCTTGCCACCCGCATCGGTCACCAGTGAACGATGCACGCGATAGCCGCCGAGCGGCGCTTCGATCGAATAGACCGCCCCCACCAGCGCGATGCCGTAGATCGCGAAGAAATCAGCCGCGATGTGCCGGCCGCTGCCGAGCGGGATCGGCAGAATCTTTCTGAGCGCGCTGACGCGGTACGCGTTGCCCGACGCCGGCGGCGACGGATAGAGCCAGCCGCTTCTCAGCAATTTCCCGCAGTCCGCAGGCGGCTGCGAATTCGGTACGTGGGCGCCGGTGTGCGAGCCGTCCTGCGCGATCACGTCGAGCGTGAACTGCACCTTCGCGTAGCCGCCGCTGTCGAATGCGTCGAGCACGCGCTTGACTGCGCCGTCGTACAGCACGTCATCGGAATCGAGGTAAATCAGGTACTCGGTGTCGGCGAGCGCCAGCCACTGGTTGTAGGCCGACGCCTGCCCTTCGTTTTGCTTGAACACCGCGGTGATCCGGTCGCCGAAGCTTTCGATGATGTCGCGCGACTGATCGGTCGATCCGTCATCGATCACTACGACACGCGTTCTTTCCGGTTCCTGCACAAGCGCGGATTCAATCGTCTCGCGAATGAAGCGGTCGTAGTTGTAGCTGCAGATGATGATCGTCATGTCCTTCATCGCGTCATTCCTTGACCGGGGTTTCACTGCCGTAGCTCGTATAGCCATACGCGCCGTATTCCTTGCCGTATCGTCCGGGCCGCGACGTCATGTCGTTGAAGATGACGCCGCGGATCGGCACGCCGATCTGCGCGAACCTGCGCGCCGATTCGCGCAGCTCCGAAAGACTCGTCACGCCGTGACGCGCGATCACGAACACGTTGCCGGCGAGCTTCGCGACGATTCCCGAATCGGCCACCGGCAGGATCGGCGGGGCATCGATCAGGATCACGTCGTAATCTTCTTCGACCATCCGCGTGAATTCGAGGAACCGGTTGTGCATCAGGATCTCGCTCGGGTTCGGCACGAAACCGCCGCTCGCGACAAAGTCGACGCCTGGCAGAATCTCCCGGCGCACCACATCTTCGAAACGCATGCCGCCCACCACGAGTTCCGTCACGCCGGGCGTGCACGACGCACCGAGGTAGTGATGCAGCGAGCCTCGGCGCAGATCGGCGTCGATCAGCAGCACGCGCTGGCCCGATGAGCCGATCAGCGTCGCGAGATTCACCGATACGAACGATTTTCCGACCACCGGCGTCGGCCCCGCGAGCAGCACGATCTTGTTCGGCGCGTCGAGCAATGCGAACTCCAGCGCGCTGCGGAAACCGCGCAGGCTTTCGACTGCGGCATCGCCTGCCGATGTGCGTGCGAGCACGAGATTGGTGCCGGTATTCGTCGGCAGGCTGCGCGTGATCATTTCCTGCGTCTTGCTGCGCGGCACCGTCGCGTACACCATCAGGCCCGTGCCGAATTCGATCTCCTCGACCGCGCCGATACCGTCGATCAGCTTGCGCTTGAGCAACACCAGCGCGACGCTCAGGAACAGCCCCGTCAGCACGGCGCCGGCTACCGCAAAGGCGCGCTTCGGCCGAATCGGACTTTCCGGAACGATCGCGCTGTCGACCAGACGGACGTTGCCCACCTTGCCCGCTTTCAGAAGCCGCAATTGTTCCTGCGTGTTCAGCAGATTCGTGTACAGGTCCGTGTCGACCGTTACGTCACGTTGCAAACGCAACAGGTTCTGCTCGAGCGCGGGCAGCGTCTTCGTCGCCGCGGCGATGCGGTCGACTTCCTGTGAGGCTTCGGCCAGTTGCGCATCGATCGCGACCACGGCCGGGTGCTCGGACGTGAAGCGCGCGAGTAACTGTTCGCGCTGCTGCCTGAAATCCGAGACGCGGCTTTGTGATTCAACCGATCGTTGCAGCAGCGCGGTGGCCTCGGCGTTCAGATCGACCGTTCCATGGTCGGAACGAAATGCGTTGAACTTGCTTTCCGCCGCTTCAAGTTGCACCTTGAGATCCGGTAGTTGCCGGTCGAGGAACTTGATCGATTTCTCGGCTTCTTCCTCGGTCCGCTCGATGTTCTGCTTCACGTATTCGGAGCCGATCGCGTTCAGGATTTCGCTCGCGCGTTTCGGGTCGCTGTCCTCAAGCGCGACGCCGATCACGTCCGACTGCTTGCCCTTTTCGGTGATCAACAAACCCTTTTGCAGCGACTCGATCGTCGTCAGCCGTGAATGGCGGACTACTTCGAAGCTTGCACCCGCTTCTCCGCTGGCCTGATCGACCAGCAGTTCGATCGGGCCAGCCGGGGTCTGCGCAACCAGCATCTCGCCGACGCGCCCTGCCAGCTTCAGTTCCTTTAGCGTCAACGTATATTGGCCACCGCTGCCCATCTTCAGAATGAACGGCGCGCCATACATGCCGCCCGGCACCTCGAAGGTCGAGACGTTGATCTTGTCGTCGCCCCACGCGTAGCCCCCAAGGCCCGAGCGAACCATGCCGCCGAGATGCCCGGCAATCCATTTACCGACCACCGGAAAATAGCGCGGCTCCGCATCGATATACAGCTTCGTGCGATCGACGGCGCGCGAGATCACCATCCGCGAGCGCAGCACCTCGATCTCCGCCGACGCCGCGGTCCTGACCGCAAACATCGACGACACGTCGCTTAGCAGATTGCGCGCCGAGTTGTCGTTGGCCTCGACCTGAATGAGGATGTCCGACTGATAAACCGGCTGTGCCAGCATCGCGTAGGACACACCGATCAGCGCAAAGCACGACGTGATCGCCGCGATCAGGCCGCGGTTCTGGTACAGCACGTCGATCAGATTGCCTACGGGAGCGCCCTGCGGCGAGTCGGTGTCGATCGTTTCTAATTGCAGGTCGCGGTGCGTCATGTGCGTTCTCCCCATCGGTATGCGTTAGATCGAGGCATGCCGGATATCGGCTTGCCGCACGCATTACCACTACGTCGATCAAGATTGTTCTTCATCAGTAGCCGAGCGCCCGGCCGGCGGCGGCAGCCTGCGTGCTCGGCACGATCAGCCCAACCACACGGCTCCATCTGACGAGCGCCGACGCGTCGACGAACACGACGTCGTTAGGCTGCAATTCGAAGCTGTCGGCAGTCGCCATCGCCTCGGCCGATCCCGCATCCAGGTGAAACACCGTCGGCTTACCCGATTCGCGGTTGCGCACGACGAAGATTTGCGACGCATCGCCGGAGTTCTGGTTGACGCCGCCTGCATCGCCTAACGCCTGGCTGAGCGACATGCGTCCGTTGTTAAGCACGAAGCTGCCTGGATGCTCGACTTCGCCGAGCACCGATACCTTGCTGTCGTTCTGCGAATAAACCCGTACGAGATCGCCGTCGCGCAACGCGATGTTGCTCGGGTTCACGCCCTTCACGATCATTTCCGGCATGTCCACGAGCACCGTGTCGTCGCCGCGCGTGATGGCGACCTTCGACCGGTCGCCGGTGGTCGTGAAACCGCCAGCGCGGTTGATTGCTTCAGGCAGCGTCATCGGCATGTCGTTGAGCATTTGCAGGCCGGGGTTGCGCACCTCGCCGTCGATATACAGCCGCTTGCTGCGATACGCCTGGATGCGCAGCGTGACTTGCGGATTCCTCAGGTATTTGCTGAGCCGACGGGTCATCATGTCGCGCGCTTCCATTTCCGTCAGGCCCGCAATCTTGACCGGCCCGATGTACGCGTACTGAATCATTCCGCCGTTATCGACGGTGTAGCCCGACACCACCGAATTCGAACCGGTCGCATCCTGCCCGCCGCCTCCCCCGCCTTCAGGCAGATTCAGTTCTGGGTGATCCCACACGACGATCGACAGGATGTCGCCCGGGCCTAGCGTGTACGGCGCCGGCTTCGCGAAGAGCTTC
Organism: Paraburkholderia sp.; assembly: GCA_036502945.1. Classification (GTDB taxonomy): domain Bacteria; phylum Pseudomonadota; class Gammaproteobacteria; order Burkholderiales; family Burkholderiaceae; genus Paraburkholderia. The sequence continues at coordinate 1,907 of DASXXR010000535.1, read as the reverse complement.
GTGATGCCGTCGGAAAGGCTCTTCGGGCGTGCCGCTTCCTGCTTCGCCACCAGGTCGTCGTTGATCTCGATTAGCGAGCTGGGCGGCGGCGCGTCCTGCTTCGCATCGCCGGGCGAGCCGCCGGACTTCTGGCTACGCGACGCATCGGTCTGCGCGACGCCTGCGGAGTTGTACCGGCTGCTAAAGCTCATCCCCGGTGACATCGCACAACCCGACAGCAGCGCAACGACCGTTACCATCGGCACGATCGACGCGTACCACCGGCGCGCATGGACCACGCCGCGCGCGGCGTGCCGCTGATCGCGCGCTGGGCCGCCAGAATTCGTTGCGTCAACAAGCGATACGCCGCACTGACTGGCATTCGCTGAGCTTGCAAAACCGGACTCGCTGTGTAACATGGTTCTACCCGTCAGTTGCAGGTCCCGCTCACCGTCACCCATCAGGCGCAACATCATGAGCAAAGAACTGTTTCGTACTCTTTCGTTGATACCGCTTGCCGCGTTTTCGATTTCCGCTTCGGCTCAGCTGGTACCCCCCCGACAACCACTTGCATCCACTCAGACTGCACGACAAACCGGCACTACGCCAAATCAGAGCGGCTCTACGAGTTCGGTACCCCACATACGGCCCACTTACTCCGGCGCAACCCGCATGACGTCGAACTATGTGCAGCCCACGTACGGCAGTCCTATTCCTTCAGCCGCTTCCAGCCACCCGGCGAACGACGCAACCCGCGCACCCCGCCCTTCGCTTGCTACCTTCCGTTCCCGGCACACCGATGCGTCTACGTCTACGATGGCCAATCCCTACACCTACGGCGGATGGGGCGGCAGCACGGTCAGCAGCCACGACCAGCTGTACAGCTCCCCGATCACGCCTCAGTTCGCCCCGCCTTCACCGTGGGCCAGCCGGTAACCGCATCGCCGGCTTTTTAACGCACGCGTGAGCCGTGTGCATCGAGGTCCGAACCATCGCGCCAACCGCGCCGGAGGACTTCAATAAGCGCCACTGCCCTGCACGACGACCTTGAACGTCTTGAAGAGAATCGTGACGTCGCGTGCCAATGACCAGTTCTTCACATACGCGACATCCAGCGAAACGCGCGTCGCATAGTCCGTGTTGCTGCGGCCGCTAACCTGCCAAAGACCGGTCATTCCAGGCTTCGCCATCAGGTAGTAGTCGACGTCCGCGCCGTAGCGCGCCAGTTCCTGATCGATCACCGGGCGCGGGCCGACAAGGCTCATATCGCCGCGCACGACGTTCCAGAGCTGCGGCAGTTCATCAAGGCTGGTGCGACGCAGAAAACGCCCGACAGGGGTAACCCGCACATCGTTTTTCAGCTTGAATTCACGTTCCCATTCAGCACGCGCCTGCGGATCGGTCTCGATCAATTGCTTTAGCACCTGATCCGCATTGATCACCATCGAGCGAAACTTCAGGCATCTGAACCGGCGGCCGTTGAGGCCCACACGGACGTGCCCGAATACGGCAGGGCCGCCGTCGCGCTTGACCAGCAACGCGAGCAGCACGAGAAACGGCGACAGCGCGACAATCAGCGCGAGGCCGATCGCCACGTCGAAGCCGCGCTTGACCGCCTGGCTCGCCGCGGTCGGACCGAGCGAAACATGGACGCGCTGCACGCCCGCGCTGTCGGCATAATCGTGTGCCGCGATCCGGCGTTTCAGCTGGCTCGCGATATTGAACGCAACGACGGTCAATGTATGTGCGACAAGCAACAAGATGCCGCTAGTCAGCGTCCAGTACATGAACCACGGCACCGACAGCACATTGGTGCGCTGGATCACATACAGCAACGCGAGACCGCACATCTGCACGACCAGCCATGCTATAGCGGTGCGTGTCGCCGACCTCACGAGCGAACGGGTACCCTGCGTTTTCGACGGATA
>DASXXR010000534.1:0-5206 GCA_036502945.1 Paraburkholderia sp. | reverse complement strand
GAAAATTCTTTTCAATGGTATCCATTGTGTTCGGTTCCAACATATTCATCCCCGTTCGACCGCAAGCGTTTCGAGACAAACGCTCCTATTCGGCGCAGCACCAGTCAATAGATTCGCTTATTGACTGGACCGTCGTTGATAAGCATAACGATTGTCGACGATTCGCGTGCGGTTGTCGAAGGTCGGCTTTTGGCCGGGCTCTGCCGGACGCCGGTGTCGCTCCCCGGACCCTGACGGCCCATCCAGTTTAGACGGGGCCGATCGACGATCAACGCTACAGCGTGATCGAACAGACCTTCCCACATCTTCAGGTTAAGTTCACGCAAGACGGAATTCCTCGGGTACATGAAGCCTGTGCGCGGATGCCCAGTTCCGCAGGTTCTCGCGAATCCGCTTGCGGACCGGCTGCATGTACGCTGCGATGGCCTTTTCAAACAACATGACCGGCGATTCTTCGAGTACCTAGTCGATGTGCGTGGTCCACCGGGGCGGCGCCTCGCCGGTCAGCAGAAAATTTTCCATGATGGCCGGCGGTATCTCGCCAGCGTAACTGGTCGATGCGGTTCTGCAGAGCGCGAGTAGGGCGTTTGAATAGCTTGCGCGATCGTCAGGGACAATTTCTATACGATCGCCTAGCCGTGACAAAACCGTCAGCAGAACATGCGTGCCAACATTACGCCCCGCTTCGAGGTCAGCGACGACGCGCCGCTTGACCCCCGCGGCGGCGGCAAGCGTTTCCTGCGAAAGGCCTGCGAGCTTCCGTTTTTGCCGGATTAGTTCACCGATAGCGGCTGGCGAATGCAGGGGGAAGAGGGTATTCATCATGTACGTTTTACGGTACAAAATGCGGGAAAATTCGATCTCTTTGTTATGCCTTTTCTCGCGGCTCGGCTCGGCTCGGCTCGGTGCGGTGCTGCGACAAGCCTGTACTACCGCGTATCCGTTGGCGCCGCACTGTCACAAGGCGACATGCTGCGCTTGTCTTTCTCGGTTATATCGATGCACTTTCTCATACACCTGGGCGTGGTATTCCACGACTTCGAGGCGGGCTCACTCCTGCTGTCAATCAAGGTGTATATTTCGCTTGCCTAAGTTATCCGTTGAGGAACGTGTCGGCCTATACTCACCATGCCGTCGAAACAGCGACGGTTCAGGTTTCGCAGCCTGAATACGTCAGACCCGCACACTTGCCGAGCAAGTGTGCGGCTGCCTCAGTGCGTCCCGTATCAATGGGCGGGCCTTTGGCAGGGGAGTCTCGCGACTCGCCGGTTCTGTTTGACGTACCGGTCTGCGAACCCTGTCATTGCGCCCGCTCACCCAATTGTCGACTGGTGAGCCGGGTTGTCCTGCAAACGGAGTCCCGCACCATGACAGATCACATTTCTCAGCAACTTTCTCCGAAACGTCGTGCCAAGCGCTACGAGCATCTCGAACGCCTGAGCCTTACCGCGGTCGAGAACGCCATTCGGTATAACGAGCAAATGGCCAGTCTCAGCGCAATGGCGTCCGCGATTGTCCGCGACAACACGCCCGCCGACGAGCGCGAAGCGCTTTTGTGGGGATTCGAGCAACTCTCCCACACCTTCGCATCGGAAGCCCGCATGGATATGGAGTGCCTTCAGATTGCCCAAACGCGGTACACGCCCGCGTGGAAGCAATTGAAGAAGACATATCCGAAGTAGCGACATGCATTGGCATTGGGCGCCGTTGATGGCCACCTCGACGCTGCCCGGGTTTGATCGCCGACATCGACAGCCCACGTGGAGGAAGGCTCAAAGTTGCACCGCAAAATCTCCTCGTTCTGGAGCAGTTCTTAAAGCCCAATGACCGCAATGGAGCCGGCACCGCGCTGACCTGTCAAAAGCCGCTTTGACGGATCAGCGCGGCCGTTTGGCTTACGGCTGGCCCTTCATGCCAAATCCCTCGGCATAAGCGTCCGGATCGGTGCCGTTCCACGCGCGTCCGTCGATCAGAACCGACGACACCTCATCGCCCGGCACTGAAATACCCATGCTTTGCGCCGCCTCCCGATAGAGCGCCGTCTGATTGATCTGCGCCGCAAGCACCGCATAGTCTTCGCGCCGCTCGATCATCCCCCAGCGCCGGTACTGCGTCATGAACCACACGCCATCAGCCGGCCGCGGATAGTTAACCGCGCCACCTTCAAAAAAACGCACCGGCAGCCTTCGCGCATGCGCCGGCTCGCGCTGCAACCGCGGCGCGATCCATTCAACCGGCACGCCGACGAACTCGGTCTGCGCAAGCCGCCTTGCGATTTCCGCACGATGCTTGTCATCGTCGAGCCAGCGGCACGCCTCAAGCATCGTCTTGACGAGCGCGCGGGCCGTGTTCGGAAAGCGGCCGACGAAGTCGCGCCGGCTGGCGAGCACTTTCTCCGGATGATCCGGCCAGATCTCGCTGCTATACGCGATGGTTGTGCCCACACCTTGCGCCTCGGCGACGGCGTTCCATGGCTCGCCGACACACAGCCCATCAAGTTTGTCCTGCTTGAGCGCATCGACCATCTGCGGCGGCGGAATCACGACACTGTCGATATCGCGCAGCGGGTGAACGCCTTGCGCCGCTAACCAGTAGTACAGCCACATCGCATGCGTGCCGGTCGGGAAGGTCTGCGCGAACACCGGCTTGCGGCCGAGCGAGGCGAGCGCTGCCGGCAGCGTGCGATGCCCGGCAAGCGCATCGGTCAGGCGGGTGGACAGCGTAATTGCCTGGCCGTTGCGGTTCAGCACCATCAACACGGCCATATCGGTTTGCGGCCCGCCCAACCCAAGCTGCACACCATACACAAGACCGTACAACGAATGCGCGGCATCGAGATCGCCGGACAGCAGCTTGTCGCGCACCGCGGCCCACGAAGGCTGACGACACAGTTCCAGCGTCAGCCCATGCGCGTGGCCGAATTCGTACAGTTTCGCGGCAACGAGCGGCGCGGCGTCGCTAAGCGCAACGAAGCCTAGCCGCAGATGCGTCTTTTCTAGCCGGTTCGCGGCATCCTGACGATTCGATTGAGAAGGTAGAGTCGGCGATTGATTCGCAGGTAGGTTCATAAGCAGCCCATCATTCTGGCAAGCCGGCCGACACGACGATTTGCCGCGCAACGTCGACCAGCTTCATGCTCTGGTCCATCGCGCGTTTGCGCAGCGTCGCGTACGCGGCGTGTTCGGTCATCTTCTGCCGTTCCATCAGCACGCGTTTCGCGCGATCGATCAGTTTGCGTTCCGCAAGTTCGTTTTCCGCTTGCGCAAGACGTTCGCGCAACTGCGATTCCTGGGCAAAGCGCGCAAGCGCCACTTCGAGAATCGGCGCAAGGCGTTCGGTAGCGAGACCTTCCACGAGATAAGCCGTGACCCCCGCGCCGACCGCATCGCGGATCAATTGCTGATTCGCGTCGTTGCTGAACATCAGGACAGGGCGGGGCGCGGTCGCGTTCATCACCGCGAGCTGTTCGAGCGTATCGCGCGACGGCGATTCGGTGTCGATGATGATTACATCCGGCCGCTCGCTTTCAACTGTTTGATGCAGCGCCTGGGGCGTCGTCGTGCCGGCCAGCATGTCGTAGCCGAGTTGCGCCAGCACTTCGCGCAAGTCGCCTATCGGTTTGTCGGTATCGGTTACGAGCAGTACGCGCAGCATGGTCTTCCGGGTTGATTCCGCATCGAATGTCGTTTAGCTCGCGAAAGCGGCCGTGTCGCACAGCCGCTTCAGTTCCGGCACGCACGAGCCGCAGACGGTGCCGCACCCGAGCATCGCTTTCAGTTCGGGCACCGTCGCGCCGTTCGCGATGGCGGCATTGATGCGGGATTCCTTCACCTGCATGCAACTGCACACGACGCGATCGCGCACGGCAGGCTCGACGCGCAGTGTGGCAAACGCGGCGAAGCGCGGTCCGGCCCATGGCATGCCGTCGCGCAATTTTGCCAGCAATGCGGCGCCGTTCGCTGTGTCGCCGGCAAGCACGAAGCCATCGATCACGTCGTCTCGCCAGATTACGCGCTTATCAAGCTCGCGTCGCGCGTCGCGGTATTCGAGCGTGTCGTCGCCGGCGGGCAGATCGAGCGCGGCATAGACGCGTTCGAGCCAGCCTTGCGGCGCACCCGTGTGCGCGGCGCGCAGGATCAGCAGATCGTCGGCGTCGAGCGTCACGGATGCGTACGCGCATTCCTTCAGCAGCGGCTGCACGGCGGCATGCATCGCGAGCGCGTCGCCGCGCCGCGCGGCGATCACGCGCCACGGCAGCTCGGCACGCTCGATCCGTACCGCGGCGTGTTTCAACTCCGGCTGCTTCGAGTGCGGATCGACTGTGGCAAGCATCGTTTCATTGATGCCCCCGCTCGCAAGGAACTGCCCATTCCAGTGCATCGCCGCGAACACCGCGCCCGACTGCACGTCGTCGGACAGTTGCAGCGGCAACACCAGCGCACCGCGCCGGCTTGTCACGCGCACGAGTTCGCCTCCATTCAGGCCGCGGCGCGCGGCGTCCGTGGGCTGCATATTGAGCGCCGGCTCCGGCGCGTGCGAGAACAGCTTGCCGACGCGGCCCGTGCGGCTCATGCCGTGCCATTGGTCGCGCAGCCGGCCGGTGGTCAGGCGGAATGGAAAGCGCGCGTTGACCGGGTCGGCGACCGGCAGGTACGGCGTCGCGTGAAAGCGCGCGCGTCCGTCGGTGGTGGCGAAACGGCCGTCGGTGTAGCGGCGCGCATCGCCCGTGCTGCTGCCCGCGGGAAACGGCCATTGTTGCGGGCCGGCTTCGTCGAGCAGCGCATAGCTGATGCCGCCGATGTCGAGATCGCGCCCTTCGGTCAGCGTGCGATGTTCGTCGAACACGTTTTCCGTCGAAGCGAAATCGAACATCTGCGGCTCGCGGTCGAGTTTCACCGCAATCCGCCGCGCGACTTCATTGGCGATCCACCAGTCCGGTTTCGCGTCGCCCGCCGGTTCGACGGCGGCCCGCACGCGCGTGATGCGCCGCTCGGAGTTGGTGACGGTGCCGGACTTCTCGCCCCACGTCGCGGCCGGCAGCAGGACGTCGGCGTACGGCACAGTGTCGGTCTGCAGGAACGCGTCCTGGACGACGACGAATTCCGCATTCGTCAGCGCTTCGCGAACCTTCGCGATGTCGGGCATCGAATGCACGGGGTTCGTGCATGCGATCCAGACTGCCTTGATCTTGCCGCTGCGCACGGCT
>DASXXR010000533.1:0-2715 GCA_036502945.1 Paraburkholderia sp. | reverse complement strand
TACGCGACCAAATCGAAGCGCAATGCGTTTCCGAAGATGGTGCTGATCGGCGACATCGTCGGCGACGATGCCGATGCGGTGGCGGCCGCCACCTCCGAAGTCGTGCGGATGGCCAACGGCAAGAGCGGCGAAGGCTTCGTCGCGGTGAATGCGGAAGCGCGCAAGCGCTTCTGGCTCGATCGCAGCCGCACCGCCGCGATCGCGAAACACACCAACGCGTTCAAGATCAACGAAGACGTCGTGATTCCGCTCAACCGGATGGGCGAATACACCGACGGCATCGAGCGCATCAATATCGAACTGTCGATCAAGAACAAGCTGCAACTGATCGATGCGCTCGAAGCGTTCTTCAAGGCCGGCAAGCTGCCGCTCGGCAAGAGCGACGACGCGAACGAAATTCCGAGCGCCGAACTGCTCGAAGACCGTGTGCAGCATGCGCTCGATCTGCTGAAACAGGTTCGCACGCGCTGGGAGTTCCTGCGCGACAAGCTCGACCTGTCGTTGCGCGAAGCGCAGCACTACCTGGTCGGGCTCGGCTACGAAGGGCTCGCGGAGAAATTCGCGGACCGCGTCGATGCGCAGCCGGGCGTGAACGTGTTCCACATCACGCAGGATCGCACCGTGCGCGTGTCGTGGAAGCAGGAGGTTCGCGCGGAACTGCGGCAGATTTTCAACGGCGGCGAGTTCAAGCCGATCCTTGACGAAGCGCAGGCGATCCACAAAAAGGTGCTGCGCGGCCGCGTGTTCGTCGCGCTGCACATGCACGCGGGCGACGGCAACGTTCATACGAACATCCCCGTCAACTCCGATAACTACGCGATGCTGCAGGACGCTCATACGGCGGTCGCGCGCATCATGAAGCTGGCGCGCTCGCTGGATGGCGTGATTTCCGGCGAGCACGGCATCGGCATCACGAAGCTCGAATTCCTCACCGACGACGAAATCAGCGAATTCCGCGCATACAAGCAGCGCATCGATCCGCACGGGCGCTTTAACGCGGGCAAACTGCTCGCGGGTGCCGATCTGCGCAACGCGTATACGCCGAGCTTCGGGCTGATGGGCTACGAATCGCTGATCATGCAGCAGTCCGACATCGGCGCGATTGCCGATTCGATCAAGGATTGCCTGCGCTGCGGCAAATGCAAGCCGGTCTGCGCGACGCATGTGCCGCGCGCAAACCTGCTGTATAGCCCGCGCAACAAGATTCTCGCTACCTCGCTGCTGATCGAAGCATTCCTGTACGAAGAGCAGACGCGCCGCGGCGTGTCGATCAAACACTGGGACGAATTCAACGACGTCGCCGATCACTGCACGGTGTGTCACAAGTGCGTGACGCCGTGTCCGGTGAAGATCGACTTCGGCGATGTGACAATGAACATGCGCAACCTGCTGCGCAAAATGGGCAAGAAGAAGTTCAACGCGGGCAATGCGGCCGGCATGTTCTTCCTGAACGCAACGAACCCGCAGACCATCAACCTCGCGCGCACGGCGATGATGGGCGTCGGCTACAAAGCGCAGCGGCTCGGCAATGAAGTGCTGAAGAAGTTCGCGAAAAAGCAGACCGCGCATCCGCCCGCAACCACCGGCAAGCCGCCTGTCGTCGAGCAGGTGATCCACTTCATGAACAAGAAGATGCCGGGGAACCTGCCGAAGAAAACCGCGCGCGCGTTGCTCGACATCGAGGACAACAAGATCGTCCCGATCATCCGCAACCCGAAGACGACCAGCGTCGATTCGGAAGCGGTGTTCTACTTCCCGGGCTGCGGTTCAGAGCGCTTGTTCTCGCAGGTTGGCCTCGCCACGCAAGCGATGCTGTGGGAAGCGGGCGTGCAAACGGTGCTGCCGCCGGGCTATCTGTGCTGCGGCTATCCGCAGCGCGGCTCGGGCCAGTTCGACAAGGCCGAGCAGATCGTCACGGACAACCGCGTGCTGTTCCACCGCGTCGCGAATACGCTGAACTATCTCGACATCAAGACGGTGGTGGTGTCTTGCGGCACCTGCTACGACCAGCTCGCCGGCTACGAATTCGAGAAGATTTTCCCGGGCTGCCGGATCATCGACATCCACGAATTCCTGCTGGAAAAGGGCATCAAGCTCGAAGGCGTGACGGGCACGCGCTACATGTATCACGACCCGTGCCACACACCAATCAAGACGATGGACCCGGTCAAGCTCGTCAATCAGCTGATGGGCACCGAGCACGACGGCTACAAGATCGAGAAGAACGACCGCTGCTGTGGCGAATCGGGCACGCTGGCCGTCACGCGGCCGGACATCTCGACGCAGGTGCGCTTTCGCAAGGAAGAGGAAATCCGCAAGGGCGCGGCGAAACTGCGCGGCATTCCGCTGGTTGCCGAAGCCGGTTCGAACGCGATCGACGTGGCGAACGCCGCGGCAGGCGCCGCGGGTGCGGCGCCCGGTTCAGCGCTGAAAGCCGGCGACGGCCCGCAGCCGGACGGCGCGCCGAACGTCAAGATTCTGACGAGCTGCCCGTCGTGCCTGCAAGGCCTGTCGCGCTATAACGAAGACGCGAACATCGAGGCGGACTATATCGTCGTCGAAATCGCGCGCCATGTGCTCGGCGAGAACTGGATGGCCGACTACGTGCAGCGGGCCAACAATGGCGGAATCGAGCGCGTGCTGGTCTAATGGCACGATAACGTATCCGCTCGAGGGCGACGATGGACTGTATCTTCTGCCGTGAAGACGGCGGCG
>DASXXR010000532.1:0-11404 GCA_036502945.1 Paraburkholderia sp. | reverse complement strand
ACCAGCGCCGTCGCGATGGCCATATGACACCGGAGGAACGGCGTTTGTTGCGGCAGCATATTGAAGACGCCGTCCGCGAGCTTTATAAGCGCTAGATTGCACGTTTGATCGTCGATGCGTTCGATGCGCGCGCAACGGGCTGGCATGGTGGGAGAACCGGCGGTCGACTTCAGGCAGTTGTACGCGACCGTACTCGGCCCATGGTGGGGATTGGACGCGGCGGCCGTTCTGCAGCGGCGCTTCGAACCGTTGCCGTTGCTGCGCAGCTGAATCGCTCGCGCGGCCTGTTGCGCCGGCGAGGGCGCGGCGTCCCGAAGGAACTTGCCGTCAACGTCTGCGCGCAGCCCGCCACGCGACCCACAGCTTGCGGATCGGCGTCAGCGCAATGCGCTGATGCAGCACGTGATAGCCGTCGCGCTCGATCTCGTCGAGCAGCGCAAGCGCGAGCGCGGCCAGCGCGCGCAGCGTGCGCTGCGTGCTGCGTTCGGCGGCGGGCAGCGCCGCGAGCGCGGTATCGAGCGCATCGCGGGCGCGCGTCGTCTGAAAGCGCATCAGGTCGGTGAACGCATCGCTGTATCGGCGGTTGATCAGATCCGCAGCCGTTACGTTGAAGCGCTGCATTTCATCGATCGGAATATAGATGCGGCCATGACGCGCATCATTGCCCAACTCGGCGACGAACTGCGCGAGCAGCAGCGCTTCGCCGAGCGGCTTGGCCCACGTCGATGCCTGCGCGGGCTGCTTCGCAGTGGCTCGCGCCACGACCGATGCGAACGTGCCGCCGACGCTATCGACGTAGCGCCGCAGATTCGGATAGTCGAGATAGCGAGCCTGGTCGAGGTCCATTTCGAAGCCCGCCAGCAGCGCTTGCAATGCCGGATATTCGGCATGAACGTCGGGCAGATGGGCGGCCAGCGCTTTGGAAACCGGGTGCGATGGCTCACCGGCGGCCAGTGCCGCGGTTTCCTTCTGCCACCATGCGAGCTTGGTACGGCCGATGGTTGGGTCGCTCGTGTCTTGCACCGTTTCTTCGAACTCGCGGCGCAGCGCAAAAAGCGCGGTGAGAAGCGGCTGGCGCGCCGCCGGCCCTTGCCGAAGCGCATAGTAGGTGCTCGACCCGGGAGGCGCCGCTTTCTGCAGGCAGTATTCGTCGAAATTCACTGGTTGGCGGAGTGGCGTGCGGGTTGGGGGATGTTGATCGGGCAGCGGACGCGGGACGCGCATGGGGGTGTGCGTCGAATCGAAAATTGTAGCATCGCGATGGTCCGACAGTTGCAGACAAGCGCATGCCGATCGGGTAGAATCTCGCGCTCACGCTTTCGACCGCGGCTCGACGAGCCGCGGTCGCAACGTTGCAAGCGTTGCGTACGGGTTTGCGTACGGATGTCACGTGCGGCTGCTGCAGCGAAAAACATCGGGCGCAAGCGCCCGGCAGCGAGGATGGCGAAATTGGTAGACGCACCAGGTTTAGGTCCTGACGCCAGCAATGGTGTGCGGGTTCGAGTCCCGCTCCTCGCACCACTTGAAGAACTGATGCAGTGATGAAAGTCCCGCAGGCCGGTTGCCTCGCGGGACTTTTTTCTTGTGCAGGCGTTCATGCGCGACGCGCGCGCAGCACCCGCCAGGTGGCCAGGTGTCGCGCACATAAAAAACCCCGCATGCCGCGGGGTCGTGACGCGCGCCGGAAAAATCAGCGGCAGTGCCGTTCCCAATGATGATGAACATGTACCCGATGGCACACAGGGTGATGGTGGTCGTATGCGAACGCGGAAGACATGCTACCGAATCCGGCCGCAGCGGCAACCAGCGCCAGAAAAACCTTCTTCATCCTGGGATCCTTTGAAATCAAAATAACGAACGGACCGTCATCGTAGCAAGGGCGCATTACGATTGCCTGAAGGCAGGCTTACCGGCATGCGATGGGGCGCAACGATGCGGTACCGCGCGCTGCGCCTTTGATACAGCATCGATGCTTCGGATGCACACTCGGCGGCAGCCTGAATTCTCGTTGCACGCGCAACTAGCTTGTCCTATGCTGCGCTGACATCGGGCGCTGCCCACATTGGATGCCGCGTCGATCCGAAGAACACGCTCGGGTTACACCGCACCGCACCGCACCGCGAACGAGAAGGAGGCTGCCATGCCCGTCATCGATACCCCGAGCGCCGCGCCCGCAGACTCGCTCGACGAGCAGGAACGCGCGTTGCGCATCGAACTCGCCGGCACGTACCGCATCTTCGCCATGCTCGGCTGGACCGAACTGATCTACAACCACATCACCGCGCGTGTGCCCGGCCCGCATCTCCACTTTCTGATCAATCCATTCGGGTTGCACTATACGGAAGTCACCGCGTCCAATCTCGTCAAGGTCGATGCCGATGGCCGCGTGGTCGGCAAGTCGTCGTATCCGGTGAACCCGGCGGGCTTCGTCGTGCATGCGGCGATTCACCACGCGGTGCCCGACGCGCATTGCGTGATGCACACGCATACCACTGCGGGTCTCGCTGTCGCCTGTTCGCACGCGGGTCTCGAGAATACGAACTTCTATTCGGCGCAACTGCACGGCATGGTCGCGTATCACGACTTCGAAGGCGTGACCGTCCGTGCCGACGAAGGCCCGCGGTTCGTAGCCGACCTCGGCGGCAAGCGGATCATGATCCTGCGCAATCACGGTTTGCTGTCGATCGGCGAAACGATCGCTCAGGCCTTCGCGAGATTGTGGACGCTTAACCGCGCCTGCGAGGTTCAACTTGCGACAGCGGCACTTGGCGCACCGCGCGCAATCGCCGACGGCGTCGCCGCGCGCAGCACACGCGATGCATTGCAATTCGACCCGCGCCACGGCGCAGGGGACGACGTGCTGCGCGCGCTGTTGCGGCAGGCCGACCGCATCGATCCGTCATACAGGGAGTAGCTTGCAATGCGGACGCAGCAGATTCGAATAGGCGTCGTCGGCGCCGGTGCGATTGGCGGTCTGATCGCCGCGGCGGCGGTGCGAGCGGGCCACGCGGTCAGCGTGCTCGCGCGCGGCAAGACGCTCGACGCGATTCGCGCGGACGGCATACGCGTGATCGACGAAACGCGTGAGTCGACGTTTCGCGTGACCGCGAACGACGCCGCAGAAGCCTTCGGCGTGCAGGACTACGTCGTGATCGCGCTGAAGGCGCAGACGCTGCCGGCAATCGCGGGCAGCCTGCGGCCGATGATCGGGCCGGACACGGTGATCGTCGCCGCGATGAACGGCTTGCCGTGGTGGTTTCTGCATGACTTCGCGGGGCCGCTCGCGGGCCAGCATATCGACGCGGTCGATCCGGGCGCCAGCGTGTCGGCCGCGTTGCCGCCCGCGCGCGCGATGGGCTGTGCCGTGCACCTGTCTTCGTCGACCGCCGCGCCCGGCGTTGTGAGGCGCGGGCGCGGCAATCATCTGATTGTCGGGGCGCCCACGGGCGCGCTGTCGGCGCAGGCCAGTGTGTTTGCGGCCGCGCTCAGCGACGGCGGATTCGACGTCGCGCTATCGGACGACATCCGCACGGAGATCTGGACCAAGCTGTGGGGCAACATGAACATGAACCCGTTGAGCGCGTTGACCGGTTCGACGGCGGACCGTCTGCTCGATGATCCGCTGACTCATGCGCTCGTGTTGCGGATGATGGAAGAAGCCGATGCGATCGGCGCACGGCTTGGGTTGTCGACCGGGCTCAGCGCGCCTGAGCGCGTTGCGATGACACGCAAGCTCGGTGCCTTCAAGACATCGATGTTGCAGGACTTCGAGGCAGACCGGCCGCTCGAAGTCGAACCGATACTCGGCGTGTTTCCGGAACTCGGTCGCAAGCTGAATGTGCCGACGCCCTATTGCGACGCCGTACTCGGATTGTTGCGGCAGCGGGCGGCGAACAGCGGGCTCTAGCACCGACGATGGGCCGCCTGTGACGCGGACTACCCAAGCCGGCGCGCATCGGTCACGCGGACAACGCAGATCGCGCAGCTTGCTGCGCGAGCGTTAGTTCTCGCTGCGCGCGAGCGCGCTGTCGATCACTTTGCTCAATGCAGCGCTGAGAGCGGCCTGTTCGCGTTCGTCGAGGCAATCGAACAGATCCGTGTTCCACTTGCGCGCGATCGGCATCACCTTGCGATACAGCGCGCGTCCGCTGGTAGTCAGCGACACCAGCACGACGCGACCGTCTTCGTCACTCGCTTCGCGCTGCACGAGCCCTTGCTTGATCAGTGCTTCGGCCGCCCGGCTCGCCTGGCTCTTGTCGAGGTTTGCATGCCGGGCGAGATCCATGATCGAAAATGGCCCGAACGATCCAACCGATGCAATGACGCGTGCTTCAGGCAACGTCACGCCAAGCTTCTCCAGATACCGTTCACTGATGCCGCGCTCAGAGAGTTTGTTCAGTATGTGCAGACGATACGTCAGAAACTGTTCGAGTCCGGTTTTATCGGAGGCCTTCATGGTCTTCCTGTTGTGAGTGGATGCGGTCGTGGCGCTGTGATTGTTGCCGCATCCGCTTCGCGGGTCAACGCATGCCGTATCGCAGACGCGTCAGTTGCCCGGCTTCGTTGGCAAGCAGTTGCGCCGCATCGCGAATCGCGGCTTCCAGCGTGATCGGCCCGGGTGCCGGAGAAAAGCAGCCGCTGAAGTGCTCGGCAAGACGCGGCAGCGCGGACGGATCCACGGCGCCCGACAGCAGCGTGGCCGGCACGCCGGCCGCCTGTGCGTGCCGGCAGGCGATGAAGGGCGCTTTGCCATGCAGCGTTTGCGCGTCCGAGCGGCCTTCGCCGGTGATGAGCCAGTTCGCGCCGTGCAGCGCGTCGTCGAGACGGATCTGCCGTGCGACCACTTCCGCGCCCGGCTCGAACTGCGCGCCCAGCATGTGCAATGCGAAGCCGAGGCCGCCGGCCGCGCCTGCGCCCGGCAGGTTGCGCGCGACGCGCTTCATTTCCGGCTCGAGCAGATCGGCGAAGCGGGCGAGGGCGGCGTCGATTGCGATCAGCTGGTCCGGCTTCACGCCTTTCTGCGGGCCGAAGACCGCGGTGGCGCCGTGATCGCCGGTGAGCGGGTTGTCAACATCGGACATGCCGACGAACGATGCCTCCGCAAGCCGCGGGTCGAGTTGCGACGCATCTACTCGGTAAGCGCGCGCCAGTTGCTCGGGTGTGGGTTCGAGTTCGCGTCCTTGCGCGTCGAGAATCTTCAGGCCGAGACCGACCAGCAGGCCGGCTCCGCCGTCGTTGGTGCTGCTGCCGCCCAGCGCGACATAGAAACGTCGCACGCCCGCGTCGAGCAGTGCGCGGATGGCTTCGCCCATGCCGCGGGTGCAGCGCTCTTCGACCGCGACGCCCATGCCGACCGGATCGGTAATGCCGACGACTTCCGCTGTTTCGATGATCGCGCTGCCGTCGGCGAGGAGCCCGGTGGCCGCGTCGCGTGCCGGCCCGGCGGCGCCGCGCACCGTCAGCATGCGCCGCTCGCCGCCGCGCGTGAGCATCGCGTCGAGCGTGCCTTCGCCGCCGTCGGCCATCGGGCAGATGCGTACCGTTGCGTCGGCACGCACGCGCCTGATGCCGGACGCGATGGCTTGCGCGACCTGCTCGGCGCTGAGGGAGCCTTTGAACGAATCCGGTGCGATGACGATCACAGGCGCGATCACGGACGCGGACGACGAATTGGGCATAGTGTCTCTGGGTGGTTTGAATGGCGGCTGGAATGCCTGCGCGGACCGGCGGCGAAGGGCACCCGGCCGAGCGTGTTCGCTAGCTTATCAGCATGGCGCACGCGACTGAATAGGCCGGACGGCATAGGCCGAATCGCCAGGCGAAACGACCCATCGCATGCTGAAACGGCTCGCAAATGACCGGAAACGCACTAAAAACCTGAAAAACGTCGATTCCCGGTTAGGCCCGCGAATAGTTTGCTAAAATATTCGGCTCTCTGACCCAAACTGCGCTGTCGGCGGCCAGGTCACCAAAAGACGCGACCCGGGGTGCAACACACGGTGCAGCCCAAAAGTGCGTCCCAATTGCGTGACCAGACAAACTGCCGCCCGAGACTGCGCCCGCGGCGAGAGGCACGCAATCGATGCGGTTGGCAGAGCAACGAGCATCGCAGTCGGCGCACAAAAGATAACTGATTCGCTCGAATAATTTTAGGACGATTGAAGCCATGGCTAACGTTGTTGAAAACCTCGGCAAGCTGGACCGCCGCGTGACGATTTCCCTGCCGAAGGATGCCGTGCAGAAGGAAGTGGATTCGCGTATCCGCCAACTGGCGAAGAACGTGCGCATGCCGGGTTTCCGCCCGGGTAAGGTGCCGCTCAAGATGGTGACGCAGCAGTATTCGGGCCAGGTGGAAGCCGAAGTGCTGAGCGACAAGGTCGGCAAGGAATTTTTCGACATCAGCCGCGCGGAGAACCTGCGCGTAGCCGGGCAGCCGAGCTTCCGGCCGAAGGTCGATGCGGGCGAAGGCGCGTATGCGTTCGACGCCACCTTCGAAATTTACCCGGAAGTGAAGCTGGGCGACGTCGCGACCGCTGAAATCGAGCGCACGAAGACGACCATCAGTGAAGCGGAAATCGACCGCACGCTCGACATCCTGCGCAAGCAGCGCGTGCATTTTCATGCGCGCGGCGAATCCGGCGAGCATGGCGACGGCGGTGACGACACGGCGGCGAAAGACGGCGACCGCGTGACGGTCGACTTCGTCGGCAAGATCGACGGTGAAGCGTTCCAGGGCGGCAGCGCGGAAGATTTCGCCTTCGTGCTCGGCGAAGGCCGGATGTTGCCGGAATTCGAAAAGGCGTCGCTCGGTTTGAAGGTCGGCGAAGCCCGCGAATTCGATCTCAAGTTCCCCGACGACTATCACGGCAAGGACGTCGCCGGCAAGACCGCGCAGTTTACGATCACGATGAAGAAGCTCGAGTGGCCGCACCTGCCCGAAATCGATGCTGAATTTGCGAAGTCGCTTGGCATCGAAGACGGCGATCTGACGAAGATGCGCGGCGAGATCAAGGACAACCTCGAGCGTGAAGCGAAGCGCCGCACGCAGGCGGTCGTGAAGAACCAGGTGATGGACGCGTTGCTGAAAATTTCCGAACTGGATGTGCCGAAGGCGCTCGTCGAACAGGACCAGGAGCGTCTTGTCGAAATGGCCCGCCAGGACCTCGTGCAACGTGGCGTGCCGAACGCCGCGGACGCGCCGATTCCTGCTGAAATGTTCAAGGAACAAGCCGAGCGCCGTGTGAAGCTCGGGCTCGTGCTGGCTGAGCTCGTGAAAGCGAACGATCTGCAGGCGAAGCCCGAGCAGATCCGCGCGGAAGTCGACGAATTTGCCAAGAGCTACGAAGACCCGAAGGAAGTCGTCCGCTGGTATTATTCGAACCAGCAACGTCTCGCCGAAATGGAAGCGTACGTCGTTGAAGCAAACGTCGTCGATTTCGTGCTCGACAAGGCGAAGGTCACGGACAAAGAAGTGAGCTTCGAAGAACTGGCAAGCGCAACGGCGCAAGCGTAAGCGTCGCTGCAACGGCGCGGCGGCCGTCGTGGCGACGGCGGCGCGCCGTTTTTTAGTTTGTGCAACAGTGTGCGACATGTTCGTCGCGGGTGCCGGGTCGGGGCACTTGAATACTGCGTCGCCGTACTCACCTGTCCAGTACAGAATATTTCCAGACAAGGACCCATCGCATGACCTTCCGCGCTCAAATGCTGGACACGTTGACCTCCCAGTCGTCGAGGGATCTCGAAGCGCAGGGGCTCGGCCTCGTGCCGATCGTCGTGGAAACGAGCGGCCGGGGCGAGCGTTCGTACGACATCTACTCGCGCCTGCTTAAGGAGCGCGTGGTGTTCCTGGTCGGCGAAGTGAACGACCAGACTGCGAATCTCGTCATCGCACAGTTGCTGTTCCTTGAGAGTGAAAACCCTGACAAGGACATCAGCTTCTACATCAATAGTCCGGGTGGGTCCGTATCCGCCGGCATGGCGATTTACGACACGATGCAGTTCATCAAGCCGGATGTCTCCACGCTGTGCATGGGGCTCGCCGCCAGCATGGGCGCGTTCCTGCTTGCTGCGGGCGCGAAGGGCAAGCGATTCGTGCTGCCGAACGCGCGCGTGATGATTCATCAGCCGCTGGGCGGCGCCCGCGGCCAGGCTTCGGACATCGAGATTCAGGCCCGTGAAATCCTGTATTTGAAGGAACGGCTGAATCAGTTACTGTCCCATCACACAGGTCAACCGGTTGAACGTATCGGGCGCGACACTGACCGCGATAACTTCATGTCCGGCGACGACGCGCAAGCATACGGCCTCGTTGACCAGGTGCTGCATAAACGTCCCTGAGGGACGCTGGGGCGTCGTTGATCCGGTGCGCTTTTTCCACGAATTGGGGTGAGAGCGCGGCGGCAAAACGGTGTGAAATAATAAGAGCCGTCTGATCGCCTGCGGCAAACGCCGTCACAGCTTTTGCTCATCGCGTACCCGCAACTGTGAGGGCCAGGCAAACGGCGTATTATGTAATTCGAGTGTCCGGAGGCTCACACATTTATGGCGGACAAGAAAGGTTCAAACAGCGAAAAGCTGTTGTATTGCTCGTTTTGCGGCAAAAGCCAGCATGAAGTGAAAAAGCTCATCGCTGGCCCGTCGGTATTCATCTGCGATGAATGTATCGACCTGTGCAACGAAATCATCCGTGACGAAGCAGCGGGCGCCGGACTCGAAACCGGCCTGTCCAAGTCCGATCTGCCGAGCCCGCAGGAAATCCGCGAAATCCTCGATCAATATGTGATCGGCCAGGAGCGCGCGAAAAAAATTCTCGCGGTCGCGGTGTACAACCACTACAAGCGTCTCAAACATCTCGAGAAGAAGGATGAAATCGAGTTGTCGAAGAGCAACATCCTGCTGATCGGCCCGACCGGCTCCGGCAAGACCTTGCTCGCGCAGACGCTCGCGCGCCTTCTGAACGTGCCTTTCGTCATTGCCGACGCCACCACGCTGACCGAAGCGGGTTACGTCGGTGAAGACGTCGAGAACATCATTCAGAAGCTGTTGCAAAACTGCAATTACGAAGTCGACAAGGCACAGCGGGGCATCGTCTATATCGACGAAATCGACAAGATCAGCCGCAAGTCGGACAACCCGTCGATTACCCGCGACGTGTCAGGCGAAGGCGTGCAACAGGCTTTGTTGAAACTCGTCGAAGGCACGATGGCGTCGGTGCCGCCTCAAGGCGGTCGCAAGCATCCGAACCAGGACTTCATCCAGGTCGACACAACGAACATTCTCTTCATCTGCGGCGGCGCATTCGACGGGCTTGAAAAAGTCATCGTCGACCGGACGGAAAAAACCGGCATCGGCTTCGGCGCGAGTGTGAAAAGCAAGCAGGATCGGGATTCAGGTGAAGTGCTCCGCGATGTCGAACCGGAAGATCTGATCAAGTTTGGGTTGATTCCTGAATTGATCGGCCGTCTGCCGGTTGTCGCGACGCTCGGCAAGCTCGATGAAGAGGCATTGATGAAAATTCTGGTCGAGCCGAAGAACGCGCTGATCAAGCAATACCATAAGCTGTTCAGCATGGAACGCGTCGAACTGGAAATCCGGCCGGCTGCGTTGCAAGGCGTGGCGCGCAAGGCGATTCGCCGCAAGACGGGCGCCCGCGGGCTACGTTCCATTCTCGAACAGGCGTTGCTTGATGTGATGTACGAATTGCCGACAATGAAAGGCGTTAGCAAGGTCATCATCGACGACAGTGTGATCGACGGCGACGGAAAACCGCTGCTGATCTACGAAGACGCACCGAAGGTTGCGGGTTCGAATTGATCGGCTTTCCCGAATTTTGACAAAAAGCCGTTCATGGCGACGTGAACGGCTTTTTTCGTTTATCTTGTGGTCAGGACGGACTGTTTTTCTGGTGTCACTGAACTTTTCTCCACACGCGGAGGCTTGCAATCCTTTTTCGCAGCCTCAATTACCGAATGAATTGATTCCACTCATGGGGAAATGAAATGTCAGGAACCCAACTCCTCCCGCCGGAACGCGTCACGCTCCCGCTGCTCCCGCTGCGTGACGTAGTCGTTTTCCCGCACATGGTGATTCCGCTCTTCGTGGGGCGACCTAAGTCGATCAAGGCGCTCGAAGCGGCGATGGAAGGCGGCAAGCACATCATGCTTGTCGCGCAGAAAACGGCCGCAAAGGATGAACCCACCGAAAAGGACATGTATGAAGTAGGGTGTATCGCGAACATCCTGCAAATGCTGAAGCTGCCTGACGGCACGGTGAAGGTGCTTGTCGAAGGTTTGCAGCGCGCGAAGACCCTGTCGATCGAAGAACAGGAAACGCAGTTTTCGTGCGAAGTCATGCCGCTTGAGCCTGACCATGCGGACAGCGCCGAAACGGAAGCGCTGCGCCGCGCGATCGTGTCGCAGTTCGACCAGTATGTGAAGCTGAACAAGAAGATCCCGCCGGAAATTCTGACGTCGCTTTCGGGCATCGACGAAGCGGGGCGACTCGCGGACACGATCGCCGCGCATCTGCCGCTCAAGCTCGATCAAAAGCAGCACATCCTCGAAATGTTCCCGGTTATCGAGCGCCTTGAGCATCTGCTCGCGCAGCTCGAAGCGGAGATCGACATCCTGCAGGTCGAAAAGCGCATCCGTGGGCGTGTGAAACGCCAGATGGAGAAGAGCCAGCGCGAGTACTACCTGAACGAACAGGTCAAGGCGATCCAGAAGGAACTGGGCGAGGGCGAAGAAGGCGCGGATCTCGAAGAGCTCGAGAAGCGCATTACCGCCGCGCGGATGCCGAAGGAAGCCAAGAAGAAGGCCGACGCCGAACTGAAGAAGTTGAAGCTGATGTCACCGATGTCGGCGGAAGCGACGGTCGTGCGCAACTATATCGACACGTTGATCGGCTTGCCGTGGCGCAAGAAGAGCAAGGTCAACAACGACCTGTCGAATGCGGAGCGCGTGCTCGACGAAGACCACTTTGGTCTCGAGAAGGTGAAGGAACGCATTCTCGAATACCTCGCGGTTCAACAGCGCGTTGAGAAGGTGAAAGCGCCGATCCTCTGCCTCGTCGGGCCTCCGGGCGTCGGCAAGACGTCGCTTGGGCAGTCGATTGCGCGCGCAACGAACCGAAAGTTCGTGCGCATGGCGCTCGGCGGCGTGCGCGACGAAGCCGAAATTCGCGGCCACCGTCGCACGTACATCGGTTCGATGCCGGGCAAGATCCTGCAGAACATGTCGAAGGTCGGCGTGCGCAATCCGTTGTTCCTGCTCGACGAAGTCGACAAGATGGGCATGGATTTCCGCGGCGATCCGTCGTCTGCGCTGCTTGAAGTGCTGGACCCCGAGCAGAACAACACGTTCGTCGATCACTATGTCGAGGTCGAGTATGACTTGTCGGACGTGAT
>DASXXR010000531.1:0-5662 GCA_036502945.1 Paraburkholderia sp. | reverse complement strand
AACCCCACCGACACGCGCGAGTTGTTTTCGCTGCCCATTTCGGCGATCTGTTGCCCCTTGCGCACCATGTCGCCGCTTTTGACCAGCAGCTTGCGGTTGTGCGAATAGGCAGTGAGAAAGTCCTTGTTGTGCTGGACGATGATCAGGCTGCCGTATTCGTTGAGCCCGGTGCCCGCGTACATCACCTTGCCGTCAGCCGCCGCGCGCACCGGATCGCCCGGTTTGCCGGCGATCTCGATTCCGCGCGTCTCGCCGGCCTCGAACGATTCGACGACATTGCCCTGCGCCGGCCACGCGAGCGACACGCCGTTCGCATGACGCGACAAGCCCGAACTGACTTCGCGTGCTTCTTCGGGCGTGAGCGGGGCGGAAGCAGCGTCGCCGTCTGGCAGCGCGGAGGAAGACACAGCAGCTAAAACCGGCGCGCTGGCAGCGGACGCAACCGCGCTGCGCGCCGCATCCGGCGATGAAACGATCAGCGTCTGGCCTGGCTTGACGTGCGCGGACGGCTTCAACCGGTTCCACGCAAGCAGCTGCTTGACGGTACAACTGTGGTTGCGAGCAATGCGCTTAAGCGTATCGCCGCGCCGCACCTTATAGGTGGCCGGCGCGGCCGGCTCGACTGCGGCGTCGGGCGGCGATGCGGCCTGAGCGACCACCGCGGCGTCGGACGCAGGCGCGGCCGGCGTGGCGGCGACTGCCGACACGCCCGAAGCTGCGGCATCGGCCAGGGCGCCCGGCTGCGCGACCTGCACGCAACCGCCGAGCAAGATCGCGAGCGAAAGGCCCGCAACACCTGCAAGGCCAGCCACCCTTCTGTCGAAGCGACGTTTCGACATGGTTCTACTCCATATTCATTGGCAGGCTCCGACGTCCGCGGCTGTGCCGGCGCAACCATCGGTGCCTGCCTTGCTTGACAAAGCCGCGGCGAGACGCAGCGATCCTTCATCAAAGGGCCAGATTAACAGTTGAAATCAAACTGAATTGTATAGGGTTAGCGGCAGCAAACGGGCCGCCGCCGACACTCTGATACAACTGTTTAATTTGCGTATTTGGGGGCCTCGCCACTCCGCCGCGGTCGAGTGTTGAAAACCGCAGAGGCACTGGCAAGCCGCCTGCCTTCCTAACGGCACATCGCGCGCAAACTTAAGCGGAGAGCGCCTTGCCGCACTTGACGAGGACAGCCGATGCGAAGCAGAGGCGAAAACTTTGACCCCCGTACAGCCCCCCTTCTGAATAGGAATTCAGCACGCACTTAATGGGAATCGTCCGATAGTTTGGCCGCCATTTACTCGCTATTCTCAGCCCCTCAATCCGGGGTTGCGTGACATTTGCATCCAGCCCCATCTTTCTTCACACCGGAGCCCCGGCATCGCCCGATATGCGAGCCTGCCCTCTGCCGCCTGGAGACATCCGAGATGGACTTCGTCGAATTCACTTCTGCACCTGCATCTGCTGCGGTGCGCACGCGCGTCGCGTTGCACGTGATCGGTATCGTCGTGTTCGATCAGTTTTCGCTGTTGCAGGCAGCGGAAGTCGCGGACGTGTTCGACAAAGCGAATCAACTCCACTCGAGCGCCGCAGACGGCATGCCGCGTTACAAGACCGTGTTCCTCTCCGCGACCGGCGAGCATGTGTACAGTTCGATGCGCGTTGCCGTACTCACGCAGAAGCTGCCCGATCGGCCCGCGCTGCGGGCGCTGTTCGTCGCCGGCGGCGACACGTCGCGCGCAGCGCACGACCCGCAACTGACGTCGTGGCTGCGCGACGCGAGCACGGCGGTGGAAACCCTTTGTGCAATCGGTAACGGCAACGCGTTGCTTGATGCAGCACAGGCCCGGCCGGCGCAATTCGCCAACCACGCGGTACAAACCGCACTCGAAGTCATCCGCCGCGATTGGGGCGACAAAGCCGCGCAGCAGATTGCGACCTTGCTCTCATGGGCGAGTCTGCCGAAGCCGATCTCGGTCGCATTCGACAACCACGCGCCGGTCAACCAGAAGATCCGCGCCAGCGCGCAGTGGATCGCGCGCAACTGCGACAAGCGCATCTCGATCACGACTGCGGCAGAAACAGCGGGTATGAGCGAACGCTCGTTCCTGCGGCATTTCCGTGCGGAGATGGGGGTCAAGCCTTCGGAACATCTGCGCCGCGTGCGCGTCGAGCTGGCCTCGACGCTGCTTGCCGAAAGCGACCTGCCGGTCGACAAGATCGCGCGCCGCTGCGGCCTGACGAGCGGCGAATGTCTCGCGCGCCTCTTCAGGCAAGTCGCCCATGTCTCGCCGAGCGAGTATCGCAGCCTGCATCGCGCCGCAAGCGCGTAGCGCTGCGACCCTGCCGGATCAGACCGCTCCACCCTTCGCTTTCCGCACCCTCCGCTCAGCGCACTCATGCTCGCTCTCGTTTCAAGAATCACCGATCTGCTAATAATCGCCTGCGGCGGCTTTGCCGCGCAGGCGCTAGTGTTCGGCAACGGCGTCTCGCTGCCGCCCGTCGACGGCCTGTTCGCGCTGCTCGCGCTGATGCTGGCGCTGCTTCTGTTTCGCCTGTTCGGCGTTTATCGCGCGCCCAGCGTCGACTCGGCGACGCTCGCAGCCACGCGTACGCTGGGCGGCTGGATGATCGCGCAACTGGCCGTCGGCGCATTGTCGGAAAGCTATCCGGACGCCGGCCCGCGCGGCGATTGGCTCGTCTCCTGGACCGTCGCGACGGGACTGCTGCTGGTAGCCGGCAAATATGCGGCGTATGCCGTGGTCCGTCTGCTGCGCCGGCGCGGCTACGGGCGCGTGGCGGTCGCGATCGTCGCGTCTGCCGCCGGCGACCGGCCGCTCATCGAGCGGATCGCGTCGCGACGCGACAGCGCATGGGCGCTCGAGTTGATCTTCGACGCGTCCCACGGACGTGACACGTTGGTCGCGGGCCTGCCGGTCGTGCATCATCTGGAGTCGTTCACGCAGCTCGTGCGCGCGCATCGCATCAAGGAACTGTGGATCGTCGACGGGCGCCTTCAGCAGGTGTCCGTTAAAGACGTTCTCGATGCGTTCCGTGACGACTTCGTCAATATTCGCATCGTTCCGGCACTGGCGGGACGTACGCTGCCCGAGCCCGCGATCGTCGATTGTCTCGGCTTGCCGGTGCTCAATCTCGTCGTTGCGCCCGAGCGCGGGCTACGCTCGCTGCCGAAAGCCGCCTTCGACCGCCTCTTCGCGCTGGGTGCGCTACTCGCGCTCGCGCCGTTGCTCATCGCGATCGCGGTTGCGGTGAAATGTTCATCGCCCGGCCCTGTCCTCTTCCGGCAGCAACGCAAAGGGATGAACGGCGAGGCGTTCTCGATCTACAAGTTCCGCACGATGTATCAAGGCGCCGACCGGCCCGGATCGGTCACGCAGGCGCGCAAGGGCGATGTGAGAATCACGCGGCTCGGGCGTATTCTGCGCCGCACCAGTCTCGATGAACTGCCGCAGTTCCTCAATGTGCTGAAGGGGGACATGTCCGTCGTGGGTCCGCGCCCGCACGCCGTCGAGCACGATGAGTATTACAAGGAACTCGTGCAGCACTATATGTACCGCTACCGGATCAAACCCGGCATCACGGGCTGGGCGCAAGTGAACGGCTATCGCGGCGAGACTGAGCGGATCGAAAAGATGGCGGCGCGTGTGATGTTCGATATCCACTATATCCAGCACTGGACGTTGTGGCTTGATCTGAAGATCGTGTACCTGACGATCACGAAAGGCTTGGTCGGAAATAGCGCGTATTGATCGCGTTGCTTCATTGGTTCGCGCCGGTGCGGGAAGCGCATTTTGTCTCGTCAATACGCGGCTGCTATCGGCGCCGTAACGCATCTCCCATGCGTGTCAACGCGCTCCAGACGATCACCACAGCCAGCGCCGCGAGGCCGGCCACAAGCCCACACGCTGCGCCGATTCGGGACATGCCCTTGCTCATTTCAGATCTCCACCGGCCATCCGCATCGCGACGTCAGGTTATCTCCCGAACAGGTTATCACGCTGCCTCGCCACGACGGTGGCGAGCGGCGATGGCCCTGCTCGCCGCGTGCGGGTGGCAAGCCTGCGAAGCCGCGGCTGCGCCCGCGGTCGCGCCGTCCATCGAAGCGGCTAGCGGCGCGCGGGTCGGCGTGCAGGTAAAAGTCGAAACTTTCCACAGCACCGACGCACAAGCCATTCAAGCGGCCGGCTTCTCCTTTGTGCGCCTCGGTATCTGGACCAACCGTCTGCACGATGCGGCCTATCGAAAGCGGGTGCGCGCCGCATTCACCGCAGCGGACCAATCTGCGCTGCCGGTCCTGATCACGCTGCGCTCGACGCAGCCGCTCATCGGCGACACCGCGAATCCGTCACGCAGTGCGGCGCTTGAGGCGGCCGGCAAACAATTCGCTGAATCCGTGCTGGAGGTCGAGCGCGAGTTCGGCCGGCAAATTATCGCGATCGAATTGTGGAACGAGCCCGACCTGGACAAATACTGGCCGACCGGCAATGCATCCGTGACGTTCGCCCCGTTCATGGGTGGCGTGTGCGCTGAACTCGCGGCCCGGCCGCACGCAGTGCCGATATACGGCTTCGGCTTTTCTCGTGCGCCGGTGCGCGGAACACCATCCGACACGCTGCTACGCGAGGTGGCGCGCGCACAGCCCCTGTGCGTCGACGCGATCTCCTATCACGCATACGGGATGACGCCCTCCGCGATCCGCTCCGCCGCGCAAGACATCCGCGCACGCTATGGCGTACCCGCCGTCATCACCGAATGGGGCGTGCCGTCGGCCGGCATCGTCGGTAGCGAAGCGGAGCAGGCCCGACTGATACGCTACTTCCTCTTAGCGGTTCAGGATGTACAAACGCCGCTCGTGTCGATTTACGAATGGAAAGACACGTTGAGCGGCTCCAACGCGCGCGAGCGTAGCTTTGGGCTCGTCGATGCGGCGGGCAACGCCAAGCCGTCACTTGAAGGCGCACGCGCTGTGCTGCCTGCTTCGCTACGAAAGACACCCGCGCGCTGAAGACCGGCGCAGCGCATCGTCCGAGTATCCGCCATGCAGCAAAACCATCGCAAACAGCGTCACACTCGACAAATGCCGGATATAGCTGCCGAGGTCCGGCTCGAACAGCATCGACACGCCGATATGCGCCAGCAGAAGGCATGCGCACGTCTCGCGCGCGACGCGTTGCGCGACGCCAAGCCGCTGCGGCGCGCCGCGTAGCGCGGGCAAAACGGCGAGCCCGACAAACAGTTGCATCGCCAGTTCCTTGAGCCCTGGCGAGAACAGCAATGCAAGATTCAGACGGGCGCTGGCATAGAGGTAGTCGACGCAAAAAGCCACGAACGATGTCGGTTCGAGCGGGTTATAAAAGCTCGTGCGCGCGCCGAACGGAGACTGATACGTGAGATAGTCGACGGCCATGTCGCGCGGATGCAGCAATGCGAAATAAACGACATCGGGCAACACGAAGATCGTACCTATCGACGCAATGGCCAGCACGATCCTCCATCGCACCGACACGCGCCTGAACAGCGCGATGCCACAGGCTAGCGCGACGATCAGCAGAAAATAGCGCCGCACAAGCAGCGCATAACCGATATACAACGATGCGGCGACAACTGGCGCAAACCATGCGCGCTGACGCCTCGCCGCCCAGACGATCAG
>DASXXR010000530.1:0-2266 GCA_036502945.1 Paraburkholderia sp. | reverse complement strand
GTTCGAACGAGAGGATCGCGCCGCCCGACTTCTGCTGACGCATGGCCAGCGCATGTTGCGGATGCGACTCCAGACCCGGATAGAACACGCGCTTCACCGCCGGATGCGTTTCCAGCCAGCGAGCGATTTCGAGCGCATTCGCCGATTGCTTTTCAACACGCAGCGACAGCGTTTCCATGCCCTTGAGCAGCACCCATGCGTTGAACGCGGAGAGCGTCGGCCCTGCGCTGCGCACGAAGGGAAACACCTTCTCCATGATGAATTTCTTCGAGCCGACCAGCGCGCCGCCCAGCACCCGGCCCTGGCCGTCGAGGAACTTGGTGGCCGAGTGCATCACGACGTCCGCGCCGAGCTTCAGCGGCTGCTGCAAGGCCGGGCTGCAGAAACAGTTGTCGACCACGAACAGCGCGTTCGCCGCGTTGGCGATCTTGCTGATCGCCGCGATATCGGCGATTTCGGTCAGCGGATTCGACGGCGTTTCGAGGAAGAACATCTTCGTCTCGGGACGCACGGCGTTTTTCCACGCGTCCAGATCGGTCGGGTCGACGAAGGTGGTCGTGATGCCGAACTTGCTGAAGATCTGCGAGAACATGCCGAGCGTCGAACCGAACAGCGCCTGCGAGCTCACCAGATGGTCGCCGGCCTGCAGTGCGGACATCACCACGGACATGATCGCGGCCATGCCTGACGCAGTCGCCATGCAGGCTTCGCCGCCTTCGAGCGCGGCCAGGCGGTCCTGGAACATCGACACGGTCGGGTTCGTGAAACGCGAGTAGGTGTAGTTGTCTTCGGAGTTCTTGAAACGCTCGGCGGCGTCCGCGGCACTCGCGAACACGAAGCTCGAGGTCAGGAAGATCGCTTCCGAATGCTCGTTAAAGTCGCTGCGCACCGTGCCCGAGCGGACTGCCAGCGTATCGAAGTTCAGGGAGTCGTCCATGTTGGTTCTGGTTTCCAATGTTCGATGGCTGCGTCCGGCGCGGCTCGCGTGTGAAGGCAAGCGCAACGCCAAACGGCAGCAACAAAAAAGCCCGCTTTTGCGTCGGCATAAGCGGGCTTCATGTGCGGGGGAAAGCTGGAGCGGAGGCGGATGAGTGCGGCTTTTCCACCCTTCGCTTTAGCTGTTTCGGGTTGCCCCGCGTCCGCAAGCTGAGATCAAATCGACGCAAGCCGTCATGCTAACACGCTCACAGCATAGCGTGGCGTGCGGCGCGCCATGCTACGAGCGCGATCGGGCAATCCGCGCTCAACCTACCGACAGTTGCAGATGCAGTTGCGAACGCGCCGGGGCGCCGCCGTCGATCGCGTCGCTCGCGGCGTCGCGGTCCGATTGCGACGACGGTGCGAGACGCGCGGTTTCGATGCGGTCGAGATACTCGGTCGTCACGTCGCCGGTCACATAGTTGCCGTCGAAGCACGACGCTTCGAATTCCTTCAGCGCCGGGTTGATGTCGCGCACAGCCTGCTTCAGCGCTTCGACGTCCTGATACACGAGATGGTCCGCGCCGATCATGCGCGCGACTTCGTCGTCCGTGCGGCCGTGAGCGACGAGTTCACCGCGCGTCGGCATGTCGATACCGTAGACGTTCGGGAATTTCACCGGCGGCGCCGCCGACGCGAAGATCACCTTGTTCGCGCCCGCATCGCGCGCCATCTGCACGATTTCGTGCGAGGTGGTGCCACGCACGATCGAGTCGTCGACGATCAGCACGTTCTTGCCCTTGAACTCGATGCCCATCGCATTCAGCTTCTGGCGCACCGACTTCTTGCGCACTGCCTGGCCCGGCATGATGAAGGTGCGGCCGACGTAACGGTTCTTGAAGAAGCCTTCGCGGTACTCGACGCCCAGCTTCTTCGCGACCTGCATCGCGGCCGGACGGGACGAATCGGGAATCGGCATCACGACGTCGATCGGCACGTCGGGCAGTTCGCGCTTGATCTTCTCGGCGAGGTAATCGCCCATGCGCAGACGCACGTTGTAGACCGGCACGCCGTCGAGCACCGAGTCGGGACGCGCGAGATACACGAGTTCGAAAATGCAGGGGTTCAGGCTCGGGCTCGTCGCGCATTGCTGCGAGTGCAGGTTGCCATCGATGTCGATGAAGATCGCCTCGCCCGGCGCCACGTCGCGCACGAATTCGAAGCCGATACCTTCGATCGCCACCGATTCCGACGCGAGGATCCACTCGACGCCTTCGGCCGTTTCCTGCTTGCCGAGGCAAAGCGGACGGATGCCGAACGGGTCGCGGAAGCCCAGCAGGCCATAACC
>DASXXR010000529.1:0-9813 GCA_036502945.1 Paraburkholderia sp. | reverse complement strand
CGCCGGATGCGCCTTCACGACGACCGGGCAACCGGCCGCGAGCGCGGACGCCGTATCGCCGCCCGCCACCGAAAACGCGAGCGGAAAATTGCTTGCGCCGAACACCGCGACCGGGCCCACCGGAATCTTCTGCAAGCGCAGGTCGGGACGCGGTATAGGCTTGCGGTCCGGCAATGCGGAGTCGAGCGTCGCGTCAAGCCAACGGCCTTCGCGCACAAGCGACGCAAACAGCTTCAACTGACCCACCGTACGGCCGCGCTCGCCTTCAAGACGCGCTTTGGGCAGCGCCGATTCGCTTTGCGCACGGTCGATCAACGTATCGCCGAGGGCAACGATATTCTCAGCGATGGCTTCGAGAAAACGCGCACGCTTCTCGAGCGGCGCCTGGCGATACGGGTCGAACGCGACCGCAGCCAGTTGGCACGCGCGGTCGACCTCCACGGCGCTACCCGCGCCGAACTCGGGCTCGATCTCGATGTTACGGGCCGGGTCGAACGCGCGCAGCGTGCCCTTGGTACCGCGCACCGCGGACCCGCCGATCAGCATGTCTCCGGTAATCTGCATGTTGCAACTCCTGTCGGACGTCGCGCGACCGTCATTCGCGTTGTTGTCGCGCGACTAAAAACCAAATAGTGGGTATGCGCCTTTAGTAGCCAGCGGAAGGGTCCGCGAGAGGGCGCTCAATTGCGAGCAGTGCCTGCGTCGCAACTTCGATCTTCGCATGATGTTCGACCGGAGTCGAACCCAGCAATGGAAGGAAGGGGCTCATGTCTGCGATCTTCGGTATCGCGACCGCGTCGCGCAGTACACAAATCAGCGAGTTCTCGTCGCGCACTGTTTCGAGCGGCATGGGCGCGTCGTAAAGACGACGGGCTTCGTCCCGGCGGCTCGATCTCGTAAGTTGTCAAACAACATTCAGTAGAACCGGCCCGGAATATTCGGATTTTTCGGAGAATAAGACACCGCGAACGAGATTGGCGGCGGTTCACATGACAATCTGGATACTGCGTTACAAGGCGAATTTGAACACGGTTATGAAAACGATTCCACCGGCCAACACAGTTATTTTGGGCGTTATATTTGCCCTATTGCACCGAAATGCGGCAGTCATAATGTCATAAATCGCCGCATATTGTGTCAATTCATGATTTTGTCGCTTTGATTATTACAGGCGAACCGTAAGTCGATATTTGGGCTATCGCAGTTTTTCAGTAAAAGAAGAATAATGATGTTAGATTGACACCAGACAACATGAGTGACCATGGCGCGCCGGCATTGGCCTGCGGCCTGGTCGCTGCGACCTGAGAGAACTGCCTTGTCGCCAAATTTTATTGAGCAGATGTCGCCGATGCTCAACGCCGCCGACGATGTCACATGGTTCGGTGAACTCGCCCGGCTCGCCGAAGACTGGGGGTTTAATCGCGTGCTCGTCGCGATCCTGCCCCGCCCGGGCATTCGGATGGAGGACGCGTTCGTGCGCAGCACTTACGCGCCTTCATGGCGGCAGTTTTACGATGCGCACGGCTTTGCGCACATCGATCCGACCGTCGCGCATTGCACGACAAAGTCATCGCCGCTGATCTGGTCGCCGGACCTGTTCACAACGAACCCGCAACAGTCGATGTATGAAGAAGCGCGCTCACACGGCCTGCGCGCCGGCGTGACATTGCCGATTCACGGGCCTAGGCAGGAAAACGGCATGCTTTGCTTCGTCAACGACAGCAATCCGACCAGCGATTTCTGGAAGCATGTTGACGTTGTCCTACCGAATCTCGTGCTGCTGCGCGACCTCGTTATCGACACGAGTCAGCCGCATCTGAGTACTCACACGCAGGCCTTGCTTCCGAAACTAACGCCGCGTGAACGGGAATGTCTGCAATGGACGGCGCTCGGAAAATCCACGTGGGAGATTTCGCACATTCTCAGTTGTTCGGAAGCTGTCGTGAACTTCCATTTGAAGAACATCAGAGCGAAATTCGGTGTGAATTCCCGGCGCGCCGCGGCCGTCATTGCAACCCAGCTCGGCCTTATTGATCCAGGTTGATCAACTCCTTTGCCTCATTGCAAAGCACACGTTCTGCCCGCCCGAGATCACCGTCGGTGATGGTTCTTGAGAAGTAAAGGCCCAGAAGAATCGACACCGGCGCAGGAATTTCCGCCCCCGATTCAAACCGGCTGCCACGCGATTGCGTGACGCCAAAACGGGCCCAAAACTGCCTTTGACTCTCCTTTTTTTTCTTTCGATAACCGATGATCAAAACGCGATCGACGGCGGACGACACATCTGCCGGCCTGGTTTGAAGGGGTGCTTGCCAATGATTTTCCAGCAGTTCCATGGTGATTCCCCATTGGGTGGGTAATGTTCATCTCAATTTTGATGACCCAACGGCGAAGCGGACACCTATCCAGGTTGATAGGTGCAAATATGTATCCAGAATGCATAAGTTTTCTCGTACGGGACAGACCCGGGCGAGGAGAACTTCATGCAAACCGCAATTCGAATTGGCACCCCCAAGGAATTCGACAACACCGACATTCACGACATGTTCCGCCTGCGCGCCCGCGTTTTTCGCGGCCGAATGGGATGGGACATTCCGATCATCGCCGGCATGGAGGTTGACGGCTATGACGCGCTTGGCCCGCACTACATGCTCATTCAGGACCCGACAAAACGCGTGAGAGGCTGCTGGAGGCTGATGCCGACAGAAGGGCCGAACATGCTGAAAGACACTTTCCCGCAGCTGCTGCACGGCCAGGAGGCGCCTGTCGGACGGCACATCTGGGAGCTGAGCCGCTTTGCAATCGAGACCGATGCCGACCAGTCGTTCGGCTTTGCAGAGTTGACCATGCACGCGATACAGGAACTCGTTACTTTCGCGGACGGCATGGGCATCACGCGTTATGTCACGGTGACCACCACGCCGATCGAAAGGCTGCTGCGCAGAACCGGCATCGAAATCGGCCGGCTCGGGCCGCCGCTGCAAATCGGCGTCGAGCGGGCGGTTGCGCTGGATATTGCGGTGAGTCCGCAAACACGCAACGCGCTGTTTGGGCCGATGGCTGTCGCGGCTTAACGCGTCAACGGCACGGCGGCAACCTACCCGCGGCGAAACGTGATGTGCGAAATCCTGCGCACGAGTAACGCGGCCGCCAGCGCGGCGCAGCCGGTCAGCACCACGCCGATGTGAATCGATTGCACCAGCACGTGCCGCGCGGCGTCGATTAAAGCGGGGCCTTCGAGCCCCGCTTGCTTCAACTGCGCGAGCAGCGTATCGCGCAGGCTCTCGTCAATGAGTATTCGCGGATCGGCGAGCTTCGGCCGCCACACCGCCGCAACAGGCTCGCCGAGCACGCGCAGAGAATCATCGACACCTGATGTGTAACGTCGATTGATGATCGTCGCGACGATGCTTGTGCCAAGCATGCCGCCGACCATTCGCGTCGACTGCAACAGCGCGGTCGTGATGCCGAGGCGCTCGCGTCCTGCGATCTCCTGTCCGAACACGTTGAGATTGTTAAGGATGAAACCTAGCCCGATGCCGACCGCCGCCATCGCGAGCTCGAGGTACAGATGCGGCGTGGTGGGCGTCGCGAACGCGATACCCACGGATGCAGCGACGAGCAACGCAAAACCGATCGATAGAATCGCCGTTGGCCGCGACATATGAATCACGACACGCGTGTTGATCAGACTGCCGAGCGCGATACAAGCGGCGATCGGCGTCGCAAGCAACCCGGCCTCTTGAGGCGACAGCCCGAAGCCGCCTTGCAGCAGCAACGGCGCGAAGAAGATCAGCGAGAACATCACGAAGCCGGACAACACCGACAGCGTGAAGAGCGTCACCAGTTGCGCATCGTTGAAGAGATCGAGCGGAATGATCGGATGCGTCGCGCGCCGCTCGCACGCGAGCAGCATCGCCGCGCCGATCACAACCAGCGCGGCCAGAAGAAGATTGCCGCCGGTCAGGCCGTCCTTCGGCACGGCCTCGATGAACGTCTGCAGGCCGCCTAACACCAGCGCCACCAGCACTGCGCCGGCCCAATCGATACGCACGTCGCCGGTTCGTTCGCGCCGGTAAAGCGGCAGATGCGCCCAGATGAAGTAAAGCGCGAGTGCGCCTACCGGCAGATTCACGAGGAATGTCGAACGCCAGCCGAAGTGCTGGCTGAGCCAACCGCCAAGCGACGGCCCCGCCGCCGTGCCGATTCCATACGCGGCCGCCATCACCACCTGCCATCGCACCCGCGCGCGCGGGTCGGGAAACAGATCGGGAATCGACGCGAACGCGGTGCCCACCATCATTCCGCCGCCGACGCCCTGCAGCGCGCGCGCCATCACGAGAAACGGCATGCTCGTCGCAACGCCGCACAACAGCGACGCAATCGTGAACACGAGCACCGCGGCGATGACGAAGTGCTTGCGACCGAAGTAATCGCCGAGCCGGCCGAACACCGGCACGGTCACGACGGACGCAAGCAGATACGCGCTGGCGATCCATGCGTAGTACTCGAAGCCGCGCAGTTCGGAAATGATCGATGGTAGCGCCGTGCTGACGACGGTTTGATCGAGTGCGACCAGCATGTTGACGAGACCGATGCCGAGCATCGCCAGCAACGCATCACGGAAAGGCAGGGGACGGGAAGGATTCACTCGAAACGACGCGCCGCGGCGCGTAAAAAAAGAGAAATGGAAAATACCGGGATTGGGCGGAACAGGCGGTATTCGGCGGCACCAAAGAGCCTCGATGACAATGGCACGCTTACGAACCGAACATCCGGTCGCGTGCGTTCTCGAGATGCGTCCGCATTGCCTGTCCTGCGGCGGCGGAATCATTGCGGCGAATCGCCTCGAGCACGGCCCGATGCTCCGCCTGCACGACCCGTTGCCGCTCGACCGTCTTCACCAGCGACAGGTTGCGCGACAAGTTCATGCTGAACACGACCTGCTCTTCGATGAACGACATCATCGTAACGAAGAACTGGTTCTTCGATGCGCGCGCAACGGCAAGATGAAACGCGAAATCGTCGCTGGCGCCGATGCCCTCCGTTTCAACGACACGTTCCAGTTCATTCCACGCGCGCTCGATTGCCGCGATGTCGTCGGCTTCCGCCATTTGCGCGGCGAGCGCGGCAGCGCCGGCCTCGGTGACGACGCGAAATTCGTAGCAACGGCGAATATCGGATAGCGTCTCCAGCGGCGCGAAGCGGCGTACGTCAGGATCGGGTCGACGCGCAACCGTCGTGCCCGATCCGTGCCGCGTCACGATGATGCCGTCTGCGCGCAACCGGGCCAGCGCCTCGCGAATGGTTGGCCGCGACGTGTCGAAGCGTTCGGCCAGCGCGTGTTCCGTCGGCAAGCGCTCGCCTTCCTGATATTCGCCGTCCAGAATGCGGTTGAGAATATCGCCGTATATCTTGTCGGGCAGACCCGTCGATTTGCGCTCGTTCATTATTACTGGAAGGCCAGCTTGTCAGAATTGACGATAATTGTAAGGCAAGTCGTGTTTGGCGCCGGCTTAAAAGAACCGCGATTCCAGGCGCTGCAACGCGGGCCGTCCGCCCTTTGATTCTTCTCATGCGGAGCTTCCATGTACACACGCATCCTTGTAGCAGTCGACGGCAGCCGCACGTCGCGCGGCGCGTTCAATGCCGCACTCGATCTCGCCGACGCGCTCGGCGCGACACTCCGGCCGTTCTATGGGGTCGAGAACACGCCGATGTATTTCGAAGCGCCCGGCTATGATCCTTCGGTCCTGCAGAACCAGCTCATCCAGCAGGGCAAGGAGCTGGCCGCCGAATTGACGCAGGCGATGCGCGAACGCGGTGTCGGCGGAGACGTCGCGGTAGGTGAAGCGTCGTCGACCGAAGACGTGCCGACGCTCGTGCTGAAAGCCGCCGCCGATTTCAACGCCGATCTGATCGTCATGGGCACGCATGGCCGCCGCGGCATGCAGCGGTTGATTCTCGGCAGTGTCGCGGAACGCTGCGTGCGCCAATCGACGTTGCCCGTATTGCTGATTCCATTGGCAGCGGGACACGATGAGCAGGCGAAAAGTACCGAAGCGTAAAGGCTCGTGATATCGGCCACGCCTGCGGACAGTCGAAACGCGTCATTTTGACGCGAAGTGATGTGCGCACCCGGTGGGAGAATGAGGCATCCTTACTTCAGGTCGCACTGTCGTAATGCTCACTTCCACTACTTCAACGCACGCCGCCGCCCGGCGCGCAGAAAGCGCGGCGGCGCCTTCCGCGCACAATGCCGCGCGCTGTTCGACGTGCGCGATGCGTCACTTGTGTGTGCCGCAGGGCGTATCCGCGGCAGAGTTACCGAAGCTCGAAGCACTGATCTGCACTGCGCGCTCCGTTCATCGCGGTGAAGCGCTATATCGCGCCGGCAATCGGTTCGACAGTCTGTACGCGATCCGCTCCGGCTCGCTGAAAACGATGATGGCGCACCGCGACGGCCGCGAACAGGTCACCGGTCTGCGTCTTGCGGGCGAAGCACTTGGCTTCGACGGCATCAGTACCGACGTCCATGCCTGCAGTGCCGTCGCACTCGAGGACAGTTCCGTTTGCATCATCCCCTACGTGGCGCTCAAGCATCTATGCCGCGAAGTCGGCTCGATGCAAGATCGGCTGCACAAGCTGATGGGCGAACAAATCGTCCGCGAAGCCGGCCAGATGATGCTGCTGGGCTCGCTGAACGCCGACGAACGCGTGGCAGCATTCCTGCTCGACGTCTCGGAGCGCAACGCGCAGCGCGGCTATTCATCGGCTGAATTCAATCTGCGCATGACGCGCGAGGACATGGGCAGCTATCTCGGCATGACGCTCGAAACAGTGAGCCGAACGCTGTCGAAGTTTCAAAAACGCGGTCTGATCGGCGCACGCGGCAAATTCATTCACATTGTCGATTCAGACGGATTGCGTCATTTGTAAACCGTTTTCGCGGGCCCGCAGTGGCGACTTTTGCAACCGTGCGCCTTCACATGGCTCGCGCGACGAGTTACAGTCTTAAGACTGTCCCCCGCAAGGAGACCCGGCGAAATGAATCGCGACCCTGGTTTGCAGCATCCGCTAGTCCAACGCCTTATCGACGCTCGCGCCGTCACCGACGCGCTCTTTGCCGTCGTCAAACCCGAGTTCCTGTACGAACGGCCGATCCGCGAACGCCATCGCATCGTGTTCTACATCGGCCATCTTGAAGCGTTCGATCGCAACCTGTTCGCCGAGCGCCTGTGTGCGCTGCCTGCGTTCGATCCTGAACTCGACAACCTGTTCGCCTTCGGCATCGATCCGGTCGATGGCGGCTTTCCTACCGATCAACCATCCGATTGGCCTTCACCCGACGTCGTGCGCGACTACGCACGACGTGCGCGCACGCAAATCGACCGCGCACTTGCAACGTTCGACTTCAGCAGCGGAAGCATCGCTATGGGATCGCGCGAACAGTTGCTGCACGTTGCGATCGAACATCGCCTGATGCATGCGGAAACGCTCGCGTACATGCTGCATCAATTGCCGCTCGAGCAAAAAATCGCACCGCCGCGCGAGGCTGCATCAAGCACGACAGCGAAACCCGTTGCGGCAGCAACGATGGTCGCCGTTTCCGCCGGGCCGGTCGTACTCGGCTTAGGGAAGGCAAGCGGCTTGTTCGGGTGGGACAACGAGTTCGGCGAACGGCATGTCGATGTCGACGCATTCGAAATCGATCGCTACATGGTGACGAACGGCGCGTACCGCCAATTCATCGACGCGGGCGGCTATCAGCAGCGTGCGTATTGGAACGACAGCAACTGGGCGTGGAAGGAAGCGGAGCACATCGAACATCCGGTGGGTTGGACGCAGCGCAACGGCGAGTGGACGCTGCGCACGATGTTCGACGACGTTGCGCTCCCGCCCGACTGGCCGGTCTACGTCAGCCACGCGGAGGCAAGCGCTTATGCCCGCTGGGCCGGCAAGGCGTTACCAACCGAAGCTCAATGGCAACGTGCGGCTCACGGCGCGCCACTGGGTCCCGCGTTGCCCGGCAACTTCGACTTCCGCAGCTGGGATCCGCAGGCTGTCGACGCGCATCCGGGCAATGTCAGCGCCTTCGGCGTGGAAGGAATGTTCGGCAATGGTTGGGAATGGACGTCGTCGTTATTCGAACCGCTGCCTGGCTTCGAAGCGTTTCCGTTCTACGTAGGGTATTCGGCGAATTTCTTCGACGCTCAGCACTATGTGCTGAAGGGTGGGTCGGCGCGCACCGCGCAATGCATGTTGAGACCGACCTTCCGCAACTGGTTTCAACCGCGTTATCAGCACGTGTATGCGGGATTCCGTTGTGTGCGCAACTGACGAATACAAACCATGATCCTAGCCGCCCGTGAAGCGCAGCACCATCCTGCAGCCCGGATGGTTGTCGAAAATCTCAAAGTCCGCGGCATGCACGCGGGCAATGGCAGCAACGAGACTCAGACCAAGGCCATGGCCGGCCGTCATGTCTGCCCGTGCGCGCCCGGTTCGATAAAACGGTCGCAGCACCGCTTCGCGCTCTTCAGGATTGATGCCGGGCCCGGTGTCAGTCACCTGCAACACGGCGAAGCCGCCATCGTCGCCTGCGTATAACGTCACCGTTCCACCGTGCGGCGTAAACTTCAATGCGTTGTCCACCAGGTTCTCGATCGCACCGAATAGCAAGTCGATGTCGCCGGTGACCTTGACCGGTGCAGATGCATACACCTTCATCGACAAGCCGCGGTGTTCGGCAAGCGGCTGGTAGAGTTCCACCACGTCGCGCAGTACGGTATCGAGGGAAAGCGTACTGAAACTCGCCCTCCGCCCGCCCGCTTCGATCTCCGCAATCCTTAGCAGGGCGGTAAAGCGATCGAGCACGACATCCGATTGCCCGATCGCCGCATCGATCGCTTCTGCATAGTCCTCGACAGTGTTCGAACGGCGTCGCACCCGTTCGAGGCCGCCACGCAGGCGAGTCATGGGCGTACGCAGGTCGTGAGCGATGCCCGCGCAAACGCCGCGAACTTCGCTTACGAGGCGCTCGATTTCGTCGAGCATGATGTTCACGATCGAAACCAGCCGGTCCAGATCGTCGCTCGTACCGTGCATCGGCAAACGACGATCCAGTTGTCCCGCCATGATTTCCCGACTGGTCTCGCTGATCACGCGGATGCGTCGGTTCGAGATCATGTGCAGTGCAGCGCCGAAAGCCACGGCGAGCACGATCGTGAGCGCGAGGCCCGCGCATAGCGTCGTCACCAGCGTGCGGTCGAATACGAGGATCTCATCGATTCCATGCCCGACGACAATCCGCAGGCCGCTCGTGGTCGGCACGATGATGCCGCGATAGTGGCCTGTGACCGGGCCCGCGCCTTGCACTTGAATATAGTTGAATGGCACCCGATCGCTTTGCACGGGAAGATGCGTGACGTTACCCGCGAGCCATTGGCCGCGCGCATCGAACACACCATACGGCCGGCTGCTTGCGACATCACGGTGGCTCAGCGCGTCGATGCTCGCAATGGCCTCGGTACGGCCGATCGATTGAAACTCCGCGACCTCGCCGCGCAAACGTTCGTCCACCTCGTGGAGCAGGTAGCGGCCCGTCAGCCAGTACATCAACGCAAACAATACGATCGCCGAAGTGACGAACAGCACCATCAGCCAACCGACGCTGTTCATGCGGAATCGCCGCGAGCGACTAGTCCGCAGCCGTGAGGATATAGCCGACATTGCGCACCGTATGAATCATTGCCGACAGGCGGCCGTTTAAACTGATCTTGCGACGCAGATTGCCGATGTGCATGTCGATCA
>DASXXR010000528.1:0-4921 GCA_036502945.1 Paraburkholderia sp. | reverse complement strand
CAACCCGTTGCCGGTTGTCGCCGCGATTGTCGAATACGAAGGCAACATCCTGCTTGCCCGCAACGCCGCGTGGCAGGAAGGCATGTTCGCGCTGATCACCGGCTTCCTTGAAAACGGCGAGACGCCCGAAGCGGGCATCGCTCGGGAAGTGCGCGAGGAAACGTCGCTTGTCGCCGATTCGGTCGAACTGGTCGGCGTCTATGAATTCATGCGCAAGAACGAGCTGATCATCGCGTACCACGTGCGCGCGCACGGGACGATCGCGCTGTCGCCCGAACTGCTCGAATATCGGCTCGTGGAACCCGCGAAGCTGCGCCCGTGGCGCGCCGGCACCGGCCAGGCGCTCGGCGAATGGATGCGCCGGCGCGGGCTGCCGTTCGAATTCGTCGAGCGCCCCGGGCAGTAGTCCGGCAAGGCGATCGACGGCACGCGCGGCTTTGGACGCTCATGACTGGAAGTCACCAATCAAGTGACATGCAGTCGGTTCCATCAGCGCTGTGCGGCTCCTATGATGGATCCAGTCGAAATGCGCGTCAGTCGATTGCACGCCGAACAGGTTGGCAACGCTCGCGCAAGGTCCAAGGAGCAGACGATGTACGCGATCACCGGCATCACAGGAAAAATCGGCGGCGCCGTTGGCCATGCGCTGCTGTCGAATCGTCAGCCGGTCCGCGCGGTCGTGCGCGATGTCGAAACAGCGGGCTTCTGGACATCGCAGGGCTGCGCGATTGCGCAGGCGGACATGCTGGACCCGGCCGCGCTGACCGCGGCGTTTAGCGGCGCACAAGGCGTTTTCATCCTGCCTCCATCGAAGCTCGATTCCGTTCCCGGATTTTACGGCGCGCATGCCGTCCTCGCCGCTATCAAGCAGGCACTCGAAGCGGCTCGGCCCGCGAAGATCGTGTGTCTGTCCACGGTCGGCGCGCATGTGCAAAGGGCCAATCTGCTGACGCAGCGGACGCTGATGGAACAGGCGCTCGGCGAACTGTCGATACCGGTGACGTTTTTAAGGCCAGGCTGGTTGATGGAGAACATCGCATCCGAGGTTGCTTCGGCGCGCGACACGGGCCGTGTGGCGAGCTTTCTGCGGCCGTTCGACAAGCCCGTCCCGATGGTCGCGACAGCGGACGTGGGGCGCGTGGCCGCGGAACTGCTTCAGCAGAGCTGGACCGGCAAACGGATCGTCGAGCTGGAAGGCCCGCGCCGGATCGCGCCGAACGACATCGCGGAGGCCTCCGGCAAAATTCTCGGACGCGAGGTGCATGCGCAAATGGTTCCGCGCGTGACGTGGAGCGAGCTTTTCAAGGCGCAGGGGCTGCAATACCCGTTGCCACGCATGCAGATGCTGGATGGCTTCAACGAGGGATGGATCGATTTCGAGCAGCGCGAATCCGACGTCGTCAAAGGTGAAGTCGAACTGGAGACCGTGCTGCGCGAACTCCTCGACAGCGCCGGGTGAGCGGCGTTTGTTGCAGCGCGCATCCGTATGTTGCGCGTTGCACGCCCGCTTCGGAACGCATGCTTGCTGTGAACGGATGTCGCGAAAGCCGGACGTGCGGCCGCCTGCTCAGGCAAACGGCCGCGCGCCCCGCTAGCCCGCAGTCTTGCCGCCATCGACCGTGACGATCTGCCCAGTCACGAACGAAGCCGCTTCCGACGCGAGGAAGACGATTGCGCGCGCAACGTCTTCAGGTTTCCCGACGCGCCCGAGCGGCACCTTCCGCGTCAATGCAGCCTTGTTCTCCGCGGAGCCGGTGAAGCGGTCGAGCATGCCGGTGTCGGTTGGCCCCGGCGCCACGGCGTTCACACGGATGCCCGCGGCCGCGACCTCGAGCGCCGCGGACTTCGTCATGCCTTCGACCGCGTGCTTGCTGCCCGCATACACCGAAGCGAACGCCGCGCCTTCATGCCCGTAAGTCGACGACACGTTGACGATGCTGCCGCTTTGCTGCGCGGACATCGCCCGCAGCTCGTGCTTCATGCTGAGCAGCGTGCCGAGCACGTTCGTATCGAAGGTCGCGGCATAGCTTTCCGCGGTCTGGTCGGCGATGCGGCCGGGCTGACCTTCCGTGCCGGCGTTGTTGATGGCGGCATCGAGCCTGCCGAAGCGCGCAATGGTTGCGTCGACCAGATCGCGCACATCGTCGTCGCGCCGCACATCGGCGCGGATGAAGATCGCGTCGGCACCGCGCTCGCGCAGCTCGGCTTCGAGCGCTTTCCCTTCGGCTTCGCGGCGTCCCGACACGACGACGCGGGCGCCGCTGTCCGCGAATGCGAAGGCGGTCGCACGGCCGATGCCGGTTAGCGCGCCGGTGATCAGGATGGTTGGCTTGTTCATGATGCATATTCCTTCGAGGTATGGGTTGCAGTATCGGGCTGCCACGCAGATCGCGAGGTGGCCCTGCTGTGACGCCAATGTAGCTGTGGCTTGCATCGCTGAATAAGACTTTGTAAGCTGGTGGGCATGCCTGACAGGCATGGGAGGCGATATGGAATTACGACATCTCCGGTATTTCGTCGCGGTGGCGGAAACGGGCAGTCTCACCGTTGCGGCCGGGCAGCGCCTGCATACGTCGCAACCGTCGTTGAGCCGGCAGATCCGGGATCTGGAATATCAGGTGGGTGCCGAGCTGCTGAGCCGCAGCGCGCGCGGCGTCGAATTGACGGCGGCCGGCCGTGCGTTTCTCGATCACGCGCGGCTCGCGCTCGCGCAGGTCGACGCCGCGGTGCAGGCAGCCCGCAGAGCCGCGCAGCCCGCGCGTCAGACGTTTGCGCTCGGCTTTCTGACCGGCAGCGAAATGACCTGGCTACCCCATGCGATGCACGTGCTGCGCGACGTCCTGCACGATATCGACGTGACGATCTCGAGCCACTATTCGCCCGACCTGGCCGACGGGCTCGCGCGGGGCAATCTGGATCTGGCTTTCCTGCGCGCCGAGCCGGACTTCGATCTGGCGTATCACGTGGTGAGCGTCGAAGCACTTGTCGTGCTGATGCCGCGCGGGCATCGCCTCGCGTCCCGTGCGGCGGTTCGTCCGAAAGATCTGCTCGGCGAGACGTTCATTGCCGCGTCGAACAAGGCGACCGTGTTGCGCGCGGTGATCGACCGATACCTGCGGCAGTCGAAAGTCGATATTGCGCCGGCGCATGGCGTGGATAACCTTGCGATGGCGATGTCGCTCGTGGCGTCCACCGGGGGCGTGTCATTGATGCCCGCGTATGCGCGCAATCTGCTGCCGGCGTCGGTTGTCTGCAGGCCGCTCGCGGGGAAAACGCCGACCATCGAACTGGTTGTCGGCTATAGCAAAGCGAATGCTTCACCGATATTGAAGCTGTTTCTTTCGAGGCTGGATGAGCTTGCCGACCGTATGGAGGCGGCGACCTCGGCGACCTCGGCGCGGTGAGCCGCTGCTACCCTGCGACGCGTTCAGCCGCCATGCTGTGCAACGACGAACTCACCGGCGCTGATCAGCGAAGCGACGGAATCTTGTCGAGCTGACGAAATACCGTTAGCCAATCTTCCAGATGCCACGTCTTCGTTATTTTCCCGTCCCGCAGTTCGTGAAACGAGTGAATCGAGAAACTGACATGCTTCGATGTGGGTGCGATGCCCATTAGCGGGCCGGTTTGCGTGCCTGTGACTCGCGCGCGAACGCCTACCTTGTTCTTGTCGACCAGCAGGTCCAGCAGCTCGATGCGCATATCGGGCAACGCGAGCCTGAGGTCGTCGAGCATCGACGCCATTGCGTCGAGCCCGTTTCCCTGCGAGGCCAGCGGTGGCAGGTATTGCCAATCCGGCGCCACCGCCTGCTTCAACAACGCAAGATCCTTCCCTTCGATTGCGCGGTAAAAAAGCGTGATCGCTTGTCTTTCGGCATTTTCCGGCGTCACATTCGTCGGTTCCATGGGAGCTCCTGTTTCGTGCCGTCACCGTTTCATATCGTTGCAGGAGCGAGGGCGGCACGGATTCGACCATCGTGCGTAATGCTATCGCAATCGGCTGTGTCGCGCGTTGACGGATATATCGCAGGCGCGACGAAAACGCGCGGCGCTTACGTCGAAGACGAGTGCGTCCTGATGTAGTTTTGCCTGATCGGAGACGAGATCGACTGGTGCGCAATATGGATGCGTTTCTCCGCTTCCACGATGCTGTGCAGCGCGCCCACGTAGCGCTGCCGCAAATCGCTTTCATATTCCGGTCCGGGCGCGGGCAGGTTATACCTGATGTCCGAATAGTTTTTCGGCGGCGCGAGGGAAACCTCAGGCACGCTTTGGGCAGCGTCACGGTCCTGTTCGGCAAGCTCGTTTTCCCACTGCATCAACTGCGTGAACCGCTCGGGCTCGTTTTGCCGAAGCTCGGTAAAAGCCCGCGCATGGACCGCATCGCCGAACACCTGATTGCCGAGCGCGGCGAGTCTTGCCGCGGGCGTCGCACCAGGGCCGGTGATGGCGGCGGCGTAGTCGAGGGCGTTCAGCACGTCCGTGCGCGCTGAGTTCGACGCCTGCGTTTCCGATTGCGTGACTTTGTCGATGGATGCGGAGATCGCTTGCTGTAGCTGCTGCTTGGTCGCGGCGCCGCGTTTCAGGGCGGCTTCGCGTTGCGTGGAGGTGCTCGCCTCGTTGAACTCGGCGTGCAGGCCGTTTAGTGCGCTTAGCAATTGC
Source organism: Paraburkholderia sp. (assembly GCA_036502945.1). Lineage (GTDB taxonomy): Bacteria > Pseudomonadota > Gammaproteobacteria > Burkholderiales > Burkholderiaceae > Paraburkholderia. The sequence continues at coordinate 259 of DASXXR010000528.1, read as the reverse complement.
TGGCCGTCGGCGCTTGGAAAGTCGCTGCCGTAAGGGGTGTTGAATAGCGCTTCTGCGCGCGCGGCGGGGTCGTTCAATGCTTCGTCATGTTCTTTGACGATCGTGTCGTGCAGGTTCCGTGCCTCGTGTGCAAACGCGCCTCGGCCCCACTCGTCGGAGGTGGCTTCGAAGCCGGTCCACAGCCGCGCCAGCGCGCTGGCGTGAAGGTCGTGTCGGTCGGGCGGCAACTGGGCCAGCAGCCCGAGGTCGGTCTGGACCC
>DASXXR010000527.1:0-4981 GCA_036502945.1 Paraburkholderia sp. | reverse complement strand
CAATCCGGAGATCTCGCTACTGCAGGAAGGACTCAGCGGACGCGAGCGCACATCCACTGCATTGATTAATCAGACCATCGAACTCGGCGGAAAGCGCCGGTCGCGGCTGGACGCCGCATCGTATCGCCGCGAAGCGGCCCTCGCTTCGCTCGATAACCGCGCAGCGACGTTGCGTGCGGAAGTCACGGGCGCGTTCTACGGGCTGCTTGCCGCACAGCGTCAACGGCACGCGGCCGAAGAATCGGCCAGCATCGCGGCGCGATCCGCCGAAATGGCCGACAAACGCGCAAAGGCCGGCAAGGTATCGCCGGTCGAAGCGACCAAGGCGCGGGTCGCGGCAACAAGCGCGCAAATCGAACTGGCAACGGCCGGTAGACGTGTAACGACGGCGCTCGAAAAGCTCGCGAACGTCACGGGAAGCGTTGCCTTGAGCAACCGTATCGCGCATGGCGATCTGGACGCCGTTCCGCCCGTTGAGCCGCTGCCGCAGCTTCTACAGCGCCTCGACGACGCCCCGATGTCGCGCACCGCGCGGGCCGAAGTACTGCGCGCCAATGCCGTCATCGCCGTGGAAAAGGCAACGCGCATTCCGGACATCACGGTAAGCGCCGGCATGAAGCGCATCGTCACGGGCGGCGCACCGATCAATCAGGCGGTGATCGGCATTTCGATTCCGCTGCCGCTCTTCAATACCAACCGGGGCGCGCTTCTCGAAGCGGTTCATCAAGCCGGAAAGGCGAACGCCTATCGGGACAGCGAACGGGCGCGGCTGCAACTCGAATTGACGCAAGCGTATGCGAACTACGCAAACGCCGCCGACCAGGCACGCCGTCTGAAGACCGACGTGCTGCCGGCGGCCCGGCAATCGTTCGATGCGATGTCGCGCGGCTACGAGCTTGGCAAGTTCGGCTTTCTCGATGTGCTGGATGCGCAACGCACGCTTTCCCAGAGTCAGTCGCAATACGTGCAGGCGCTTGCCGACGCGCATCGCGCGTATGCGGACATCGGCCGGCTGGTAGGTGCGCCGTTACGCACCGATGTTTCCTCGCTGGCCAATTTACCTTGAAGGACTCACCATGCCGCGCAAGTATCTGATCAGCGCCATTACGGCCACGTTAGTTGCTGTGGCAATCGCTTTCGCCGCGCTCGCGCCGGCACGCGATTCATCGTCTCGCGAGGGCACGTCCGGGGCGTCCGGGGCGTCCGGGGCGTCCGGTACGTCCGACGCATCGGCCGCGGTGCACGCGACGAGCACCGCAACCGGTCGAAACGGCGGCACCGTGCTAACCAGCGGGCGCGTCGCCATTGAAGTCCTGCTGTCCGAAAAGCCCGGCGACGCGCGGCTGGTGGTCTATCCATTTCTCGACGGCAAACCAGCGGAAAAGGACGTCAGCGTATCGGGCTCGCTCAAACGCTACGACGGCACACTTCAGCCGATGCCGTTCTCAGGAACGCCCTCTCGATTCGCAAGCACCGACGCGATCGCCAAACCGCATGTGTTCGACGCGACGCTCAGCGTAACGACTCAAGGGCAATCCGCTTCGTTCGCGTTCTCGCGAGCGGACGACGCGATCGATCTCAACGCGAACCAGATCCGCGCGGCGCAAATCGAGATCGCCCGCGCCGCACCGGCGCAGGTGGTCGCCCGCGTGCTGTTGCCCGGCGAAATCAAGCTCGACGAAGACCGCACTGCTCATGTGGTGCCGCGCGTAGCGGGCGTGATCGAGCGCGTTGCTGTCTCGATCGGGCAGCCCGTCGAAAAGGGGCAACTGCTCGCGGTAATCGCGAGTCCCGATCTCGCGGACCGCCGCAGCGAACTCCTTGCCGCGCAACGCCGGCTCGTCGCAGCACGCGCCACGTACACGCGCGAAAAGTCGTTGTGGCAGGAGCGCATTTCGGCGGAACAGGACTATCTGCAAGCACAAACGCAATTGCGCGAAGCGGAAATCGCCACGCAGAACGCCCGCCAGAAACTCGCCGCACTCGGCGCACTCGGCGCACTCCACGCGCCGCCCTCCTCCGCACTGAACCGCTACGCGCTGCGCGCGCCGTTCGCGGGCACGATCGTCGAGAAACATGTCGCCCCTGGCGAGTCGATCGCCGCGGACACGAACATCTTCGTCATCTCGGACCTGACCTCCGTATGGGCGGAGATGGCGGTGCCCGCGCAACGCCTGAACGATGTGCGAGTCGGACGCGAAGCGACCGTCAGCGCCACCGCCTTCGAATCGAATTCGAGCGGACGTATCGCGTATGTCGGCGCGCTGCTCGGCGAACAAACGCGCACGGCGCCGGCCCGGGTCGTGCTGTCCAATCCCGGCGGCGCATGGCGCCCGGGCATGTTCGTCGAGGTGGCCGTCGAAGCCGGCAAACAGGACGTCCCAGTCGCCGTGCGCACCGATGCCCTGCACGACATCGACGGCGTGCCATCCGTATTCGTGCTTTCGCCCAAAGGCTTCGTTGCACAGCCGATCGAAATGGGCCGGCGCGACGCGCAAGTGGTGGAAGTCGTGAGCGGCTTGACGCCAGGCCAGCAATACGCGGCGGCGAACAGTTTTGTGCTGAAGGCCGAGCTCGGCAAAGGCAGCGTCGAAGGACACTGACGCCCCGATGCTGCAGCCCTACCCACAACTGGACATCGAGGATTCCGCCCATGTTTGAACGCTTGATTCGCGCCGCAATTGCGCATCGTTGGCTAGTGATGCTGGCGACTGTCGCGGCAGCGGCGTTGGGCGTCTACAGCTATCAAAAGCTGCCCATCGACGCCGTGCCTGACATCACCAATGTCCAGGTGCAGGTCAACACCACAGCGCCTGGCTATTCGCCGCTGGAAGCGGAACAACGGATCACGTTTCCGATCGAGACCGCGATGGCCGGGCTGCCTCATCTGCAGGAAACACGCTCGATCTCGCGCTATGGGTTGTCTCAGGTCACGGTCATCTTCAAAGACGGGACGGATATCTATTTCGCTCGTCAGCTGGTGAACGAGCGGATTCAGGAAGCGAAAGACAAATTGCCGCCGGGCGCCACGCCCGCCATGGGCCCGACGTCGACCGGTCTCGGCGAGATCTATCTGTGGACGGTCGAAGCGGACCCATCCGCCCGCAAGCCGGACGGCAAACCTTATTCGCCGGTCGACCTGCGCGAACTGCAGGACTGGGTCATCAAGCCGCAGCTTCGCAATGTCCGGGGCGTGGCCGAAGTGAACGCGATCGGCGGCTACGTGAAAGAGTTCCGCATTGCGCCGGATCCCGCCAGATTGATGTCGTACGGACTGACGCTCGCCGACGTCGTGCGTGCGCTCGAGCGCAACAACGACAACGTCGGCGCCGGGTACATCGAAAAACACGGCGAACAGTATCTGGTTCGCGCGCCGGGCCAGGCCGGTTCAACCGGCGACCTCGCGAACATCGTGCTGACCAGCACGGGCGGCATTCCAGTCCGCGTGAAGGATGTCGCGCAGGTCGACGTTGGGCGGGAACTGCGCACGGGCGCCGCGACGGCGGACGGCGACGAAGTCGTGCTCGGCACCGTGTTCATGCTGATGGGCGAAAACAGCCGCGTGGTCGCGAAGGCCGTGGCCGCAAAAATGGAAGAAGTGAACCGCACGCTTCCGGCCGGTGTACGCGCGGTGCCCGTCTACGACCGCACGATCCTGGTCGAAAAAGCTGTGCAAACAGTTAAGAAGAATCTTATTGAAGGCGCGGCGCTCGTCATTGCCATTCTGTTTCTGTTCCTCGGCAATGCTCGTGCGGCACTGATTACGGCTCTGGTGATTCCGCTGTCGATGCTGATCACCTTCACCGGCATGGCAAGCGCGAGAGTCAGCGCGAATCTGATGAGCCTCGGCGCGCTGGACTTCGGAATCATCGTCGACGGTGCCGTGGTGATCGTTGAAAACTGTATCCGGCGGCTCGCCCACGCTCAAACACTGGCCGGACGGCCTCTCACGCGCGCCGAACGCCTCGCCGAAGTGTTCGCCGCTTCTCACGAAGCAAGGCGGCCGCTGATTTTCGGTCAATTGATCATCATGATCGTGTACGTGCCGATCTTCGCGTTGACGGGCGTCGAAGGGAAGATGTTTCATCCGATGGCGATAACCGTCGTCATCGCACTCACCGCAGCGATGGCGCTGACCGTCACGTTTATCCCGGCAGCAATCGCACTTTTTATCGGCGGGCGCGTCGAAGAAAAGGAAAACCGCCTGATGCGCTGGGCAAAGCGTCTGTACGAACCTGCTCTCACGGGTTTTATCAGTCATCCGAAACGCGTGATAGCAGGCGCTGTCGCGATCGTCGTCGCCGCGCTGCTGCTGGTCACGCGCCTCGGCAGCGAGTTCATCCCGAATTTAAACGAAGGCGATCTGGCTATCGCTACGTTGCGTGTGCCGGGCACAAGCCTTTCACAATCTGTCGAAATGCAGAAGTCCATTGAAAAAACACTGAAGCAACGCTTTCCCGAAATCGAGCGTGTCTTTGCACGCACCGGTACCGCGGAAATTGCAGCAGACCCGATGCCGCCGAATCTGTCGGACGGGTTCCTCATGCTCAAGCCGGTAGAAAGCTGGCCGAACCCGCAGAAGTCGCGCGATGAATTGAGACAGGAGATCGAAACGGTTCTATCAGAACTACCGGGAAATGCCTACGAATTTTCTCAACCCATCCAATTGCGTTTCAATGAATTGATTTCCGGTGTGCGCAGCGACATCGCGCTAAAAATATTCGGCGATGACATGACCGTGCTGAACGACACAGGCAATCGGCTCGCGGCTGCGCTGCGAAAAGTGCCGGGCGCGTCGGAGGTCAAGGTGGAGCAGACCGCGGGCCTGCCGGTGTTGACTATCCATTTCGACCGCGAAAAGCTCGCACGCTATGGGGTGAGCCTCGGCGATGCGCAAGATACGGTCGCCGCCGCGGTAGGCGGACGCAACGCCGGCACGCTGTTTCAGGGCGATCGACGCTTCGACATCGTGGTTCGCCTG
>DASXXR010000526.1:0-14500 GCA_036502945.1 Paraburkholderia sp. | reverse complement strand
GATCGGCGCCGCCGTCGATATGACGAACGGCCTGCGGCTCACCTTCAGCAAACTCGATGCGAACAGCCAGGTCCAGGTGTTCTATTCGGCCGAAATCCCGAACGCCGTGCCCGTGGCGCCAACCAACGCCACGCTGACATGGACCAGCCTGCCCGACAGCTTCACGAACTGGGGGGGATCGAGTGTCGGCGCGGCAGGGAGCGCGGATGGCGAGCGCACCGGCGATAACACCGGCCCCAACCTCTACGTACGCACCGACGCAGCGGGTCTGGGCGTGATCAGCGGCACGCTCTGGGACGACACCGCATCGGCGACGGCATCCGCGACGCCGGACGGCCCGGGACTCGCGGGGCAAAACGTCACGCTGACCTGGGCGGGCGTCGACGGCAATCTGAGCACCACGGCGGACAACCTCGTGTACACCGCGACCACCGATGCGAACGGACAGTACGAGTTTGGCGTGCTTCCCGTGGGCGTCTATCAGATCCAGACGCCGACGGGCACCCTCACCTATCCGCAACCGGTGGGCACGCTGGCCGTGCGCATCGACAGCGACGCGTCGACGCCGCTCGGCACCATCGGCATCACGCTCGCGGACGGCGGCACGGCAAGCGCGAACGCGGGCTATGTCGAGCAGAACGATGCGCCAGTGAACGCACTGCCCACGACATCGCCGAGCGGGCTCGAAGACACACCGTTCGGCCTCGCGGGCATCACCGTGAGCGATGTCGATGCGGGGAGCGGCAATCTGCAGGTCACGCTGAGCGTGCTGCACGGCACATTGTCGCTGAGCAGCCTGCCGTCCGGCGTGACCGAGGCTGGAGCGAACACCGCGACGCTCACGCTGACGGGCACGCTCGCTTCACTCAACAGCGCGCTCGCGAACCTGCAATACCTCGGCAACGCGAACTTCAATGGCGCAGACACGCTAACGGTCAGCACCAACGATCTCGGCAACTTCGGCGATTTCGACGGCGACGGCATACCCGGTGAAGCAAGCGACGCACGCATCGACACCGACACGCTGCCCATCGGCGTAATCGCGGTGAACGATCCGCCCGTTGCCGTTGCTGACGCCGCAAGTGCAACGGAAGCCGGTGGGAACAACAACCAGCAGCCAGGCGTCGATCCGACCGGGAACGTGCTCAATAACGACACGGATGTCGATATCGCCACCAACGGCGACGTACTGCGCGTCGTCCAGGTCGCCAACCAGAGCGGCAACACGATTGTGCTTCCGGCCATCGGCAGTATCCAGATCGCCGGTCTTTACGGCACGCTGACCCTTGGCGCGAATGGTGGCTCCCAGTACGTCGTCGATAACAGCAATCGCGCTGTCGAAGCGCTGCGGCTATCCGGCCAGACGCTGACGGACCAGTTCACCTACGTGGTCTCCGACAGCGCGAACGCCACTTCGAGCGCGACGATCACGATCACCATTCACGGCGCGAACGATACGCCCGTGGGCGTGAACGACGATGGCTCAGCCACCGAAGCAGGCGGCGTGGCGAATGGCACACCCGGCAGCGACGCCACCGGCAACGTGCTGACCAACGATACCGATGTCGACAGCGCGGCAAATGGCGAGACCCATCAGGTGAGCGGTATCACGACCGGACTGGAAATCGCGGTGAGCGGCCCGCTTGCGACCGTGACGGCGGGTACGACGAGCAGCAACGGCACGACGATCGCCGGTACGTTCGGCACGCTGACCATCGGCGCGGACGGCTCGTATCGCTACGTCGTCGATAACAGCAATGCGCTGGTGCAGGCGCTCGTGCCCACCGACACGCCCCTCGTCGAGATCTTCACTTACCAGGTGACCGACGCAGGCGGATTGAGCGACCTCGCGCAACTGAGGATCGAAATTCACGGCACGAACGACAACCCCGTCGCAAGCGACGACGCCGGTACGGCGAGCGCCGGCTCGGCAAGCCTCAGTGTCAATCCGGTCGACGCGGCCGGCAACGTCATCACCCAGGCGAGCCGCCCGGGCACGACGACGCAACCCGGCGGCAACGGCGTCGACATGGATGTCGACCATACCGACAATCCGAATACGGTGCTCCAGGTCAATGGCATTCGCACGGGTGCCGAAACGGCCGGCGGCAGCCTCACGCCGGTCGCATCCGGCACGATCTCGACGAGCGGCACGAGCATCGCAGGCAGCTACGGCACGTTGCACATCGGCGCGGACGGCTCGTATGACTACGCCGTGGACAGCAACAATGCTGCCGTACGCGCGCTGGCGGCGGGCGCGACATTGACGGAGACCTTCACGTACCAGATCGTCGACACGAGCGGCCTCGCGGATCAGGCGCAGCTGGTTATCACCGTGACGGGCGTGAACGATGCGCCCACGCCGCAGAACGACACAGGCCACGCAGTCGAAGCAGGCGGCGTGGCCAACGCGACGCCGGGCGTCAACCCGTCGGGCAACGTGCTAACGAATGACAGCGACCCGGACAGCGATGCGTTGACGGTGACGGCGATCCGCACAGGCACCTCCACGGGCACCGGTACGGCCGGCACGCCCGGCCAGTCGATTCAGGGAACGTACGGCAGCCTGACGCTCAACGCGAACGGGACCTGGCAATATACGGTCGACAACAGCAATACCGACGTTCAGGCGCTGCGGCTCGCAACCGATCAGCTAACCGAGCACTTCACCTACACGGTCGCCGACCCGCACGGCGCGACCGCCCAGGCCGAACTCGACATCGTGATAACCGGCCAGAACGACGCGCCTGTCGCGCAGGACGACACTGCGTCGGCAGTCGAAGCGGGCGGCACCGCGAATGGGACACCAGGCGTCAATCCCGCCGGCAACGTGTTGACCAACGATGCGGACGTCGACGCGGGTGATACCCGAACCGTCGACGGCGCAAGAACCGGCACCGAAGCCGCGGGCGGCACGCTGACGGCCGTAAGCGGCGCGACATCGATCGCGGGTACTTACGGCACGCTCACGATCAACCCGGACGGCACCTACACCTATGTGGTCGACAACAGCCTTGCTGTCGTGCAGGCGTTGACACCCGGCCAAAGCGTATCGGAGTCGTTCACCTACCGGATGCATGACACGGCGGGCGCGAGCGACGTGGCGCAACTGACCGTGCAGATCCAGGGTGCGTGGGACGCGCCGACGCCGCAGAACGACACTGCACTTGCGGCAGCGGCCAACGGCAGTCAGGCTGCCGTCAATCCCACCGGCAACGTGCTGACCAACGACACCGACGTCGACGCCAACGACGTGCTCACCACGACGGGCGTGCGCGCAGGCAATACGGCAGCGGGAGGCGCGCTGACGGCGATTGTGGCAGGCAGCAGCCGCGCGTCGAACGCGACGACGATTCACGGGCAGTACGGCGATCTGATCATCGGCGCGGACGGAAGCTACCAGTACGTGGTCGACACATCGGACCCTACGGTGATCGCGCTTGGACCGCTGGAATTTCTCACCGATGCATTCACGTATCAGGCCACCGACCGGGGCGGCCAGTCCGGCCAGGCCCAGTTGACGATCCTGATTCGCGGGCGCGACGATGCGCCCGTCGGGCACGACGACACGGCCACCGCCTTCGAGTCGGGCGGCGTGAACGATACGACGCCGGGGGTGAATCCGTCGGGCAACGTGATCGCCAACGATACGGACGCAGACGGCGATCCCATGCATGTCGCCACCGTCAGAACGGGCGATGCATCGGACACCCACGGCGTTGCCGGCACCTTGGGAAGCACGCTTCAGGGCACGTACGGCGTCCTGACGCTCAACGCCGACGGCACCTGGCACTATACGGTCGATAACACCCTGCCCGACGTCGAAGCCCTGCGCACGAGCGGCCAGACGCTGCAGGATGTGTTCACGTACACCGTCGTCGATACCTTCGGCGCGCAAGGCACGGCAACGCTGCGCGTCACGATCGACGGGCAGAACGACACGCCCGCCGCGCACGATGACGCCGGCACGGCCGTCGAAGCGGGTGGCACGAGCAACGGCACGCCAGGACAAGATGCAACGGGCAACGTGCTGACCAACGACACCGACGTCGACAGCGTGGCGAATGGCGAAACGAAGCAGGTCGTCGATTTTTCGAACGACGCAGGCGGCATCGCCGCAGCCGGAGCGGCGCTGGCCGGACGCTACGGCCAGCTGGTCGTGAACGCGGACGGCAGCTACGACTACGTCGTCGACAACGCGAACGCGGCCGTGCAGGCGCTGCGCACGAGCAGCGAAACGCTGACCGAGACGTTCGTGTACCGGATGCGCGATACCGCGGGCGCGACCTCGCAGGCCACGCTGACGGTGACCATTCGCGGCGCCGACGATGCCCCCGTTGCGCACGACGACAGCAGCGTCGCGAGCGACCAGGTGCCCACACCACAAACCAGCGGCAACGTGCTGCCCAACGACAGCGACGTCGATTCGAACGACCACCTCACTGTGATCGGTGTGCGGGCGGGCACGGCGTCGGACGCCGGCACCGTTGCCACGCCGGGACACGCGCTGGCGGGCCGCTACGGCACGCTCACGCTGAATGCCGACGGCAGCTATACCTACGCAATCGACCTCGCGAATCCGCAGGTGCTCGCGGCAGCCGGGCTCGGCCGGGTGCTGCAGGACGTGTTCACATACACCGTGAGCGACACGGCCGGGGCAACCGCACAGGCGGAGTTGCTGATCCACCTCGATATCTCGTCGCCCTACATTCCGCCGGCGGGCTACGGCCCGAACTGGGCCGGCGATATCAGGACGACGGACAATCCGCCGTCGCAGCAGGATCTGATTCCCACCGTGTTCGTGACACCTGTTGTCGAGGCGAATGCAGTGCGCGCGCTCGAACTCTCGCGGGAAGCGGACGGCAGCCAGATCGGCTGGCCGCTCGAGCCCGATGGCGCCAGATTTTCGTCGCGCAGCATGCCCGAACTGCAACCCGGCCAGTATGTCGGCAGGATCGTGCGGGACAGCCAGCTGTTCAGCACATTCGACCATGCGTGGATCTTCGGCAGACACGGCCGCATCAGCCTCGATGCCGACGGCCTGCTCGCCGATCCGTCCGTGTTCGCGGCGCTTGCGCATCATCTGACAAACGGCATGCATCCTCCCGCGGAAAAAGAAGCGCCGGGCACGGCGCAAGGTTTCGTGTCGCAGTTGCAGACCGCGGCCTTGAGATTGCCGGCGCTGCGCGGCATGGGTGTTGACGCGAACGAACGCTAGCATTCGGACGAGGACCTCTTCCATGCAAAAGCACCAGGCGCATCTATTCGGGGCCACGCTAGCCTGCACACTGTCGGTCCTCGCCGGCTGCACTTCCCTGCAGCCCCAGCCCGCGACACGCAACGAGATTCGTGAGCGCGTGGTGATCGACCAGGTCGCGATGTATGACGCGCAGGAACCTGTCAATGCATCCATCACGTTTTACGAGGCTGCTGCACGCGCGCTGAAGTACAACCTCGACTACCGGCTGAAGCTGCTTGAGAGCGCACTCGCGGCCAATCTGCGCGACGTGTCGACCAATGCGCTGTTGCCGCAGCTTGTCGCATCGGCGGGCTATGCGGCTCGCAGCAACGATTCGGGCGGCACGTCGATCGGTATCCAGGACCGCCAGGTGAGCTTGCGGCCATCGACCTCCGAGCAGCGTTTTCACCAGTTGTACTCGCTCGGCATGACGTGGAACCTGATCGATTTCGGCATGGCGTACTACCGCACGCAACAGAGGTCCGACCAGATGCTGATGGCCGAAGAGCGCCGCCGTAAAGTCGCGCAGAACGTCCTGCAGGATGTGCGCAACGCCTACTGGCGCGCCCTTTCCGCGCAGCGCCTCAAGCCGGAGGTGGACCGCCTGATCGCCCGCACCCAGTTGGCGCTGCGCGAAGCCCACGAGGCGCAGGACAAGGGGCTGATGCCGCGCCAGGACATCCTCGCCTATCAGCGCGCGCTGCTCGACGCTATCTCGCTGCTGACCGTGCGCCGGCAGGATCTGGAGTTCGCGCAGGCTGAACTGGCTGCGCTGATGTCGCTGCCGCCCGGCACGCCGCTCGTGCTCGTCGACTCGCAGGAAGGCTCGCTGCCGCTGGCACCCTTGTCCATACCCCAACCGACGCTCGAGCTGATCGCATTGCAGAACCGCCCGGAAATCATGGAGGAGTGGTATCGCAAGCGGGTCAACGAGAACGACATCAAAATCGCGAAGGCGCAGTTGTGGCCGAATGTCGGCATCGACATGAACGTGAACTACGACTCCAACACGTATCTCTACAACAACTACTGGGCGGCCATCGGCTTGCGCGTTTCACTGAACCTGTTCCGCCTGTTGCAGCTTCCCGCGCTGAACGAGCAGCAGGCGTCACAGGAACAGACGGATAACATGCGGCGCCTTGCGCTGTCGATGGCGATATTGACGCAGGTGCGCATCGGCTCGCTTCGCTATCAGCTGGCACTGCAGGAGCTCGATTTCGCCAACGACAGCCTGCGGGTCGACAAGGACCTGCTCGACTACGCGAACGCCGCTCATACGACGACGATTGGCTCCGAGCTCGAGGTGATCCGCGCTGAGGGACGCTACCTGCTGTCGCGCTATCAGCGCGAGGCCGCCTATTCCGACTGCCAGGCGGCCTGGGGCCGGCTCTACAACTCGCTCGGATACGACGTGATGCCCGACGCGATCGCGAACGACAACATCGAGACGCTCGCTCAGGAGATCAAGCGCACCATGACGCGGCAAGAACAGGATCTGCCGAGGCTGCCCGCGCCGGATTCGGCGGCGCCGCTCGCGCCGTTCGGGCAAGCGCCGGGGGCCGCCGGACAGGACACGGCAGCCGTGCGCGTCACCGCGCCACCGGGCACGTCCACCGCGCCAGATTCGCCTGCGGCGCCTGCGGTGTCTGCGGTGTCTGCGGTGTCTGCGGTGTCTGCGGTGTCTGCGGTGTCTGCGGTGTCTGCGGTGTCTGCGGTGTCTGCGGTGTCTGCGGTGTCTGCGGTGTCTGCGGCGCCTGCGGTGTCGCGCCCCCTTCTTGCAAAACCCGGCGGAGCGAGCGATGCCACTTCGTTTCACTGAAGGCCAGCTTTGGCTCGCGGCCGCGCTGATGATCTTCGCCTTGTCGCCGGCGCAGGCCGCGAAGCCCGGTGGCAACGGCGACGGCTTCGACGACCCCAATGCAATCCGCGTGCTGCTCGCGCCAAACCTGGAAACCACGCTATCGAGCGAAATGAACGGCACCATCACCGATCTGCGCGCGTCGCTCGGCAAGCCGGTTGCGAAAAATGTCGTGATTGCGCAGATGAATTGCGCCGAAGTGCAGGCCCGCTCCAACGTGGCGAAAGCCGAACTGAACATGGCGAACCAGAATCTCGTCGCAAAGCGCAGCCTGCGCGATCTGAACGCTGCGGGCGACATCGAGGTGTCGATGGCCTCCACGGATGTCGAGAAGGCCAAGGGCGCCCTGTCGCTTGCCAGAGCGCAGCTAGGCTACTGCCAGGTCATTGCGCCGTTTAGCGGACGCATCGCCAAGGTCTACGTCAAGCCGTATCAGACCGTGAGCGCAGGCACGCCTATCGTCGATCTGGTCGGCGACGGCGCGCTCAAGGTTCGCCTGAACGTACCCTCTTCGCAACTGGTCAGGCTGCGTCCGGGCACCCGGCTGGAGATCGCGATCCACGAGACGGGCAAGACTTATACGGCCCATGTGAGTGCGGTCAATGCGCGCGTCGACGCGGTAGCGCAGACGGTCGAGCTCGAAGCGCAGCTCGACGGCACGCCGCCGGACCTCGTGGCAGGCATGAGCGGCATCGCGCGCATTCCAGCGAGTCCATGAACGAGCCCATCACACCCGCACCGCTACTGCTATTCCTCGACGCGCTGCGCGAGCGCGCGATGTCGGCCGATTCGATCAACGCGCTCGCGTTCACGATGGCCAACGATCTGCACGCTGTGTTGCCGTTTCGTCAGGCGCTGGTCTTTGCCGATCATGGCAAGCGGTGCGTGCTCGTCTGCGCGTCCGGCCTCGCGATGCCGACCGAGGACTCGCCCTATCTTGTCTGGCTCAGCCGCGTGAGCACCTGGGTTGCCGGGCAAATCCACACGCCCGAGCCGCGCTGGATCGCTCGCGACGCGGTGGAACTGACGCCCGATCTCGCCGATGGCTGGGCGGAATGGTGGCCCAAAGGCGTATGGTGCGTGTCCGTGCATGCGCCAAACGGCAAACGACAGGCCTTGCTGCTCGTCCTGCTCGACGAGCCGCCGACAGAAAACTTCGCGGGTGTGCTGCGCGGTGTCGTCAACACGTGGGGATATTGCTGGTGGGCGCTTTCCCGTCGAAGCATCCGGTTCGGGTGGCGGCCCACGCGCCGGCAACTGCTGGGGATCTGCGCCGCGGCGGCATTGCTGCTGCTCGTACCCGTTCGCCAGACCGTGCTTGCCCCCGCCGAAATCGTGTCGAGCGATGCACGGATCATCAGCTCGCCGATCGACGGCGTGATCGCGTCGCTTGCCGTGCGCCCCAACCAGCGTGTAGCTGCGGGCGCGCTGCTGTTCTCACTCGATGAAACGTCGTTGCGAAGCCGTGTGGATGTGTTGCGCAAGCAAGTCGCTGTAGCCGATGCCGAGCTGACGGCAGCGAGCCAGCGCGCCTTCGACAACGTGCAGAGCAAGAACGAACTGACCGTGCTGAACGGCGTCGCCGAACAGCGGCGCGCCGAGCTGGCCGCCATAACGGCGCAGTTGCAGCGCACGCGGGTCTTTGCGCCCGAGAGCGGCGTGGCGGTGTTCAGCGATCCGAACGACTGGATCGGTAAGCCTGTCGTGACGGGCGAGCGCATCCTGCAACTCGCCGACCCGTCGAGGCCGGCCATTCTGATTCACCTTGCCGTCGCCGATGCGATCGCGCTCGATCCGGGCGCCGAGGTCACGCTGTATCTGGCCGCATGGCCGCTTGCGCCGCTGCACGGCCGCATTGTCGAAACCAGCTACGAAGCGAAAACCACCGACGAGGACATCGTCGCTTACCGGCTGCTCGCCAGCGTCGACGGCGAACGCGAACATGCCCGTCTCGGCCTGCACGGCACCGCCAAGCTCTATGGACGGGAGGTCAGCCTTGCGTATTACCTGCTGCGCCGGCCGCTGGCAGCGCTGCGCGCGTGGACGGGTCTGTGATGGCGCTCGATCCCACCGTTCCGTCGCCCGCGCTGCGCGAAGATCTGCGCCTTGGCGAAGCGTCGCCAGGCAGAAACGGCGAGCCGGCGTGGGTGATTCAGGACATCGTCGCGAATCGCTTCTACCGGATCGGCTGGCTGGAGTTCGAGTGCCTGCTGCGCTGGGACAAGCCACCCGTGCAGATCTGCAGCGACATCGCCGCGCAGACCGCGCTTCGCCCCGTCATCGAGCAGGTGGTCGCATTCCGGGCTTTTCTTGAGCGGCACGGATTGCTGAAGCCCACACCCGAAACGTTTGCCCGGCTGCAACGCAGCTATCGCGCGCAAAGCTGGTTGACATGGAACTGGTGGCTGCATCACTACCTGTTCTTCCGCATTCCGCTCGTGCGGCCGCAGCGCTTTCTCGCACTGCTCACCAGACGGCTCAACTGGCTTTTCACGCCTGTCACACCGATTGTTGTCGTGCTCGCGAGCCTGCTGGGAATCGTGCTCGTGCTTCAGCAATGGGATGTCTTTACGAAGGCGGTTGTAGAGTCCTTCTCCGCCGAGGGCCTGCTGAGCTTCGCGCTCGCCATCATCGTGGCAAAAACCTTGCATGAGCTCGCACACGCGATTGTCGCGACACGGCTCGGCCTGAAGGTTGCACATATGGGCGTGGCGTTCGTCGTGCTGTGGCCGATGCTCTATACCGACACAGGCGAAAGCTGGAAACTGCGCAGCGCGCGCCAGCGCCTTGCGATCGCTGCGGCGGGCATTCTATGCGAGCTGTCGCTCGCAGGTCTGTCCACCTTGTGCTGGGCGCTGAGCGATGCCGGGCCGCTGCGCAACGCATTTCTCTATCTCGCCACCACCAGTTGGGTGCTTTCGCTTGCGTTGAATGCCAGCCCCTTCATGCGCTTCGACGGCTACTTCATCCTGTCCGATCTGCTCGACTTTCCGAACCTGCACTTTCGGGCCTCTGCGCTCGCGCGCGTCAGCCTGCGGCGCACGATTCTCGGACTTGACGAACCGTGGCCCGAAACGTTCAGCACGACGCACCGCCGCCTGCTGATCGCCTTCGAGTTCGTGACATGGCTCTATCGCCTCGCACTCTTCCTCGGCATCGCCGTCACCGTATACCTGTTCTTCTTCAAGCTGCTCGGCATGGTGCTGTTCGCCGTCGAGGTGAGCTGGTTCATCGTGCTGCCCGTATGGCGCGAACTTGGCTATTGGTGGGCGAACCGTCATCGCATCCGTCACACGCGCAGACTCGTGCTTGGCGCTATCGCCGGGAGCGCACTCGTGCTGCTTGCGCTGCCCTGGCGTGCCCAGATACACGCGGAAGGCGTCGCGCGCGCCGAGCATGTGCTGCGCGTCTTCGTACCGTTTCCCGCGCGTATCCAGACGATCCGGCCCGCGGGCGCGGTGCGGCTTGACGAGACGCTGATGGAAATGGACGAGCCCGACATCGTCGCGCAAATGCGCAGTAGCGAAGCGGGCATTCGCGGCTACGAAGCGCGCCTCGCGGGATTGATCGCCGACACGAACGGCCTCAATCAGGAGAAGGCCGTGCTCGAGCGTCTGCGGGTTCAGTATGAAGAGGCCGCCGCCGCTCACTCCGAGATTGCGCGGCTGAGCTTGCGGGCGCCGTTCGCCGGCCGCTGGATGGACGTCGATCCGCAGTGGCGCGCGGGACAATGGATCAATTCCAAAGTGCCCGTGGGTGTGCTGGTTGATCCCCACAGCTGGCAAGTGGATGCCTTCGTCAGGCAGGACGCGATACATCGGATCGCCGTTGGCGACAACGCGCGTTTCTATCCTGTGGGTCATGTGACGCCCGTCTCAGGGCGCGTGCTCGCGATCGACACCACTCGCGTACGCCAGCTCGACTACCCGATGCTCGCGTCGCGCTACAAAGGCCCGCTTGCCGTGTCCTCCGAACGCGATGCGCTGATCCCGAATCCTGCTGTTTTTCACGTGCTCGTGCAACTTGACGCGCCGCCGCCCGGGCTTTGGGAGACGCGCGGTCAATTGCAGATCGACGGGGTACGGCGCAGTTTACTGTTCGAGGGCGGCACGCATCTGGTCGCGGCGTTGATTCGCGAAAGCGGCTTTTAGCGCGAATTCCCGATCCGCTCTCCCGAACGTGGTCTGCCGAATGGCGTAACACTGAAGACGGCATGTGCCGCGAACCAACGTTAAGGAGGCGACGATGCCACGGCCGAGGTTCATTCGCTCCGCGATTCGCCTCGCCGCCTCTCATGCCGGGCCGTAAGGGCACGAACGCCGTCAATCTCCGCCTGCTGCGGCCGCAGTCATTTTCTCCATCACCTGATCGACGCCGAAGCTTGCCGCCCTCTGGCGCGGCGGGAATTTCCTGAAGGTTTCGAGGAATTCAGCGACGCCGGCTTGCGCGGGCACCATGATGAAGACGTGGTCCAGGAGCCAGTCATAGTAGGTGTTGGACGTAATGTCCGCGCGCTCGTACGGATCGGTTCGCAGATTGAATAGCTTGGGCACGCGCAGCGTCACCATCGGCTCGGCCCAGATGCGCATGGTTCCGGGACAGCGTTGCTCCATGAATGCAATCTTCCAGTTATCGAAGCGCAAGCAGGCGAGATCGCCATCGTCAGTGAAGTAGAAGAAGCCCTTCCTGACATGGTGCTCTGCTTTGCCGCTGAAATAGGGAACCAGACTGAAGCCATCAAGGTGGACCTTGAACTTCTTCCCATTCGCCTCGTGCCCCTTCAGCAGTTCCTCCTTGATCTTCGGATCGCCGGCCGCCTCGACAATGGTCGGCAACCAGTCGAGGTGACTCACAATGTCGTTGCAGATCGTGCCCGGTTTGATCACGCCCGGCCAGCGCGCCATACATGGCACGCGGTACGCGCCTTCCCACATTGAGTTCTTCTCGTTGCGAAACGGCGTCATGCCCGCGTCCGGCCACGAGTTCATGTGCGGGCCGTTGTCCGTGCTGTACATGACCAACGTGTTATCGGCAATGCCGAGTTCGTCGAGCAAGGCGAGCATCTCCCCGATGTGCTTGTCGTGCTCGATCATGCAGTCGTGGTACTCCGATTGCCAGCGCCCTGACTGACCGCGAATGCGGTCCTCGATATGCGTGCGAAAGTGCATGTGCGAGGTGTTGAACCAGAGGAAGAAGGGCTTGCCATCCTTGTGCGCGTTGCCGATGAATTCCTTGGCTGATTTGAGAAACTCGGTGTCGATCGTCTTCATCCGCTCTTTGGTTAGCGGGCCCGTGTTCTCGATCTTCTGTCCGCCTTTGCCATTGGACCAGCAATGCAGCACGCCCCGAGGACCGTATTTTTTGCGGAAATCCGGAAACTCCTTTGGAGTGGGGTAATCAGGAAGCTCGGGCTCTTCTTCAGCGTTGAGGTGATAGAGATTGCCGAAAAACTCGTCGAAACCGTGCATGGTCGGCAGGTGCTCATCGCGGTCGCCGAAGTGATTCTTCCCGAACTGACCCGTGACATAACCGAGCGGTTTCAGCAGTTCCGGAATGTTGGGATCTTCGGCGCTCATGCCGAGTGGGGCGCCCGGAAGTCCGACCTTGGTCAGCCCCGTGCGTAGCCCGCATTGTCCGGTAATGAAGGACGCGCGCCCCGCCGTGCAACTTTGTTCACCGTAGTAGTCCGTGAACAGCACACCTTCTTCTGCGATGCGGTCGATGTTAGGGGTCCGGTATCCCATCATCCCCTTGGTAAAGATGCTCAGATTCGACTGGCCGATGTCGTCACCCCAGAGTATCAGGATGTTGGGTTTCTTCTGCTTAACCATGTGCTCGCTCCAGTTGGCGGAGGGCTGTGGCAGGCCTGAAACAGGGCGGGCCCTCGA
This sequence comes from Paraburkholderia sp., assembly GCA_036502945.1. Taxonomy (GTDB): domain Bacteria; phylum Pseudomonadota; class Gammaproteobacteria; order Burkholderiales; family Burkholderiaceae; genus Paraburkholderia. The sequence goes on along the minus strand of DASXXR010000526.1, from coordinate 1,515 downwards.
GAACACCCTGTGCCCTTGACGTCATGCAGTTTCATCGGCGACCGGCGGCCCGCTTCGCAGGATGCAGCGAAAGCCGAGATGACATATCGATGTGTCAATCGGCTGCGGCATACGCGCGGCCGGGCGATAACGCCGGCAGTAGTTTGGCGCGCACAGGTAAGAGCCGCCCTTCATGACCTTGCGCGGAATCGTGATTCCGGCGAGACGGGGGTCGACGCTGCTCTCTGCGGTTCCGCCGCGCGGATTATCGACCGTGCAGCAGGGTCTGCTGCTCTTGCCATGGTCCTGGTACCAGTCGGTGGTCCATTCCCAGACGTTGCCGGTCATGTTGTAAAGGCCGTACCCGTTTGGCGGGAAAACGCCGACAGGAGCGGTCAACTCGTAGCCGTCCTCCAGCAGGTTCTGCCACGGAAACTCGCCTTGCCAGGTATTCATCACGGGCTTGCCATCCGGCATGAATTCGTCGCCTGATACGTACTGCGCACCGTCGAGCCCGCCGCGCGCAGCAAACTCCCACTCCGCTTCCGTCGGGATCTCTTTGCCGATCCACTTCGCATACGCCTCGACATCCTCGAATGCGACGTGGACCACGGGGTGGTTCTCGAGCCCGTCAAGCGAACTTGCTGGGCCGCGCGGATGTCTCCAGTCGGCGCCCGGGGTGTAGGCCCACCAGTTGTAGTGGTCGTTGAGCGACACGCGGTGCGCGGGTTTCGCGAAGACAACCGACGCGGGGGCAAGCATCTCGGGTTTGGCCCCGGGATAGTCGGCCGGATTGGCGGGCCGCTCGGCGAGCGTCACGTGACCCGTGGCGTCGACAAAACGCTGGAAGTCTGCGTTGCTGACCGTGTGGCGGTCGATCCAGAATCCCTTCACGCTCACCCGATGCGCGGGCGCCTCCTCAGGATAGTGATCGTTGGATCCCATGAGGAATGTCCCGCCGGGAATCCAGGACATCCCGCGCGGCGATTGATGCGCATGATCGAGGGCTTTCGGCCCTGATATCACTTTGTCCATGTCAATGTCCCGAGGCGGCATCCCCACTATTGTCGCGAACGAGGCCAAGCTCATCGTCATTTACCACAGCCAGTTCGCCTCTAAAACCAGTCTGCGCCAGAAGCCCGCGTCATGGTTGATTGGCGATTCGCAAACTTCGGCGCAGTGACGGTTCGTCAACACCGGAGTAGAGCTTAATCATCCCCCTATTCAGTTTGCCCCGGAGGGCAATTTCGTTGCCCCACACCCCTATAGCGCCGCGATAGCGGCAGCATGACACTTCGGCTAGCCACATCATCACGATGCGAATCCGTGCGCGAACCGACTGGCATCGACAGGCGGATCGCGCAACTTGAAATTCAGTCGGACTTGATAGCTGCGGGCCCGCGGTATTGCCGACACTGTCTGTCGTTGCGTTGCGATTGCCGCTGCGGACCAGTCTCAAAACGTGCCAACGGAGTCAAGCATGCGAGACCTCATCCGTCATCCGCTAATTTTCTTTGTGATCTCGCTAGCGTTGAT
>DASXXR010000525.1:0-6166 GCA_036502945.1 Paraburkholderia sp. | reverse complement strand
TTGTTAATGCGACCGATACGGCGTCCACAGAGGGACGTCGGTGTTCCAGTGATCGAGTTCTGACGGGTTCATGTTGTGCTCCTTCAAAACGATATGAGCTTGCCGCGTTTACGAAGGCTTAAAGCTTCACGCGGCGTTAGCATTACTGGCCGCTTACAGCGTTCGTCGCGCCGCCCACATCGCCTTGCACGGCGAGACGGTCGGACTGACCGCTGGCACTGACGCTTTGTACGGAATAGCCATGCGATACGGCGGTTTGCGCGTTGACTTCTGCACGCGTCGTCGTGCTTCCTTGCGACCACCACGGCTGGTTATACGTGCCGGCCCGGCCGATTCCGCCGCCACCTTGTGCAAACGCGGATGTACTGGCCAATAGCAATAGGGCAAGACCTGCCAAGAGACTGCGCTTCATGATTCACTCCTGTCGATTCATTTGCTGCGCTGCTGTTCAGCGCTGCGACAGGGTGAAATGTAGGCTCTGAAGCGCGGCGGATAAATCCGCGTTTCGCGAAATGAATTGTCAAAAAAGCGGAACAATCGTGGCACGTGCCCCGATTGTTCATGAGAAATGGGTCAGGCGACCCATTCGGCGACGACCGGCGTATCGAGCGCCGGTGCTTCGCGCTGCTCGAAGGTCCGTTCGGTGCAGATCTTGTCGAGGCTGCCGCGACCGCTCAACAGCGGGCAGCTGTCGAACAGCTCCGCAATCCAGTCGACGAATACGCGTACCTTCGACGACAAATGCTTGCTATGCGGATACACCACCGAAATCGGCATCGGCAGCGGCTTGAAGTCGGGCAGCACTTCAACCAGCTCACCGGAGCGCAAATGCGGCAGCACCATGAAGAGCGGCGGCTGGATCAGGCCGAAGCCTTCGAGGCCGCAGGTCACGTACGCATCCGCGTCGTTGACCGACACAATGCCCTTCATCTTCACAGGGACTTCTTTGCCGTTGACGAGAAATTCCCAATCGAACGTGCGGCCCGTGCGGCTCGAGAAATAATTCACGGCCTTGTGCTGTTCAAGGTCTTCAAGCGTTTTGGGAATGCCGGCGCTTTGCAAATACGACGGCGCGCCGCACGAAACGCCCTCGAACAAGCCGATTCGCCTTGCGACGAGCGACGAGTCCTGCAGCGCCCCCACGCGCACTACGCAATCGACGCCTTCCTGCAGCAGATCGACCGGCCGGTCTGTCAAACCCAACTGCAGGTCGATATCCGGATAGCGCTTGTGGAATTCGCACAGCGCCGGAATGACGAGCAGCCGGCCGAGGGAGCCGGGCATGTCGATACGCAATTTGCCGTGCGGTTTCTTATTGCCGCTCTGGAAGCTCGCTTCCGTTTCTTCGACGTCCGCAAGAATGCGCGCGCAACGTTCGTAGTAAGCCGCACCGTCGGGCGTCAGCGATAGCCGACGCGTGGTCCGGTGCAGCAGGCGCGTGCCGAGAAACGCCTCGAGATTCTGGATGATGGTCGTGACCGAGGCGCGTGGCAGATCGAGTGTCTCTGCGGCTCTCGTGAAGCTATTGGTGTCGACGACCCGGGTGAACACTTGCATGGCCTGAAGGCGGTCCATTGCAAACCTCCGGAAGAATGGATGCCGGTGCAGAGAACTGATTGATGAACAAACGAGCCGATTGTTCAGGCGCACCGAATTGTGTTGCCGGATTATAGGCATTTATTTGGAAGTCTGCAGAACCCACAATTCGCACCATTCGATAATTTCGCGCACTGCGCCGTTCTACATGGATGCATTTAAATCGCGTCACTCGCTGGTTCCTGCCGGTAGCGGACCGGCGGACGGTCACACGTCGCTAGATGTCACCGACGTTCAGATCGAGGGGTACGCGCAGGACATCACGCTACGGCTGTACCGGCGGACCGGCAAGAGCGGGCTGCCGATCCTGCTGTACTTCCATGGCGGCGGTTTCGTGCGCGGCTCGATCGAAGAAGCCGATCCAACCGCGCGATATTTTGCTGAGCGCATGCCGGCGCTCGTCGTATCGGTCGGCTATTCGCTTGCGCCGCGATTTCCGTTTCCGGCTGCACCTGAAGACGCACATCGCGCCGCATTGTGGGTGCAGACCCGTGCGCGCGCTTTTGGTGCGGACACGAAACGGATTGGCGTTGCGGGTCACGATGCGGGCGGCCAGCTCGCAAACTGCCTCGCGTTCATCGCACGCGACCGCGGCGACGTGCGTATCGAAGCTCAAGCGCTGTTTGGGCCCATGCTCGATCCGAGTCTCACGAGGCTTGGCGACGAAAAGCGCTTGAGTTCCGACATTACCGCAAGCGACTGCGCGGCCTGCTATCGCGCGTATCTGCCCGAGGCGTCGCAACGCATGCATCCGTATGCCGCGCCGCTCGAGTCGCTGCGCTTGGCGAACTTGCCGGCGACGCTGATCGCGACCGCTCAGAACGACGTGCTGCACGTCGAAGCGGAGAAGTACGCCGGCAATCTGATCGCTGCCGGCGTGCTGACTCAGGTGGTCCGTTATCCGAGTGTTTCGCACGCCGCACTTGCCAGTCACCCCGCCGCATTGCAGGAGGCGGTGCAGTTTTTTCAGTGGCGCTTCGATGCGCGCGCCCTCCGATAAACATAAACCAGCTTGAATTAACTAAATCCGGAGTTTGTCATGTCATTGCTTCCTCTCACACGCTCAAAGCTGACGGTTGCTGTCGCCGTCGTCCTGGTCATTGCCGGGCTCGGCACGTTCGGCGCGCTTCATATCGACGCACGTGCGGCCGCCGAAGCGGCGCCCACCCCCGCGGCGGAAGTGGACGTCGCAACGGTGGTCCAGAAAACCATTACCGACTGGCAATCGTATTCGGGCCGCCTCGAAGCCGTCGATAAAGTCGACGTGCGTCCGCAGGTGCCGGGCACGATCGTATCGGTGAACTTCAAGGACGGTGCGCTCGTGAAGAAAGGCGATACGCTGTTCGTGATCGATCCGCGTCCGTATCAGGCGGAAGTCGATCGTGCTGCCGCGCAACTGGCTGCCGCGCAGGCGCATCGCATCTATACGCAGGCCGACTGGGAACGCGCGCAGCGGCTGATCGGCGACAACGCAATCGCCAGGCGCGACTTCGACGAAAAGCAGAACGCCGCACGCGAATCCGATGCGAACGTGAAGGGCGCCCAGGCTGCGCTCGAGGCCGCGCAGATCAATCTCGGCTACACGAAGATCGTCGCGCCGGTGTCGGGCCGCGTGTCACGCGCGGAGATCACGCTTGGCAATGTGGTTAGTGCGGGCGCAAGCGCCGCGCCGCTGACGACGCTCGTATCCGTCTCGCCGATCTACGCATCGTTCGATGCCGATGAGCAGACTTACCTGCAATACATCAGCCAGGTGAAGAATAGCGGCAAGGTGCCGGTCGAACTTGGCCTGGCTAATGAAAGCGGCTATTCGCGCTCCGGCACGATCGATTCGGTCGACAACCGCCTCGATACGTCGTCGGGCACGATCCGTGTGCGCGCGCGTTTTGACAATGCCGATGGCACGCTGTTGCCGGGCCTCTACGCACGGGTAAAAGTAGGCGGCAGCGTGCCGCATCCGGCGTTGCTGATCGACGATGCAGCGGTCGGAACCGATCAGGACAAGAAGTTCGTGTTCGTCGTCGACAAGAACAGCCACGTCGTTTATCGCGAAGTGTCGCTCGGCAGTCTGCAGGGCAATCTGCGCGTCGTCAAAGGTGGTTTGCAAAGTGGCGACCGCATCGTCGTGAACGGCACGCAGCGTGTGCGTCCGGGCGATCAGGTGCGCGCCCACATGGTGCCGATGACGGGCGATGGCGACGAGAACGGTGCGCCGGTCGCCCAAACGCAGGCGCGCGCTAAAGCGCAAAAGGATTCGTGATTCTCGCGGTCGGCGAATTCCTCAAGCGCAAGCGCTTCAATAACTAGAGCCTTCCATGAACATATCCAAATTCTTCATTGACCGGCCCATCTTTGCGGGTGTGCTGTCGGTCTTGATCCTGCTGGCAGGCCTCATTGCGCTCTTCCAGTTGCCGATCTCCGAGTATCCGGAAGTCGTGCCGCCGTCGGTGGTCGTGCATGCGCAGTATCCGGGTGCGAACCCGAAAGTGATCGCCGAGGCGGTCGCATCGCCGCTCGAAGAGCAGATCAACGGCGTCGAAAACATGCTGTACATGCAGTCGCAGGCCAATAGTGACGGCAATCTGACGCTGACTGTCACGTTCAAGCTCGGCACGAACCCGGACCTCGCGACGCAGCTCGTGCAGAACCGCGTGAATCAGGCGCTGCCGCGCCTGCCCGAGGACGTGCAGCGGCTCGGCATCACGACGATCAAGAGCTCGCCGACGCTGACCATGGTCGTGCACCTGATCTCGCCGAACGATCGCTACGACATGACGTACCTGCGCAACTATGCGCTGTTGAACGTGCGCGACCGGCTTGAGCGGATTCGCGGTGTCGGCGAGGTGCAGCTGTGGGGCGCCGGCGACTACGCGATGCGCGTGTGGCTCGATCCGCACAAGGTAGCGGAGCGCGGCCTGACCGCGACCGAAATTGTCGATTCGATTCGCGAGCAGAACATTCAGGTCGCGGCTGGTGTGATCGGCGCTTCGCCTTCGGTGCCGGGCACGCCGCTGCAATTGTCGGTGAATGCGCGCGGCCGCTTGAAGACCGAAGCCGAATTCGGCGACATCGTCGTCAAGACGGCGCCGGACGGCGCGGTCACGTATCTGCGCGATATCGCGCGGGTGGAACTCGCCGCATCGGAATACGGTTTGCGGTCGCTGCTCGATAACAAGCCGGCGGTGGCGCTTGCCATTAACCAGTCGCCGGGTGCGAACTCGCTGCAAATTTCGGATGAAGTCCGCAAGACGATGCAGGAATTGTCGGCGGACTTCCCGGCGGACGTTCAGTACAAGATCGTCTATGACCCGACGCAGTTTGTTCGATCGAGTATCGAAGCGGTGATTCATACGCTGCTCGAGGCTATCGCGCTGGTCGTGGTCGTCGTGATCGTGTTCCTGCAGACCTGGCGCGCGTCGATCATTCCATTGATCGCGGTGCCGGTGTCGATCGTCGGGACGTTTTCGCTGTTGCTCGCATTCGGTTTTTCGATCAACGCGCTATCGCTGTTCGGGATGGTGCTTGCGATCGGGATCGTCGTCGACGATGCAATCGTGGTCGTCGAGAACGTCGAGCGGAACATCGCGAGCGGGCTGAGCGCGCGCGATGCGACCTACAAGGCGATGCGGGAGGTGAGCGGGCCGATCATCGCGATTGCGCTGACGCTGGTCGCCGTGTTCGTGCCGCTTGCATTCATGACCGGCTTGACGGGTGAGTTCTACAAGCAGTTTGCAATGACGATCGCGATTTCCACGGTGATCTCCGCGTTCAACTCGCTGACGCTTTCGCCTGCTTTGTCGGCGCTGCTGCTGCGCGGCCACGGCGACAAGGAAGACTGGCTGACGCGCGTGATGAATCGTGTACTCGGTGGCTTCTTCCGGCGTTTCAACAAGGTGTTCCACCGCGGCTCGGAAGCTTATGGCAAAGGCGTGACGGGCGTCTTGCGACGCAAGGGTGCGATGCTGGCCGTCTACGCGGTTCTGCTCGGTCTTACGGTGGTCGTGTCGCGCATCGTGCCTGGCGGCTTCGTGCCGGCACAAGACAAGGAATACCTGATTGCGTTCGCACAGTTGCCGAACGGCGCGTCGCTTGACCGCACGGAGAAGGTGATCCGCGACATGAGCGCGATTGCGCTGAAGCAGCCGGGCGTGGAGAGCTCCGTCGCGTTCCCGGGGCTGTCGGTGAATGGGTTCACGAACAGTTCGAGCGCGGGCATCGTGTTTGTCAAGCTGAAGCCCTTCCATGACCGCCCAGGCAAGGCGCTTTCCGCTGGCGCGATTGCGGGTGCGCTGAACCAGCAGTACGGCGCGATCAAGGACTCGTTTGTCGCTGTGTTTCCACCGCCGCCGGTGCTGGGCCTGGGTACGCTCGGCGGGTTCAAGATGCAGATTGAGGATCACGGCGCGGTTGGCTACGAAGCGTTGAACGATGCGACGCAGGCGTTCGTGAAGAAGGCTGCGCAAACGCCTGAGCTGGGGCCCACGTTCTCCAGCTATCAGATCAACGTGCCGCAATTGAACGTGGATCTCGACCGCGTGAAGGCGAAACAGCTCGGCGTGCCCGTAACGGA
>DASXXR010000524.1:0-15207 GCA_036502945.1 Paraburkholderia sp. | reverse complement strand
CATGCCCCAGCGGCCGTACCAGCTGCCGTCGGCTTCCTGCTCCTTCAGCAGATAGTCGTAGGCGCGGCGCGCCGGCTCGCTCGCCGACGGCATTTCGCCGAGTTGAGCCAGCATCGACAGACAGCGGCCCGAAACATCCGCTGTGGGCGGATCGAGCAACGCGCCGTGATCGGAGAACGGAATGTTGTTCAGGTAGTACTGTGTGTTTTCCGGCTCGAACGCGCCCCAGCCGCCGTCGCTGCTCTGCATCCCGACGACCCACTCGCGCGCCCGCGCAATCGCCTCGTCGTGTGCAGTCGACTGCGTCAAGCCCGCGGCCCGATGCATCGCGCTCACGACGACCGCCGTGTCGTCGACGTCCGGATAATGCGGGTTCGCGTACTGGAACGCCCAGCCGCCCGAACGCACATCCGGGCGCCGCGAAATCCAGTCGCCGCGCACATCGAGAACCTGCAGCGGAATCAGCCATTGCAAGCCGCGCACGGCCGCCGCTTCGGCGCGCTTGTCGCCGGTTTCGAGCAGCGCGTGCGCGGCAAGCGACGTGTCCCACACCGGCGACAGGCACGGCTGGCAATACGCTTCGTCCTCGTAAATCGCGAGCAGCTTGTCGATCGAGCGGCGTGCGATAGCGCGCTTCGGATGATCGGCCGGATAGCCGAGCGCGTCGTACATCATCACCGAGTTCGCCATCGCGGGGAAAATCGCGCCGAGGCCGTCTTCGCCGTTCAGACGTTCATCGACGAACGCGACGGCGGCCTTGACCGCCCGCTCGCGCGTGGCCATCGGAAAGAGGCCGTCGACCGCGCGCAGCACGCTGTCGACACCGCGGAAGAACCGGAACCAGCCTTTGCTTTGATGCGGCGCGCGCGGCAGCATGCCGGTGTTGACGGGCGCGCCGACGAACAGTTCGTCGATACGCACGCCGCGCGGATTGCGCGCGACCGGGCGCTTCGCGGCCAGCACGAGCAACGGCACGAGGACCGTGCGCGCCCAGTACGACACTTTCGACAGATGAAACGGAAACCACTGCGGCAGCAGCACCATCTCGACCGGCATGATCGGCACAGCGCGCCACGAGATCACCCCGAACAGCGCCAGCATTGCGCGCGTGAAGACGTTCACAGTTTCGGCGCCGCCATGCGACAGCACCGCGTCGCGCGCGCGGCGCATGTGTTCGGCGTCTTCAGGATCCCCGATCATCTTTAGCGCGAAGTACGCCTTGAGCGTCGCGCTGACATCCATTGCGCCGTCGGTGAAGAGCGGCCAGCCGCCGTCCGCCCGCTGGATGCGGCGCAAGTAACGCGCGATTTTCTGTTCCAGTTCGAGATTCGCCGTCTCGCCGAGGTAGTGAACCAGCAGCACGTATTCCGCGGGAATCGTCGCGTCGGCTTCAAGTTCGTAGACCCAGTGGCCGTCCTCGCGCTGGTCGGCGAGAATCGCGTCGGTTGCGCGCGCAACGGCTGCGTCAAGCGTATCGGCGTGGGCCGCCAAGTCGACGGCGCTGGCTTCAAGACTGGCTTTGGGGCTGACTTCGCCCAACTGCTGGGCGAGAGATAAATCGTTCATCGGCGTTCCATCGGTTCATTCAGAAGCCTATCCGCGGCCTTCTGGCCCGACCGGATCGCTCCTTCTATCGTTGCGGGCAGGCCGGTAGCCGTCCAGTCGCCCGCAAGCATCAGATTATTCCAGCGTGTGCGCGTCGCGGGGCGGCGCATCTCTTCGTCCGGCAGCGCCGCGAACGTCGCGCGTGGTTCGACTACGACCTGCCACGCCGGCATCGGTTCGACGGGCAAACCGGTTGCGCGGGCAACGTCCGTCCAGATCGTCGTGGCGAGCGTCTCGCTGGACGTGTCGAGCAACCGGTCCGCGTTGTTGATGGTCGCGGACAGACGCCCGTTGAATGCGATAAGCCATTCGGCCGTCGCGTTGCCAAGCCCCAGCACCGCCGGCTGGCCGACGGGCGGTTCGACGGCAAAATGCGCAGTGACGACCGGCGAAAAACGCTGCGGCGCCTTCAGGCCCGGCACGAGCGTCTGCGCGACCTGCGGCGGAACGGCCAGCACCACCGCCTCGCCGGCCTCGAGCACAATCCGCTCGTCGCCGACCTGCAGCGCGACAACCCGGCCTTCGGCGAATTCAATTTCCTTTAACTGCGCACCGAGCCGGATCGACGCGCCGCCGTGCTGCAGCAGCCGCAGCGCCGGATCGATGAATGCGCTGCTGAGCCCGTTGCGCGCGATCAGCGGCCGGCATGCTTCGCCGCCTGCAACAAGCATCTCGCGCATCACGGCGCCCACCAGTTCGGCCGTGCCGTCACGCGGGTCGACATTGAGCGCCGCCAGCAGCAGCGGACGGAGCAACCGATCCCACAGCGGGCCGTTACAGCGGATGGTCTGCGCGATCGTCCGGCCCGGCTTCGCGAACAACAGCGGCGCGAGCGAAAGATAGTCGGCGAGACGGGTACCAGGCACACGAGCCGCAGCATCGAGCACCCACCACGGCATTCGCCCCGGCGACAGGCGCAGCGTCCAACTCGCACGCGTCGTCAGATCCACGAACAGAAATTCAGGCCGCGCCGGTCCGACGAGTTCATCCGCCGAGCCGATCGCGCGCACGTAGTTCAAGGTTGCCTGATTACCGGACAACACCACATGATTACCGCTATCGACGGTCGCGCCAAGTGCACGGTCATAGTAGGAGCGGCAGCGCCCGCCCGCCTGATCCGCCGCTTCGTACAGCACCACCTGTGCGCCGCGGCGCTGCAATTGCACCGCGGCGGCGAGGCCAGCAAGGCCTGCGCCGATCACGTGGACAAGCTTTTGCATCAAAAAAATGCGTACCGCGCGAGAATCCACAAGAGCCGCGCACGCGGCTTGCGGACTTTCGTGCGCGGAATGTCAAAGCCGCGCTCGATGGCCCGCTCGAGCAGGCAACGATAGACACCGGACATGATGCGCGGCGCACGGACCTGGACACGCGGGCACCCGTCCATGATCGCGTCCGCGGCGGCGAAGTGCTGTTTCGCGCGCTCGGCGAGGGTTACGCAGACGCGCGGCAGCGATGGATCGTCGGCGATCGCCGACGGGCTCGCCACCGCAATGCCCTCGCGCGCGAGCAATTCGCGCGGCAGGTAGCAGCGGTTGATCTCGGCGTCTTCGTCGATGTCGCGCAGGATGTTGGTCAGCTGCAGCGCGCGGCCCAGATGATGGGATAAATCGTGGCCCGGCTTCTCCTCCATCCCGAATATCCTCACCGACAAGCGGCCCGCCGCGCTCGCGACCCGGTCGCAATACAGGTCGAGCGTGGCTTCATCGGGAGCGCAGATGTCGGCGTCCGCGTCCATCGCCATGCCGTCGATCATCGCGTGGAAATCTTCGCGCTGCAGATGGAACGTATGGATGTGCCGCGTCAATTCGCGCAACGAATCGCGCGGCGCGCCGGCATAGCATGCGTCGATGTCCGCGCGCCAGCGCTCGAGCGCGGCGGCTCGTTCGGCGGGCGCGTCGGTGCCGTCGGCGATGTCGTCGACCGCACGGCAAAACGCATAGACGTGGTACATCGCGTCACGCTGCGCCGTCGGCAGAATGCGCATGGCAAGGTAAAACGAGCTGCCCGAAGTCACGGCAGCGGCGTTGGTTTTTGTATCGTCCACGACAAGATTGGAAACGGCCAAGACAATCTCCGCTGAGGCGCCCAATGTGGGGCGATCAAGAAGTCATGCCTACCCGCAGGGCAAGCCGCCCGCGCGCGCGGACACGCGCGAATAAGCCGACTGGGAGGCCGACCGGGCGAAAGTATACCAACCTTTAGATTCGGTCGCTGAGCGGCGGGCAAAACACTCAGCCGGCGACCCCGCAACGGGCTGGACCGGGCTAGGTAAAGGCGACCGAACGATTGCGCCCCTGCCGCTTCGCAGTGTACAGGGCCGCATCGGCCTCGTTGATTAACGCTTCGTACGCCGGCACGCCCGTACGCGCCGCCGCGCCGCCGACGCTCGCCGTCACCGGCACGCTCACGCCCTGCACGTCGACGGACTGATCGCCGATCGTGTTGCGGATTTTCTCAGCGACCAGCATCGCGTCTTCGAGCGGCGTGCATGGCAACAGCAGTGCAAATTCCTCGCCGCCGAAACGGCCGAACGTATCCTGCGACCGCACGACGCCCGCGACGCGCTGCGCCATCTCGCGCAGCACGAAGTCGCCGGCGACGTGGCCGAACTGGTCGTTGATCTTCTTGAAGTGATCGAGATCGAACAGCAGCACCGACAGCTCGCCGCCGTAGCGCTGCCAGCGGACGTATTCATCGCGCAGCCGCGCTTCGAAATAGCGGCGATTCGAAATGCCGGTCAAGCCGTCGCGGTCGGCGTACTCCTGCAGCTTCGCAACCGCTTCTTCGCGCTCGCGCTGCACGATGCTGACGTGCGTCACATCCGAAACGGTCACGCACACTGCCTCCACTTCGCGCTCGCGCATCAGCGGCATGAAGGTACAGTCCTGCTGCATGAAGTCGACGCCGCCGGTAATCGGCCGGTCGTGATCGAACTTGAACAGATAGGGACGCTGCTCCCACGAACTGAACGCGAAACTGCCCAGTTGAAACACGCTTTCGAGCTTGCGCGTAAGCCACACCCGCGGCAGTTCGGGAAAACTCGCGAAGATCGACCGGCCCACCACCTGCCCGGCCGACAAGCCGCTGTGGTCGTGCATGAAGCGGTTCCACATCAGCACATTCATTTGACGGTCGAGCACGAAAATGCCGAAGCCGACACGTTCGACAACCAGATCGCTCAGGGACACAGTCAAGGCATTCATAGGCTGGATAGCAGCGCATCGAGCGCATCGTTCAGGTGCCGGATCGACTCCTCCGCCATCAGCATCACGAGATGCGCGCGAAAGCTTCGGTCTTCCAGCGAGAAATTCACCTCGATCAGGAGTGCGACTTCCCACGCGAGTACGCCCGGCTGGAACACGTCGTCGAGGGACATCGCCGTGCCGAGCAGGCCCGGCGGCGAAAACACCGGTGTGCGCCCCAGTTGATCGAGGATGCAGGACACGCACGCGCCCGTCAGCACGTTCGCGACGTCGAAAATCAGTTCTTCCTGGGTCGTCGCCTCGTAGGCGGATTTCGCGTACGGATCGCCGACGAGCGCGCACAACTGGTCGATGCTGCCGCTCTTGCAGATCACGAGCGCCTCGCCCTTGATATCGGAGCGGAAGCCCTGCCGCACCGCGCTCACCATCTCGTTGATGCCGGTCATTTCGCGCAGCGCTTGCGCCGTGTCGCGCACCGCGACCATCCGCACGCGCGGTACCGACAATTCGATGAACGCGTCGAGCAGCAACGCGAGGCGCGTCGCAGCCTGCCCCATCGCGAGGTTCGCGACCTCCTGCAACGCGTCGCGCTGGTCTTCGGTGAGAACTCGCTCAGGCATACAACCCGTACTCCTTGAGGATGGGAGCGATCGCCTCGGGGGTCACGGGCTTCGCGATAAACGCGGCCGCGCCCAGCGTTCGCACGCGCTCCTGCGCCATCGGCTGGATATCGGCGGATACGACGATCACAAATGTGTTCAGATCTTCGTGCTGCAGCGCTTCCAGTACCTGATAGCCCGTCATGTCCGGCATCGTCAGATCGAGGAACATCACGGACGCCTTACCCGCGCGGTACAGTGCGAGTGCCTCGCGCCCGTTCGATGCGTAGGTGATCTCGATGTCCCAGTCCGGCGGCAGCGCCTTTGTGAGCAGCTTCCGGGCGAGCAGCGAATCGTCGGCGATCACAATGGGCAAAGGCATAGTGGTAGATCAGAACGGAATTGTCTCGTACGTGTTATCGGCGGTAGTCGGCGATTCTTTAGAAGCCGCTCGCGTATCCCGTGTCCGTGCGCAGGGTGAAGGCGAAAAATACGCGCGACACGCGGTGTAAATGCAGCCGAGGCGCGCGGGCGAAAAAGCGTCCGCGCGATCAACGGCCATAATGTCTGGCATTTTCGAAGCAACCCGTAGCGGAATCTGCGCGACAAAACGGTCGTGATTTGCTCCGTGATGCCGCGCCGGTATTCGCGAACTACCTGTCACCTCGTTTTGCGCGACCTCGGGTGCCCCTCGCGCTATTGCGCCCGAATATGGCTGGCGCATCATTTATCGTGGCGCGATTCTCGAATCAAACCGGCGAAAAGGCAACTCGCCAATATGGCTTCAATGAACAAAAACCACTCTTTGAATTGACATCTTTGAGTGTATTTTGACTTTCAGTTGAATAAATCCTGCCGTTTATACTTTTGTGTACGTTTGCGCTTCCTGATTTGTCACTGTTTCATGAGTATCGTGAGTGCGAAGTGAATAAGGACGCCGGCACTATGATGATAAGAGTCATGTTCATATCTATCGATAATCACCGCGGCGCTCACCATGACCTCTGATCGGCCCGAAGCGGCACAAGAAAACCGCGGGCCCGGCAACCGGCCGGAGGAGGCAGTATTCCCGACCGTGCCTGAGCACAATTTTGCCGTGCGCCGCATGACGCTGATCGCGCTGCTGATCGCGGCGATCGTTTTGCCGTGCATTTTCGTCGTGGTGTTGGCGTTCAACGACTTCCGCGCGCGCGAAGCCGAGGCGACCGATGTCACGCTGCGCACCGTGCGCGTCACCGAAGAGCACGCGCTGAAAGTCTTCGATATGAACGAAGCGCTCGATGCGCGCGTCGTCGATCTCGTGCAAGGCCTCGACGACGCCGGCATCCGCGCACGTGAAGCCGCCATCCACGACAAGCTGCAACAGATGGGCGGCGGCTATCCGCAAGTGGCGTCGGTGTCGATCTTCAGCAGCAGCGGCGCGCTGCTCGCGAGCAGCCGGCTTTTTCCGGCGCCGCCGTTGTCGATTGCCGAACGCGACGATTTCATCGGGATTCGCGACGGCAAGATCATCGAGCATGTGTCGAAGGTGATGGCGGGCAGCGTCCCGGGCGAAGCGGTGTTCAATACGGGCGTCGCGCGGCGCGGCCCCGGCGACGCGTTTGCTGGCATCGTGTCGGTCGCATTGCGGCCTGGCTACTTCAGCGCGTTTTACCGCGATCTGCTCGGCGGCCACAACGCTCCGATGACGCTCGGCATCACGCGTGCCGATGGCGCGGTGCTCGCGAACTATCCGCCCAGCCGGCCCGCGCCCATCGAACCGCCGCACTCGCCTTTCACTCGGGCGCTCGCCGAAGGACGCCGCGAGGGCGTCGTCAGGGTTCATTCGGTGATGTACGGCGATAGGCAGATCGTCGCGTTCCGGCGCGTCGGATCCTATCCGGTGTATGTCGCATGCGGCTATCGCACATCGGCGATCTGGGCCGCCTGGTACCAGCATCTAAGCGTGCTGATCCTCGCGATGTTCGTGCCGTCGATCGTGCTGTGGTGCGTGCTCTGGCTATCGCTGAAACGGCTTTCCGCCGAGGAGGAAGCGTGGGAGCGCTGGCAGGCGGAAGCGTCGATGCGGCGTTCGATCGAATCCGCTTACCGGCAGTCGCGCAAGATGGAAGCGCTCGGCAATCTGGTCGGCAGCGTTGCGCACGACTTCAATAATCTGCTGATGATCGTCTCGGCCAAC
This sequence comes from Paraburkholderia sp., assembly GCA_036502945.1. GTDB lineage: Bacteria > Pseudomonadota > Gammaproteobacteria > Burkholderiales > Burkholderiaceae > Paraburkholderia. The sequence goes on along the minus strand of DASXXR010000524.1, from coordinate 7,618 downwards.
GTGCAGATCCTGCGCCGGCGCAAGGCGGCCGCATTCGACCGCGAACTGTCGGCCGTGGAGCGCGCGCTGAAAAGCGGCCAGTCGCTGACCCGGCAGTTGCTCGGCGTCGCGCGCAAGCAGCCGCTGCGCAACGAGACGCTCGCGGTCGAGCATTGGCTGCCCGGCTGCCGCGAATTGTTGCGGGCGTCGCTCGGCGCGAAGGTGTCGCTCGTGATGGACATCGGCACGAGCGTCTGGCCGATCCGCGTCGACGTTGCCGAACTCGAGCTCGCGCTGATCAACGTCGCGGTCAACGCGCGCGATGCGATGCCGCACGGCGGCCGCTTTACCGTGCGGGCGGCCAACATCACGTTTCGTCACGAGGATGGCTTTCCGCTGACGGGCGACTTCGTGCAGTTGTCGCTGGAGGACACCGGTATCGGCATGCCGCCTGAAATTCTCGCGCGGGCGTTCGAACCGCTTTTCACGACCAAGCCGAAGGGCATGGGCACGGGCCTCGGCTTGCCCCATGTGTTTGCGTTCTGCGAGCGCTCCGGCGGACTCGCGGCCATCGACAGCGCGACGGGCGCGGGCACGTCGGTACGTCTGTATCTGCCGCGCGCGGCAGAGCTGCCGGAAGCCGGGCCGCCCGCCGAGCCCGCTGCCGACGAAGCCGGCGCACCACACGGCCTGCGGATCCTGCTCGTCGAGGACAACGACGAGGTTGCAGCCGGCACGGAAGCACTGCTGCAGATGATGGGTCACGAAGTCACCGGCGTGTTCAATGCCGACACCGCGTTGCGGTTGCTCGACGACGCCCGCGCGAAGCACGCGCGCAGCGGCGAACCGTTGCCGTTCGATCTGGTGATCTCCGACATTCATATGCCGGGCAAACTGAACGGTATCGACCTCGCCGAAGCGATCCAGCAGTTCGAAACGAAGCTGCCCGTCATTCTCGTGACGGGCTATGCGGAGGAACTTGAACGGGCACGTCACGTCGATGCGCGCGTATTGCCAAAGCCATTCGATATCGCATTGCTCGACAAATTTCTGCAAGCGCTTCAGCAAGATCTGGCGCAGGCGCATGCCCATCCGGCGGATTGACTGTATCGGGGACGGTTGTCGGATTTGCCGTTCATTGACGGGCTTACCGATTGTTTGTAAAAGCGCGCCGCGCCTCTCTGCAATACAGCGGATACGGCCGCTGCGCGATGGCGGCCGGTTCGCGCTGACGGCACTCGACAGCCATTGAGCGGGGTCCGGCACGATCGTTGCGGCCCTTGGGTGCAGTGAGCGGAAGGGCGATGCGTCCCTGCGTCGCCGGCTCCAGCAGGTCACCGGGAGGCAGCCATGCGACATACGGTTATCGGCCTATTCAACACCTATACCGAGGCGGACAGCGCCCGCAACACGCTTGTGCAAACCGGCTTCAGCCACAACGACGTCGAACTGCAAGCCAACCCTGAAACGCCGCCTGCCGCCGACGACGAGTCACCGGGCGTATTGGCAAACATCGAACGTTTTTTCTCGAGCTTGTTTTCGACGTCGGGAGCCGACGCGCCGGCCGCCGAGCACTATAGGAACGCGGTGCGGCGCGGCGCTGTGGTGGTGTGCGTCAACGCGTCCAGCGAGGCGCATGCGGAACTCGCACACAACACGCTGAAGAGACTGGGCGCGATTGACGTCGGCGAGCGTTCCCGAGGTTGGGAAGCGCTTGAGGACGACGATGACGTGCAGACGCGGCGCGAACATTCGATGCTCGACGAACTGGGCATCGGCGGCACGGCGGCCGTTCCAACTGCCACCCAGCCGCCGCGCGAGCCGCTGCGGGCGGCCGAAGAAGCTCGCGAATGGGCGCGCATGGAAGCGCCGCCGCACGATACGCCGATCGACGACGCGTCGCGCGCGGCGATCGCGGCGGGCAGCGCGCCGGGGTCGGGCGCTGTGTTGCGGCCTGACCTTGCCGACACGGCGCGCGTGCCGCCGGTCGATTATCCCGCGACGACGATTCAAGGAGCCGCTGGATACCAATCGGACCCGTCGGAAATCGGACGCACGTCGGCCGCGCCGCACGGGCAGTATCAATCGCAACGAAGCATGCCGCCCATCGGTCGGGGCGCTCCGGCAACTGGCGCAACGGATGACTTTGGCGCGGATGCGGACGATCGCGCGCGTGCGGTTGATATGTCTGACGACTATCGGACGCAGACGCAGATGCAGTCGCAGCGAAGTGTGCCCCCCGTGGACTATCCGTCGGGCGCGCCTTCCGGCTTCGCACGCGCACCCGCCATGCCGGACGAGGATCAAGCTATTCGAGCCGCAGCGTTGCCGCCGGACTATTCATCGCCGACGTTGAATCCCGGCGCCAGCGGCAGGGCCCGCTTCACCGAAGACACCTTCGATGCCGGCGTCGGGCGCGTATCGGATAGGCCCGATGACTATCTCTCGCCGCAACGCGCATCCGCAGCGGACGTTCCAGCGACATCGCCGGGCGTTCGCGCCGGCGATTACCGACCTGCCGCGGGCGAAAGCGGATGGTCGGACAGCTCCGGCGGCGGCCTGGGCGCGCCGATCCCCGACGAATTCCTGGAGTACGAAGAAGACTTTCGCACGCACTACCACGAGGAATATGGCACCAGCGCAGGCGCCCGGTACGACGAATACGTGCCGGCTTACCGCTATGGCGCATCGATGGGGCGCGATATGCGCTATCAGGATCGACCATGGGACGACGTCGAGCCCGAAGCAAGGCAAGACTGGGAGCGGACGTCGCCGGAGGGAAGCTGGGAACGCTTCAAGGCCGCGGTGAAACACGGATGGGAACGGGTGACCGGCCACCATCATCACCACCATTGAGATCCGCGACGGGCTGAAGTCTGCAAATCGGGCGGCGGCGCCGGGTGACCCTGTGCCGCCGCTGCGCTTGAATGTGAGCGCCTGCTTACGCTGCGAGATTCAGCTGCCGTGCTTCTTGACCCACTGAACGTAGTGATCGACGAACACTTGCAGAAACTTGCGCGTCTCGTCGCTGAGAATCTTGCCGTCGGCGTCGATACGCGTGGCGTCGTGCTTGATGAACATTTCCGGCTGGCCGAGCGTCGGCACGTCCAGATGAGTCAGAACATTGCGCAGATGCTGCTGCGATAACGCTGTCCCCGTCGCAGCGGGCGAGGTGCCCAACACCGCACCTGGCTTGCCGCGCCATGAACTTTTTCCTAGCGGGCGCGAGCCCCAATCCAGCGCATTTTTCAGCACACCCGGAATCGAACGGTTGTATTCGGCGGTCACGAATAGCAGACCGTTCGCAGCCTCGATTCGCTGCTTGAAGTGGCGCGCCACTTCGGGAAAGTCCGCGTCGTAGTCCTGGTTGTAAAGCGGAAGGCTTCCGATATCGATGAACTCGAATGAAAAGTCCGCGGGAGCCAATGACGTCAACGCCACGGCTAGTTGCCTGTTAGTTGAGGCTCGGCGCAGGCTGCCGACGATGATTGCAATGTGATGGGTCATGTTTTCCTTTTCCTCTCGGAGAGGGTGACGCATGAAAAAGGCAGCTTCGTAAGCATAGTTGGCCGACGGTAATTTGGATACGGCTCGCGCTGCAAGGAATGCGGACAGCCTGTGGACAAACTCGATCTCGCGCAGGTTATCCACAGATTTTCTGAATAACCTTGTGGATAAATCGACACGATTCCTTACGAATCAAGCCTGCGGTCGGCGGTGTCCACATAGCAAGATCGATCGCCCTCCGTTCTGCTGTCAGTAAAACGCAAACTTTCGCGGCCGCTTTTGTCATAAAAGCGGTCGAAGTTCGACTGGATCTTGTCGGGCGCACACGCGTGCGGTGCGCATCGACGAATTCCGTTCGCATCGATCGCAACGTGCGGGAAAATGGGCGACAAGCCCGAATCGGGCGTAACGATTCTCCCAGCCATGAAAACGATCGATCTTGAGAAACGCTGGCGGCGGCGCTTCGACTCCGCCACGACATGCTCGCGCCATACGCAGCGGCGGAGGCTTGCATGACGGCGGCGGCGGCTCAGCGCGGGTTCGAGGATCCCGCTTATTTGACGCAGTTGCGCCGCGATCTCGTCCGCTTCGCGCGTCTGCAACTGCGCGACGCCGCGGCGGCGGAGGACGCAGTACAGGAGGCACTGGCCGCTGCATGGACGCAAGCCAGCAGTTTTACCGCGCAATCGCAGCACAAGACATGGGTATTCGGCATCCTGCGCCACAAGCTGATCGACACATTGCGTGCACGGCAGCGAACGATCAACCTGTCGGCGCTCGACGAGGAACTCGACGGCGAAGCATTGCTCGATCGCGAGCTGTTCAAGGAGAACGGTCACTGGTCGCCGGAAGCTCAGCCGGGCCCATGGCCCACCCCGGAGTCGGCGCTGCGGCAGCAACAGTTCTGGATACTGTTTGAAATGTGCCTCGATCACCTGCCGGAACACATTGGACGCGTCTTCATGATGCGCGAGTTTCTCGATCTGGAGACGACGGAAATCTGCGCCCAATTGCGGATGACGGCGAACCACTGCAGCGTGCTGATGTACCGCGCGAGGCTCCGGCTACGCACATGCCTGACCGAAAAAGGACTTTCCAGCGAGGATGTCTATGGGGAAGTGTAAGAACATCACGCGCCTGCTATCCGACGCGCTTGAGCGGCGGCTGACCGTCGGCGAATGGCTGGCCGTCGGTGTCCACCTGCCGACGTGCAGTGGATGCCGCAACTACCGCCGGCATATCGGTCTATTGCGGGCGGCCTCGCGTGCGATGAGCGGCCTCGATGACTCAAGCGAAAGCGGGACGCATGAGTGAACCGCGCACGCGAGTGCTTGCGCCTCGTTGCTTCCCTTTCCCCTCCCGCTCTACTCGCGGTTAGCGTTCGGCTGGCGGTGTCGTGCGATATCGCGCGAGAAAGGCTGCGTGCGATGCTTCGTCGACTCCAGCTGGGCGTCGGCGCGTCGCGGCCTGATCTTTTGCGAGCATCGCCTGCGGACGAATCGGCCGATGCTCGAAGTTACCGCCGCAGTTCGGACATACGTTGCGTAAAGAGGTCAGTGCGCAGACCTCACAAAAGGTGCACTCGTAGGTGCAGATCATTGCGTCAACGGCGTCAGGCGGCAGGGATTTGCCGCACCCTTCGCAAGACGGTCGCAGTTCCAGCATCGCAGTCTCCCTGCTTCAGGTTTTTCGGGTATGTCCGTGCGGGCAGTTTACTGGACGAGCGAACGTCAGGTGCGCCAGTCATCCATCGATTCCTGCCGTTCCGGGTGAACGAATCAGATCGTAACGCGCTGGCGTGCTCGTGATTTGCTTATGCGAATTGATCGGTTCCCGAAAGATCGCGGGCAAATTATCGTTGAGCGCAATCGGTCCACGTAGCGGCCGTTCTGTTTCGACGTCACTTGCCTATCATGTCCCGCTATCCCACTTTGACGCGTCGCGCGTTTCTTGCCGGCGCGGGCGCCACGCTCGCCGCCGCCGCCCTGCCCTCCATCGCCGATACGCGCACAAGGGAAATCCGCATCGGCTATCAGAAGGCGGCAAGCACCCTCGTGCTCCTCAAGGCACACGGCACGCTCGAGAGGCGCTTTGCACCGCGCGGCATCGGCGTCAAATGGACGGAATTTCCAGCCGGGCCGCAATTGCTCGAAGGGCTCAACGTGGGTTCGATCGACTTCGGTTACGTTGGCGAAGCACCGCCCGTCATCGCGCAGGCCGCAGGCGCAAACTTCGTCTACACGGCTTACGAAGTGCCGACGCCGCATGCCGAGGGCATTCTTGTGCATGCCGATGCGGTGATCCGGTCGGTCGCCGATCTGAAAGGGAAAAAGATCGCACTCAACAAAGGTTCGGATGTGCATTGGTTTCTGGTTGCCGCGCTGCAAAAAGCCAATGTCAAATACACCGACGTTCAGCTGGTCTTTCTGCCGCCGGCGGATGCGCGTGCAGCATTCGAACGCGGCGCCATCGACGCATGGGCCATATGGGATCCGTTTCTCGAAGCGGCGAAGAGGCAAACCAATGCACGCCTGCTCACGGACGGTGCTGATATCGTGAGCCACCATCAATTCTTCCTGAGCGCGCGAATATTCGCGCAGCAGAATGGCGATGTGATTGCAGCGGTGATTGACGAGGTCGGGCAGGAAGGGGGCTGGGTTCGCGGGCACTACACGGAAGCGGCCGTACAACTGGCGCCGATCCAGGGGCTCGACGCGAGCGTCATCGAAGCGGGCCTCCGACACTATGCGCACATCTACAAACCAGTCGATGCGCAAGTGCTCGCCGAGCAGCAGCGGATTGCCGATACGTTTTCTGAACTTCGCATCATTCCGGGCAAGATCGTGACGAAGGACGCGGTGTTGTCCGCCACCGTCGCCAAGGCTTAGCGGATATTTTTGTATCGGAGTTGTACGCGCTATTCCGCCTGTTCGGGGAATAGCGCTTTGACGTTTTCGGGCGGTCGACCGATGACGGCTCGCCCATCGCGAACGATTATGGGACGTTGCAGCAGGATGGGATGCTTTGCGATCGCCTGGTATAACTGATCGTCTGTTAATTCAGCGGCGCCTGGACCTAGTTGTTCGTATTCATCCTCTGTGTCGCGCAGCATTTCTCGGACGGAACAACCCAACATCTTTTTCAACTCCTTCAATTGCTCGACAGTCAGCGGCTTGCGCAAATATTCGATGATTCTTACGGGTTCGTTGGACCGGTTGCAAGTGTTGGCAATCAAGTCGCATGCGCCTCTCGATTTCGAGCAGCGCGGGTTGTGGTAGATCGTGATCATGGTTGGAGGCTTGGGGTAGTGATAACGGCGCCTGGCTTTCTTTCGGCTTGAATGCGATGAGCGGTGCCGGTACATGACATCACTTCTTTCGACCTATCCAGATGTCGCAGATTAGGTGGTCGATGCTTGTTTTATCTTTAGGTCTATATCTTTTAGACGTCACATCCGTTTTCCACGGTTGCCTTCGCATTGAGGACCGCGTGGATATCTCCAAAGCAGGCGGCGATCAACGCGTCGAACTTTCACACGATTCGGACGTAGGTTAGCGATCGAGCTTTCGGCCGCCCCGCGCTCGTCGTCGGTCGAATCAGCAAAAATCCACCGCTGCGCTTCGCCCGTGAAGCGAAGGCTCAATTTCAACGCCGCGGGCCGTCGGGCGCGTGACATCTTCCGAACACGGCGGCAAGGCACTTTATGCGCATAAAGATGCCGACGTCGTCTCAGATCACCCTCTCGCGAGCCCAATCTGGGGCGCGGCGATCCTCTCTGCGCCTCTGATTTCGTTTCGTACATCGCCATGGATGTGCGAGTGCGGTCCAGCCATAACTACGACACGGCAATTGGCCGTGGTTACGACACTCATTCACGCGGCCCGGACGTTAAAGCCCGAAGGGCCACACCTTTATGCGCATAAACCTTGGCCGAACGGATAACTTGTAGCAAGTTCACGACAAAAGACATTGAAACAAAAATGCATCAAGGTAGAATTCACCAGCGTCCAAAAAAGAGGGGGTGAAGATTGGCAGCAGAAATCATCGCAGTAACGCAACAAAAGGGCGGCGTTGGGAAAAGCACTATTGCGATGCATCTCGGCGCCGCTTTTCACGAAAAGGGTAAGCGGGT